>CAIOLW010000365.1 GCA_903859215.1 uncultured bacterium | reverse complement strand
GGTGACCCCTGGGGAGAATGAGCTTCCCCTGCTGGCGGAGCTGTCCACGCGCCGCGATGCCCGCATTGTGGCCGTGCTCGACCCCACCGGCGTGTCCGTGGGCGCCGGGCTGGCCGAAGTGATGGGCCTGCCGGTCATCGCTTCGCTGAGTGAACTGGCGCCCGGCGCCGCGCGCTGGCTGGTGCACCCGCCGCTCAACGACATGGTGGCCGACCTGGTGGACCAGGCCGCCGCCGCCGGCCTCGAGGCCGTTGCGGCGCACGAGT
Source organism: uncultured bacterium (assembly GCA_903859215.1). Classification (GTDB taxonomy): domain Bacteria; phylum Krumholzibacteriota; class Krumholzibacteriia; order LZORAL124-64-63; family LZORAL124-64-63; genus CAINDZ01. Next base: position 66,392 of record CAIOLW010000365.1, on the reverse strand, counting down.
TCTCCGACCAGCTGTCGGGTCCCCACCTGGCGGCCGCCCCCGAGGCCGCGCCCGAGCAGGACCTGGACGAGGCGCTGTCGAGCCTGGCCACGGCCGCGCCGCGCTCGACGGCGGGCGGCGACCGCGAGTTCCTCGAACTCGAGACCGCCACCATCCACCGCACGCTCAGCCGCATCGAGGAAGCGCTCGACCGCGAGGCGCTGCTGCGCTGGCTGCTGGGCCTGGCCACGCGCGCGACCGGCGCCAGCAGCGGCTCGATCATGCTGCTCGACCACCAGTCCGATGAACTCTACGTCGCCTTCGCGTACGGCTTGAGTGAAGCCACCCAGCATCGCACGCGCGTGCGCCTTGGCGAGGCCGTGGCCGGCCGTGTCGCGCACAGCCGCCGGGCCGAGCTCGTGCATGGGCCGCAGCACCCGGGCGCCGATCGCGACCGCATCGACGTGCACTCGGCCGTCTGCGCGCCCATCCTCTGGGACGGCCGCGTGCTGGGCGTCATCAACGTCTGCACGGCCGAGGGCGAGACCGCGCTGGACCACGATTCGCTGGCGATCCTCGAGAGCCTGACGCACCGCTTCGGGCTGATCCTCGATCGTTTCCTGCACATCCAGAGTTCGGGCGATCGCGCCCTGCTGCGCGAGATGGAGGAGAGGTTCACCTCCGACACCGGCCAGCCCGAGACCCTCGCCAGCACGCTGTGCGCGTGGGCCGCCGACGTGCGCGAGGTGGCGGGCGCCGACCAGGCCAGCCTCGACATCCTGACCGCCGACGGCGACCTGTTCTGCGCCACGCCCGAGGGCACCAGCTACGAGACGCCGCCGTCGCCGCTCAAGGCCGAGGTCTTCAGCCGCGGCCGCCCGCGCGTGCTGCGCCCCGGCGAACCGGCTGACGGCCGCGCCGATCCCAACGCCGAGGCCACCGTCTTCCACCTGCCGGTCGGCCGCGACCCGCTGCGCGCCCTGCTCACCCTGTCCTTCACGTCGGCCGCGCGCGCGCACCACTTCCATGCGGTGAGCTCGGAGGTCCTGCTGCTGCTCAATCGCCACCTGACCGGGTTCCTGGACCGCGCCTCGACCAGCGACCAGCTCGACCGCCTGACCACCCTGGCCGCCGCCCTGTCCGAGCTGGGCGTGGCGCCGCTGGGCCCCGAGAGCGCCGAGCGCGTGCTCGCCGCGGCCCGCCGCCTGACCGGCGCCGGCGAGGCCATGCTGCTGACGGGCGAGGAGATGCTCGCGCCCGGGCCTGACGAAGTCGAGACGAACGACCACGCCCTGCGCCGCGAAGCCGCGCGCCTGCTGAACGACGCCGGCCGCAGCGGCTGGCAGACCACTGTGCTTGAAGTGGAACTCGAAGGCGGGGGCTCCAACACCCGGTCGCTCCTGGCCGTACCGCTGGGCGGCCACGACGCCTTCCCGGGCCTGGTGCTGCTGGACAAGCGGCGCCTGCACCCGCTGGACGGCGCCTCGTTCACCGAGTTCGACGCCCTGTTCGCGCGCCGCCTGCTGCCGCTGTTGGCCGACCGCATGCGCCGCCGGCCCACCTTCGACGCGGCCGAGACCGACGCCCTGACCGACCGCCTGGAACCCGCGAAGCCGGACCTGGCCACCACGGTCATCACGGCCGCCGCCACCCGCGGCGCGTTGTCGGGCATCCTGCGCCGCGAGATGGACCGCTGCGACCGCTACCACACCATGCTCGGCCTGGCCGCCTTCCGTCCCGCCAAGGGCGATGGCGCGCAGCCGGCCCCGGACCCGACCGCCCTGGTCGCCGGCATCGAGCGCCAGCTGCGCAGCAGTGACCACATCGGCTGCCTGGAGGACGGCACCGTCCTGGTCATCGTCCCGGAGGACATCCAGTCCCTGCCCCGCCTGCAGCGCCGCATCTCGGACATGATGCGCGTCCTGGCCGGCAACCCCGCCCTCGAGGTGCGCACCTCCTCGCGCGTCTACCCAGGCGGCGGCGACACGCCCGACAAGCTGCTCCAGGCTGTTCTGGCGGCCGTTTCCCAGTAGCCCCCCGCGCACCGGTTGACGCCCCTGCCCGTCACGATTACCCTTCGGGATCCGCCCGGCAGACGCCGCTGGCGGCCGTCTTCGCGTCCCCGCATGGGCGCCGGCGCACAGGAAGATCATGAAGGGCAAGATGGCAGACGAACGCGGCAAGATCAGGGTTCTGGACGGCGCCACCATCGACCGCATCGCCGCCGGCGAAGTGGTCGAAAGGCCCGCGTCCGTCGTCAAGGAACTGGTCGAGAACAGCCTCGACGCCGGCGCGCGCCAGATCTCGGTCACGCTCGAGGATGGCGGCCTCACCTCATTGACCGTCGACGACGACGGCCACGGCGTCGCCTTCCGCGACCTGCCGCTCGCCTTCGAGCGCCACGCCACCAGCAAGATCACGACGGCGGCCGACATCATGAGCGTTGGCACGTTCGGGTTCCGGGGCGAGGCGCTCGCGAGCATCGCCTCGGTCAGCCGCGTGCGCTGCGTCAGCCGCACCCAGGAAGGCGACATGGGGGGCCTCGTCGAGATCGAGGGCGGCGAGATCATCCGCCGCGAGCCCGCGCCCCGCAACCGCGGCACCACCATCACGGTGAGCGACCTGTTCTACAACACGCCCGCCCGCCGCAAGTTCATGAAGACCGCGCAGGCCGAAAAACGCGCGGTGATGCGCCTGCTCACGCAGCTCGCCCTGGCCAACCCCGACACGCGCTGGCTGGTGAAGGCCGAGGGCGAGATCCTGCTCGACCTGCGCCCCGCCTCGTCGCTGACCGACCGCGCGCGCGATCTTCTGGGCGCCGCCGTCGTCGGCCACATGGCGCGCTTCGAGACCACCAAGGGCGGGTTCAGCGTCGACGGCCTGGCGTCGCGCCCCACCTGGACGCGCGGCAACCGCGAACAGCAGTTCATCTTCGTCAACCGCCGCCCCGTCGACAGCCCCGCGCTGTCGCAGGCCATCGCCCAGGCCTACCGCGAGACGATCCCCGCCGGCCGCCACGCCGTCGTCATCGCCTTTTTGCAGGTGCCCTCGGGCGAAGTTGACGTGAACGTGCACCCGGCCAAGACCGAGGTGCGCCTCCTGCTCGAGCGCGAGATCTTCGGCCTGCTCAAGGGCGCGCTGATCGAGGGCCTGGGCCTGCGCCGCGCCGATGACCTGCGCCCGTGGTCCGGCGAGCCCGCGCCCGATCCGGAAGCGCCCGAGTTCCGCAACCTGCCGCCGCAGGAAGCCGCCGAGCGCCTGGCGAAGGCGCAGGACGACTACCTGCGCCGCCACTTCCAGCGCGGCGGCTCGGCCGGCTTCGAGTACCGCGGCGTGCCGCGCGGCCAGACCGAGCTGTTCGGCGCGGGCGCGTTGCGCAACCCGCCCGAGGCGTTGTCACCCGACGTGCCGTACGGCGCGGGCGAGGGCCTGCCCGGCGGCGATCTGCCGCTGCACGCGGCCCCGTTCTGGCAGTTGCACCGCACCTACATCGTCACGCAGATCCGCGGCGGCCTGGTCCTGATCGACCAGCACAACAGCCACGAGCGCGTGCTCTACAACGAGGCCCGCAAATCCCTGACCGGCGGCGGCGTCCCCACGCAGCAACTGCTGTTCCCGGCGCACCTCGAGCTGACGCCCGGCCAGGTGCAGGCCTGGCAGGCGCACGCCGACCAGCTGAAGGCGATGGGATTCACCATCGAGCCCTTCGGCGGCCACAGCATCCTCGTGCAGGGCGTGCCCGCCTCGCTGAAGAACTGGAACGAGGGCCGCCTGCTGCTGGACATCCTCGATGACCTCGCCTGGGATGACAAACCCAGCCAGGAAAACCAGGTCGACCTCTTGGCCAGCTACGCCTGCCACGCCGCGGTGCGCGCCGGCGAGCCGTTGACCATTCCCGAGATGCAGAACCTGGTGGACCAGCTGTTCGCCACCGACCAGCCGCTCAGCTGCCCGCATGGCCGCCCGACGCTGATCCAGTTCACGCTGGGAGAGCTCGAAAAACGCTTCGGGCGCGCGTGACATGGAAGCCGGCCGTACGGCAGGCACCTGCCCGGTCATCGTGGGGCCGACCGCCGTCGGCAAGACCGCGCTCATCACGCAGCTCGCGCAAGAGTTTCCCGTCGAGATCATCAGCCTCGACAGCCGGCAGGTGTACCACGGGCTGCGCATCGGCACGGCGCAGCCGACTGCCGCAGAGCTCGCGATCTGCCCGCATCACCTGATCGACTTCCTGCCTCCCGAAGACACCTATGACGCGGCGCGTTATCGCGCCGACTTCTGCCGCGTGTACGGCGAGATCACCGCGCGCGGCGGGCGACCCGTCGTGGTGGGCGGCGCCGGCCTCTACCTGACGGCGATCCGCGACGGTTTCTTCGACCTGGGGGATGGCGGGCGCCCGCTCGCCGAAGTGCGCGCCGAACTCGACAATCTCGGCGACGACGAGATCCGGCGCCGCCTGCAGGCGAGCGACCCCGCAGCGTGGCACCGCATCCACGGCAACGACCGGTATCGCAGCCAGCGGGCGCTGGAGATCGGCCTGGTCGCCGGCCGGCCGATGAGCGAACTGGCGGCCGCGCAGAAGCCCGACCCGGCGCTGGGACTGGACTTCCCGGTGTTCGTGCTGGAGCGCCCGGTCGCCGAACTGGACGCGCGCATTGCCGCGCGCACAAGCGCGATGCTGGCGGGCGGGTGGATCGAGGAGACGCGGGCGTTGATGACGAAGCATGACCCCGACTGCCCCGGGCTGGGGTCACTGGGATATCGCGAGATCGTGGCGCACCTGTGCGGCTCACTTGCGCCGGCGCAAGTAGAAGAGTTGATCGTGCGCGTGACGCGGCAGTATGCGAAGCGGCAGCGGACCTGGTTCAGGAAAGTAGAGGGAAGGATGCGCGGAGCCCCCGAGTCGCCCGCGCTGGCGGAGGCCATCCTGCAGATCATGCCATAGGCGACGGCGTCGCGGGTAATACCACATCCTGCGCTCGGCCCGCCGTGTACTTGCCCCGGCGCAAGTGTGGGCGCACCAATGATATCTTGTTGTGCAGTGAGAGGAATTGGAGCGGGCTACGAGGCTCGAACTCGCGACCCTCAGCTTGGGAAGCTGATGCTCTACCAACTGAGCTAAGCCCGCTCCAGATATCCGCTTGGCAGGCGCCCAAATTAGCCCGGTCCCAGCACCCTGTCAACCCCGCGCCCGCAACACCCAATACCCGCACAAGTTGCCCGCCCGCCCGATCTGTGCTTTCTTGACCCGACCATGATCCCACTGACGCGCCCCTTCCCGCCGCCCCTGGACCGCCTGCACGACTGGCGGCCCGGCGACGCCGTGGCCACCATCGACGGCCGCCCCCTCGAGGACATCCTCGACCTCTACTACTACGCGCCCGAGGAGAGCACCACCGCGCTCGGCATCCGCCGCGCCGACGGCGGCGAGCTCATCGTCCGCCTCGACCCGGGCGACATCCAGGCCGTGACCGAGTGCTTCGCGCCGATGGAGTTCAAGACCTGCGCCTGCGACTGCGTCTTCTGCTTCATCGACCAGAATCCCAAGGGGATGCGCGAGCCGATCTACGTGAAGGACGAGGACTACCGCTTCAGCTTCCTCTACGGCAACTACATCACGCTGACCAGCCTTGGGCGCCGCGGCCTCGAGCGCATCATCCGCCAGAACCTCTCGCCGCTGTACGTCTCGGTGCACGCCACCGACATCGACGTGCGCACGCGCATGCTGGGGATCAAGCGCCGCTTCGACGTGATGGTCATCCTTCAGCAACTGGTTGAAGCCGGGATCGAGATCCACACGCAGGTCGTGCTCTGCCCGGGGTGGAACGAAGGCGCGATCCTGGAAAAGACCTTCCGCGACCTGCTCACCCTGGCCGCTCCCAAGGACGACGACGAGGCCGCCTTCACGGCCGTCAGCCGCCGCGGGCACGGGTATGAAGAGGGCGGGATGGGGGAGGGCGCCGACGAACTGATCGGCGATGATCAACCAGTTGCGCCGGCGCAACTGCCCTGCGGCGAGCCCGCCTTCCCGCCCGGCGACGATGACGACGACCTCACCTCACTTGCGCCGGCGCAAGTAGACCCCGACGACGGCGAACCCCGCATCGGCGGCATCCGCTCCCTGGCCATCGTCCCGGTCGGCCTGAGCATTCACCGCGACGGCCTCACCAAGCTGGACCCGGTCACGCCCCACGTAGCCAACGCCACCATCGATCAGGTCGCTGCGTGGCAACTCGAAGCCCGCACACAACTGGGCTACGGCTTCGTCTACCTGAGCGACGAGTTCTACCTCCAAACCGGCCGCCCCTTCCCGCCCGCCGCCGACTACGACGAGTTCTGGCAGATCGACAACGCCATCGGCTTAACGTGCCGGCTGCGCGACACCTGGCGCGAAGAACTCGAATGGGCCGCCCGCGACAACGACATGCCGACCCGGCCGCTGACGGTCCTGACCGGCGAACTGGCCGCCACCGCCTGGCGCCGCGAATTCACCCCGGTCCTCGAGGCCGCCCAGGCGCCCAAGGTGGACGTCGTCGGCGTCCCTAACACCTTCTACGGCGCCTCGGTCACCGTGGCCGGCCTGCTTTCCGGCGGCGACCTCAGGAAAGCTCTCGTAGCACTCCCGCAAGCCCCTGTGCGCGATGTGGTTCTCTCCCCACGGGTTTTCAACGCCGACGGCCTGACCCTCGACGGACTGACCCTGGATGACCTCACTGCCGGCTCGCCCCACCGGGTCCACGTGGGCGAGGAGGACGGGTTCATTGATTTCTGGCGTCAATTGGGCTAATTTCGGCCCCTGCGGCCCCGCGACACCACAGCGGCGCTGTCACTCCACCCGGCGAACCCGTCGGGCTTCCACCGGACCGGGAGTCTGCCCTTGGACCTGCGCACCGTCGCCATCGTCGGCCGTCCCAACGTGGGCAAGTCCACGCTGTTCAACCGGATCCTCGGGGAACGGCGCTCGGTCGTGCACGAGACCGCCGGCGTGACCCGCGACCGCATCGCCGAGACCACCGACTGGGCGGGGCACCCGTTCCAGCTGCTCGACACGGGCGGCATCATCCCGTTCGGCGAAACGACCGGTGATTTCGACGAGAAGGTCACCCAGATCGCCCGCGAGGCGATCGAAGAGGCCGACCTGGTCCTGTTCATGGTCGACGGCAAGGTGGGGCCGATGGCGTGGGACGAGTCGATCGCCCGCGACCTGCGCAAGGGCGGCAAGTCGGTCGTCCTGTGCGTGAACAAGGTCGAGACCGACGGCGAGCGCCTGGCCCTCTACGAGTTCCACAGCCTGGGCCTGGGCGAACCGTTTGGCATCAGCGCCCTGCACGGCCACGGAGTGGGCGACCTGCTCGACATCGTCGTCGAAGGGTTCCCGAAGGCCGAGCTGGAGGACCCCTGCGACTGCAAGGTGGCCATCCTCGGCCGCCCGAACGTGGGCAAGTCATCCCTGCTGAACATCCTCGTGGGCCGTGAAGAGGCGCTCGTCAGCGAGATCTCCGGCACCACCCGCGACTCGATCCACACCGACCTCAAGTGGCACGGCAAGACGCTGCGGCTGATCGATACGGCCGGCCTCCGCCGCAAGTCCAAGGTGGAGGAGGCCATCGAGGTCTTCAGCAACATGCGCACCGTGCGCGCGCTCGAGCAGTGCGATGTCGCCGTCTTTGTCGTCGACGCCACCGCGGGCGCCGTCACGCAGGACTCCAAGATCGCCGGCATGATCCACGACGCGGGCAAGGGCTGCATCGTGATCTTCAACAAGTGGGACCTGATCACGGACAAGGGCGCCAACACGCACCTCGAGCACTGGGAGAAGTTCTGCACCGAAGTGCCGTTTTTGACCTACGCTCCCTGGTTCACCGTCAGCGCCGAGACCCGGCAGCGCTCGGGCCGCATCCTCGAGATGGCGTGGGAGGTCAGCGAGGCGCGGCAGAAGCGCATCCCGACCGGCCAACTGAACGAGTTCCTCGAGAAAACCATCGCCTTCCAGGGCCCGCGCACGCACGGCGGCGGCGTCGGGAAGATCTACTACGGCACCCAGGTCGAGAGCGCCCCGCCCACCTTCATGCTCTCGGTGAATGAGCCCAAGTTCTTTGCCCGGAACTACCTGCGGTTCATCAATAATCAGTTGCGCGAGGAATTCGGCTTTACCGGAAACCGTATCTTTGTAAAGATGAAGAAACACTAGAACGGCGGCGCCCGAACTCTCGACCGGAAAAGGACCCATGCAGATCATCGCCTACCTCGTGGTCGCGTTCCTGCTGGGGGCCATTCCCTTCAGCTTCATCATCGCCCGGGCGGTCAAGGGCATCGACCTTCGCCACCACGGCTCCGGGAACCTCGGCGCCACGAACGTCTTCCGCACCCTGGGGCCGCGCTGGGGCGTCGGCTGCATGCTGCTGGACATGGCCAAGGGCGCCGCGGCCGTCGCGCTGATGACGAGCCTGGTGAACAACTGGCCGCCGCACATGACGACCCCGTTCCACATCACGCCCGACCTGTTCCGCATCTTCGCGGGCGTCCTGGCGGCATTGGGCCACACGTTCAGCCCGTTCGTCAGCTTCCACGGGGGCAAGGGCGTGGCCACGACCGGCGGCGCGTTCGCGGTGCTGGAGCCCTGGGCGCTGCTGGTGACGGTCGTCGCGTTCGGCACCGTGGTCGCGGTCAAGCGCATCGTCTCTTTGGCCAGCATCGTGGCCGCCTGCGTGCTGCCCCTGGGCGTGCTGTTCTTCGAGTGGCGCCACGCCGACACCTCGAAGACCATCATCACGTTCACGTTCCTGATGTGCGGCCTGGTGATCTGGAAGCACCGCGCCAACCTGGCCCGGCTGCGTGCGGGCACCGAGACCACGCTGCGCCACCACAAAGACGATGCGCCGCCGCCCGCCCAATGACCGGGGGACCCTTCATGGAAAACATGCCGCGCAAGGCCGCCATCCTGGGCACCGGCAGCTGGGCCAGCGCCTTCGGCCGCCACCTCTGCCACAAGTGGGAGAGGGTCGTGCTGTGGGGCATCGACGAGAAGCAGGTCCGCAGCATCAACCAGACGGGAACCAACCCCGACTACCTGGGCAGCATCGTGCTGCCGCCCAACCTGCGCGCGACGCTGGACCTCAACGATGCGCTGGTGCGCGCTGACATCGTGTTCGTGGTCGTGCCCAGCCAGGCCGTGCGCTCGGTGATGAAGCAGGTCGTGGCCTCGGGCGCGTTGCCGCCAGGCATTCCCATCGTCAACCTGGCCAAGGGCTTCGAGGTCGACACGCTCGAGCGCCTGAGCGAGGTCATCACCGAGGAGCTCGCCGCGCTGACGCCGCCCTCGCCGCATCCGACCGCCGTGCTGCTGGGGCCGAGCCACGCCGAGGAAGTGGCGTTGGAGCTGCCGACGGCCGTCGTGCTGTCGGGCCAGGACGGCGGCGACTGGGGGCATTGGCAGGCGTGGATTTCCGGCCCCTACTTCAGGGTCTACACCAATCCCGACATGGCGGGCGTCGAGTTCGCCTCGGCCTTCAAGAACATCATCGCCCTGGCGGTCGGCATGGCCGACGGACTGGGGGCGGGCGACAACACCCGCGGCACCCTGATGACCCGCGGCATGGTCGAGCTGGCGCGCCTGGGCAAGGCCCTGGGCGGCCGCACGGACACGTTTTCGGGCCTGGCTGGCATCGGCGACATGATCACCACCTGCATCAGCCACCACAGCCGTAACCGCAATTTCGGCCAGGCCGTAACCGCCGGCGACCGCAGCCCCGAAGAGCTGCTGGCGGGCTGGGTGCAGGTCGTCGAGGGCGTCGAGATGGCCAAGGCCGCCTTGAAGCTGGGTCAGAAGCACAATGTCGAACTTCCGATTACCAAACAGGTTCACGATGTGCTATTTTCCGGTAAGCCGCCGCGTCAGGCGATGCGGGAACTGATGGAACGGGAGTTGCGGCCCGAGGCGGATTAGCCATGGACTACCCCAAGAAGCTCTACTACTCGATCAGCGAAGTCGCCGGGATCACCGGCGTCAAGGCGCACGTTTTGCGCTACTGGGAGTCGGAGTTCCCGACCCTGCACCCGCGCAAGACCCGTGCAGGCAGCCGCCGCTATCGCCCCGTCGACATCGAATCCGTGCTGGCCATCAAGGAACTGCTCTACGACAAGGGCTTCAAGATTGCCGGCGCCCGCAAGGCGCTGCGCGAGGCCAAGCCCGCGGAGGCGGCCCCGGCCGGCGACCCGCAGATCGATCTCGAACTCCACGCCGAGGGCGAAGTGGCCCTGACCGGGCAGGCCCGCGAGCAGTTGGCGATGGTGCGCACTGAATTGCAGGCCATCCTGGAGATGGTGCGCCAACTCGGGCCCGGCAAAGCCGCGCCGCTCAAGAAGATGGCGGGCAAGAGCTAGGGCTTTCGCACGCAGCCCCGCAGCGGGATTGGTGCTTGTCCCGGCCGGGGGGCCGTATTAGATTGTCGCCTCCCAGCGGAGAACCCCCGCCGGCTTCGGGCCGGCACGCTGAATCGATTTGGTCGGGACGTGGCGCAGCCCGGTAGCGCACTTGCATGGGGGGCAAGGGGTCGCGAGTTCAAATCTCGCCGTCCCGACCACTTAATTTATGCAGATGCAACGAGTTGCCGGGGTCGGCGGCTCGTCTTTTTTTGCCAGGAACGGCGCGGGGCAACCCACGGTCAACCGAGGTCCCTTTCTCCTGCGACATGTGCTGGGCAGTCCGGCGAAGCCCGCCTCGCATGAGGAGCCGTGAGTAAACCTGACGCGGGCGGAATGGTCGGATGACGCGCTCACAGCGGCGGCTGGGGGGTGTGCCGGCGCTGGGCCCGAAGCCGGTTGACGCCATTGCCAAGGACTCCGATCCAGGCGAAACGGCCTGGAGCGAAGCCCTATACCCGGCGATACTCACCGAAGCATGCAATTCCAGATGGAATGAAACGGCACGTTGAGGCGTCCAACGGTCATGAATCATCGCAACCTCGACGATCGCCAGCTTCTCCTGCGCGCGGCGGACGGCGACGAATCGGCGTATCGCGCCCTCGTCGAACGCCACGAGCAGGCCGTGGCGCGCGTGGTCACGGCCATGCTCGGACCGGGCGATGATGCCGACGACGTCGGGCAGATGACCTTCGTCAGGCTCTTCGGCGCGAAGGCGGCCTTTCGCGGCGATGCCCAGCTGCGCACGTACCTCACCCGCATCGCCATCAATCTCTCGTGCGACGTCCTCGAACGCCGCAGGAAGCAGTCCCGCTGGCATCGACTGACCGGCGGCGGCGCGGACGAAGAGGTCCAACTCGCCTCGCCGGACACCACCGATCCGGTGGAGACGAGCGAACGGAATGAAACCGTCCGTCAGGCCGTCGAATCGTTGGATGCCAAGCACAAGGCCGTGGTCGTGCTTCGCATCCTCGAAGAGCGCTCCACCCGCGACACGGCCGAACTGCTCGGCGTTCCCGAAGGCACGGTGATGAGCCGGCTCACACGGGCTCTCGCCAAACTCAAGACAGCGCTCGGACCGGAGTCACCGTGACATACCGCCCTGAAGACCAGCAACGACTGCACGACGCGCTTGCCGGATCGCGCCGCGATCGTTTCGACCCGGGATTCGCTGACCGCGCCGTGGCGCGATGGCGCGCGGAACGGGCGTTCACCGGGGGCGCGGCCGAGACGGTGGCATTCAGCGTCGCCGTCAACCGTCTCTTTCTCCGGCTCGCGCCGCCGGTCGCGGCCGCAGTGCTCGTCCTCGCGGTGCACAACGTGGGGAACCGTCGCGAGGGGCAGACCATTGTGCAGGCACTCATCGGCGCATCGACCGCGAGCGAGACGACGATGTTGACGTACGCCAGCGCGGCGCCGGGATCGCTCGACGCCATCTACGGACTCGGCACGATCACCGTGTCGCACCAGGAGTAGCCACGCATGCGCATCGACAGGAAAGCCGTTCTTGTTCTTGCCGCCACCTTCCTGCTGGGCGCCGCCGCCGGCGCGCTGGGCGCGGGCGCGGCCCTGCATCCGCCGCGCCCCGACGGACCGGCCGGCCAGGCCGGCGCGGCGACCGACGGACGGCCCACTCGTTTCGTGACGGACATGGAGCGCCTTCTGCAACCGCGCGACGCCGCGCAACGCGCCGCGCTGCGACCGTTCCTGATGGCCGCCGACTCAGCGAATCGCGCGACGGTGTCGGCGGCGCACGACTCGTTGCTGGAGCACATCAGGCGCCTGGACGCCGACCTCGCGCCGCTGCTCGACGCACGTCAGGTCGAGCGACTCCACGAGTTCATCGGGCAGAAGACCCTCGAGGACCCAGGTCAGCTGCCAGGGCCCGCGGGCGGACCCGAACACCCGAGGAGAAGGCCGTGACGCACACGGCTGGCCGGACGGACGCCGGGTAGATCCCAGGCTTGAACAGACACACCTTGGCGGAAGAGGGAGCGCGATGCCTCGCCCAATGTCCGACCGTTCACTGGCGCCGCGCGTGCTAGCGGGACGCATCCTGCCGATGGCGCTGCTCACGATCATTCTCAGCTCGTGCGGGGACAGCCCGACCAGCAGCGAAGCGGTCGGCGACGTCGCCCGTTACCCCATCGTGGATACCGGCCAGGCGGCCTGTTTCGACGCGACCGCGGAACTCCCGTCGCCCGCCGCGGGCCAGGCCTTCTACGGGCAGGATGCCCAGTACGCGGGAAACCAACCCGCCTACACGAAGAGCAGCGACGGGCTGACGGTCCGCGACGTCGTTACGGAACTGACCTGGCAGCACAGCCCGGACACCAACGGCGACGGCGCCATCAACGCCGCGGACAAGATGACGTTGTCGGCCGCCCAGGCCAGGCCCGCGGTGCTGAACGCGGCCAGGTTCGGGGGTTGCAGCGACTGGCGGCTGCCGACCATCAAGGAACTCTACTCCCTGATGGACTTCAGGGGCACGGATGTTGGCCCGGGCAGTGACCCTTCGAGCCTGACACCATTCATTGATCGCACGTTCTTCGATTTTGGTTACGGCGATGTCGCTGCGGGGGAGCGCATCATCGACGCCCAGTATGCCTCCAGCACCCTATACGTGAGCACGACGATGCTGGGCGACCAGACCCTGTTCGGCGTGAACTTCGCCGACGGGCGAATCAAGGGTTACGGCCTGACCATGCCGGGAGGCGGGGAGAAGTCCTTCTTCGTGCAGTGCGTCCGGGGTGCTGCCTATGGCGCCAACGATTTCGTGGACAACGGCGACTCCACGATCACGGACCGGGCCACCCGCCTGATGTGGGCCAAGCATGACGGCGGGAGGGGCCTGAACTGGCAGGAGGCCCTGGCCTGGGCGCAGGCGAAGAACGCCGGGAACTACCTCGGCCACAACGACTGGCGCCTGCCCAATGCCAAGGAACTGCAGACCATCGTGGACTACACGAGGTCGCCGGCCACCACGTCGTCCGCGGCCATCGACCCGCTGTTCACGTGCACGGGCATCACCAATGAGGCGGGACAGGCGGACTTCCCATTCTACTGGACCGGGACCACCCACCTGTCCTCCACCGGCATCCAGGGCGCCGCCATCTACATCGCCTTCGGGCGGGCCATGGGCTACATGACGGCGCCGTGGGACCCGGCGACCGCAGCCTGGCTGGACGTTCATGGGGCCGGCGCGCAGCGCAGCGATCCCAAGGAAGGCGATCCCGCGGACTTCCCCTTGGGACGCGGCCCCCAGGGCGATGCCATCCGCATCAACAACTTCGTCCGGCTTGTGCGCAATGCCCGGTAGCGTGCCGGCGGGGCGGTCCCCACGCGAGGTCGACGAACCGCGGTTGGCAGACTCCGACGAAGACAGATTCCACGCAGGCACTTGGGCAATCCCAGAGGAGGTCTACTTGTACGCGAGATGCATTGTCATGTGGCTGGTCGCGGCCGTGATGTTGGGGAACGCAGCGATTGCCGGCGCGCAGGTTCCAGGCGAACGGGTGCGCGTGCACCTGCTCGGCCTACGCACCGTCGAGGACACGGTGGTCGGGATGAGCGAAGACTCGCTGTTCGTCCGCCACACTGGCCCGATATCCCGCAACCAGATCGTCTCGGTCGACATCTGGCGGTCGCGCTCGTTCATGCGGACCTGGACGAAGTTCGGCGGCCTTGGCATGGGCGCCGCGGGCATCGTGAGCTCGGTGAGTGCAGACCAGTCCGCACAGCCCGGCGCCCCGAAGAACTCCAGCATGGGGCCGACCATCGCTGTGTGCGCAGGGCTCGGTCTTGTCGCGGCCATCGTGGGACGGGTGCGACATCAAGGGGAGTGGGTCCCATCCGCCATTCAGGACCGGCCGTCCGTGGCGGATACGTCGGGTCGATGGGGGGATATCAGCACTGCAGTGACTGTCCCTCGCAAGGGAGAGCGCCCATGAGCGGTCTCGGCAAAGCCATGCCGGTCCTTGCCACCATCCAGCCTGCCTCAGGCTGCCGGTCGTCGATGGCTGTTTCAACCGATCCGGACTGGTGCTGAATGCCCGGCAGGACGAACTGCAACGGGAACTCGTGTCGGCGTCTGCTGCCGGTTCTCGGGATCACAGTCGTGGCGGCGGCCGCGCGCGCATGGCTCCTGTTCGACACGCCCTACATGCCCGGAGTGAACGGAGCCTACTACCTGGTGCAGGCGCGTTCGCTCCTGGAACGCGGCGCGCTCGGCATTCCGGACATGCCGCTTGTGTTCTACCTTCACGCGGCGCTGGCGTGGGGGATCGCCGGCATCAGCGGAATGGCGCAGGCGGATGCCATCGTGTGGAGCGTGAAATTGTGCGACGCCGTGCTCCCGCCGCTTGTCGCGTGGCCCGTGTTCGGGCTCGTGCGGCAGTGGGCGGCGGTGCGCGGCCGGGGTGATGCCGTGCCGCTCGCCGCCGCCGCCCTGGCGTGCTTCGCGTGGCCATGGTTCCGGATGGTCGGGGAGCTGCAGAAGAACTCGCTCGCGCTGGTGTGGTTTGCGGCGCTGGCCCTGCTGCTGCATCGCTGGCTCGGCGCACCGACGCCCAGGCGCGGCGCCGCCGTGCTCGGTTGCCTGCTGCTGCTCGGCCTGACCCATGTCGGTGTGCTGGGAGCGGCGGTGGTCCTGCTGGCCTCGACGACGCTCGTGTTCACGTCCGTGAAGGGCGTCGCCGGCTGGCGCCAGGTTCTGCCGGGAATGGGCGCGGCAGGACTGCTGGTCGTACTCGTCGGAACCCTCGTGCTGTGGAAGTTCGACCCGGCCCGCATCCATCGCCTTATCACCGCGTTCACGAACCCGGCGGCCTTCTCCGCCGAAGGCAAGCAGATGCCGGTCCCTCCGGGCGGCGGGATGGACGTGCTGCGTTGGTTGCCTGCACTCGCATTCGCCGTGGCGGTTGTTCCAGGGCTCTGCGTCGTGTGGCGCCGCCGGAAAGGCCAGCCCGCAGCCGATGTCGCGCTCGTCGCCGGCGCAGCGCTGACTGTGCTGGCGTTGACCGGCCCGTGGTGGAGTACCGACAAGGCCGTGCGCTTCGATCTTATCGCGTTCGTGCCCGCCGTCATGGTCCTCGCGTTCGCCCTGCTGCACCTGACTTCGGGGTGGCTCCGCGGGGGCATCGTCGGCGCGGTCCTGGTCGGCGCCATCGGCAGCGCCACGCCGATGCTCGAGCGGGGTGGCAGTGCCATCCTCAGCCGGGCCGCGATGATGGAACTGCAGAGCCTGGCCACGCACGTTCAGCGACCCGAGCGCGCGCTGATCTGTGCCTCGCATGGTGTGGAGTGGTGGACGGCGTGGTGGCTTCACACCCGGATCGCCCAGGCCTCGGCCCTGAAGGCCGACGACTGGCAGCGCTACGATGCGGTCTTGTTTCTCGAGATCAAGTCCGGCCTGCAGGCCCCGCCAGGTCCAGGGGGTGGCCGCCCGCCGGGACCGGGTCGGGCGGAAACCAGCGGCCCTGGTCAGCGCCTGCCCAAGGCCCTGCCGCCACCCGCCAGCATGGGTGCCGCGCCGTCGATGTCGGCGCCGGTCCCGCCGGGTGCCGAAATGCTGCACGACGGTCCGTGCATCACGTTGGTTCGCATCGGCGTGCCGCTCGCCGGCGGCGGTGTCGTATCGCGGCCGATTGGGAGCTAGGGGTCGCGAGTTCAAATCTCGCCGTCCCGACCACTTAATTTGCTAAGATGCAACGAGTTGCCGGGGTCGGCGGCTCGTCTTTTTTGCCGCAAACCGCGCGGGTCAACCGCGGGTCAACCCGCGACCCAATCCCGCATGCAATCGTTTGCCGCGCCACCCGATGTCATTTCAGCAAAACGACCCGTTCCACATGATCACGGCCGCCGCTGCGCAAATGCACCAGGTACACGCCGCTGCCCATCAGTGCGCCCCCGACGCCACGTCCATTCCACACCACCGATTGTTCGCCGGCCGGCAGCACGCCCTCGCGCAGCGTGGCGATGCGCCGCCCCTGCAGGTCGTGGACGCTCAACTGCGCCGGCCCCGCCTCACCCAGCGAGAAGCGGATCGTCGTCGAAGGATTGAACGGATTGGGCTCGGCCGGGTGCAGCGCCGTGACCCCGCCCGCCACGGCCAGCGGCGCGTCCGCCACAACGCCCACGCCGAAGGTGCGGGTGACCACCTGGCCCTCGTAGGTGACGCGGAACGTCCATGTACCCGTCTCCGCATCGACCGGCAGGTACCAGCTCCAGTACCAATACGATGCCGCGTAATAGGGGACGCCGAGCGACGCTGTCCACTGCTGCCAGACCGTGCCGTTCGGGCGCAGGACTTCGTAGGTGCTCAGCTGCCCCTGCCGCTGGTCGCGGTAGTAGGCGGAAAAGAAGGCCAGTCCGCCCGGCGCGAAGTAGCGGTTCTCGTTGATGGTCTCGGCGTTCGGGCAGGCCGGCAATACCGGCGCGATCGAATGCGTGCGCAGTGCGTTGATCGCCGAATCGTAGTACGGGCGCTGCGCGGCCCACCAGCCGTCCGGGTTCATCGTGTTGCAGGCGCCCAGCCACGGATCGACCAGGTGGCCGGCGTTGTCGTAGATCTCCAGGTGCAGGTGCGGCCCGCTGCTGTTGCCGCTGCTGCCGACGATGCCGATGTACTCGCCGACCGCCACCGGATCGCCGATGTTTTTGGCCGTCAGAGAAAGTTTCTTCAGGTGGCCGTACCAGGCGACCGAGCCGTCGGCATGCTGGACGTACACGGCGTTCCACAGGAGCCCCGACCCGCTGCACCTGCGGTCGTAGTTGCCGTCGTCCTTGCCGATGATCACGCCGGGGGCCGCGGCCACGACCTGCACCTGGTCATGGTCCATCCGGTACCACGGGAAGGGCCACGAAAAGATGTCGGTGCCCGCGTGGTTGTAGGCGCTGGCATTGTCGTAGGTGCGCGTGCCGCAGTTGTAGTCCCGCACCTGGTTGGGATAGGCCAGGTTCTCGTCGACGAAGTTCGAGATGCCGTGCACGCCCGGATCGTCCAGGCCGGGCGCCGCCTTCACGGGCCACTGCAGCAGGACGCCGGCCGCCTTGTCCGGTGTTTCCGGCAACAGGCCGCGCGCCTTCAGGTCCGCGACGTTCGCGGCCAGGTAGGCCTCGATCTCCGCATGTTGCACCGGCGTGATGCAGGGTCCGTCCTGATCCGGGTTCCAGAAGCCGTGCGAGGCGGAAACGGGCAGGTCGGCCGGGAACTGCTGCATTCCGGCGGTCGGGACCGTGGAAACGACGATCATCTCGGCAAGGGCACGCGTCCCCGTGGCGCCGATCGCCGCAACCAGGGCCAGGGCGGCGGTGACCATGTTCGCCACAGCCAGGGGGTGGCGGGTCGGGCTTTTCATGAGTCGCTCCTGCCGTAGAAAGAAATAGTCCCCTGCAGAAGTAGGCATTCTACCACGCCTGAGCCGGCAATGGCGAGTTTCCTGCGCCCATGCCCGTCCCGTTCCGATCTTCGGCCCGCGCGCACCCGCTTGGGCCGCCCCTTGCGCCCGACGCCCCGGCACGCTAGTCTCGGCGTTCGCACCAATCCAGGCACCAGCGACCCCGGATCCGACCGGATCCGCCCCAAAGGCCCGCCCCATGACCACCGGCGCCATCCTGCCCGCGCTCAATGCCGCGCGTTTCCTGCCCGACGTGATCGGGGAGATCCGCGTTGCCCAGCCGGACTGCCGCATCCTCGTGGTCGACGACGGCAGCACCGACGGCACAGCGGAGGTGGCCCTGAAGGCCGGCGCCGAAGTGAAACGGCACGACCACAACCAGGGCAAGGGGATGGCCCTGCGCACCGGGTACGCCTGGGCGCAGGAGAAGAACCTCGACTGGGTCTTCACCCTCGACAGCGACGGCCAGCACCTGCCCGGCGAGATGCAGGCCTTCCTCGAGGCGGCGGCCACGGACAACTGGGACGCCCTGGTCGGCACCCGCATGTCCAGCACCACGAACATGCCCTGGCTGCGCAAGTGGACGAACATCACCACCAGCCGGGTCATCAGCGGCCTGGCCGGCTGCACGATCCCGGACTCGCAGAGCGGCTACCGCCTGTACCGGGTGGCGAAACTGCGCGGCCTGCGCCTGCGCACCACGCGCTATGATGCCGAGTCGGAGATCCTGGTGCGCCTGGCCCGCGGCGGCGCGCGCATCGGGGCCGTGCCCATCAGCACGGTGTACGGGGACCAGGTCAGTTCCATCCGGCCGCTGGTCGACACCGGCCGCTTCCTGCGCCTGGTGGCGATGCTGACCTTCACGCGCGATCGTGAGCGGTGACCTCAGCGGCCGCAACACAAGCATGCCAAGCCTGCCCGCAGGCGGAAACGACGACATGACTCAAGTGCATCCAAGCCAGGACTCTCGCAAGCACATCCTGATCTCCAACGACGACGGCATCAACGCCGCCGGCATCGCCGCGCTGGAAGAAGCCGTGCGCTCGCTCGGCTGCTACCGCGTCACCGTGGTGGCGCCGCACGACCAGCAGAGCGCCTCCAGCCACAGCCTGACGCTGACCTCGCCGCTGCGCATCATCGACCACGGCCCCGGCCGCTTCGCCGTCACGGGCACGCCCACCGACAGCGTGCTGGTGGCGATGGAGAAGATCCTGCGCTCGGACCCGCCCGACTACGTCATGAGCGGCATCAACCACGGCCCGAACATGGGCGAGGACGTCATCTACTCGGGCACCGTCGCCGCCGCCATGGAAGGCACGATGTGCGGCGTGCCCAGCTACGCGTTCTCGACGGTGTCCTGGCACCCGACCGACTTCAGCGGCGCCATCGCCTTCCTGCAGCGCTGGCTGCCGCAGATCCTCGCGTTCCCGCTGCGGCGCGGCACGCTGCTGAACATCAACATCCCCGACGGCCCGCTCGCCGAATATCGCGGCGTGCGCGTCACGCGCCTGGGCAACCGCGTCTACCAGAACGTCATCACCGACCAGGTCGACCCGCACGGCAAGCCGTACCTGTGGATCGGCGGCAAGGGCGTCACCTGGACGCGCGACCTGGGCACCGACTACGCGGCCGTCAACGAGGGCTACGTCAGCGTCACGCCGCTGATGGTCGACCTGACGCACTACGGCCTGCACCAGGAGATGAAGGTGCTCGAGTTCGACGGCCCGCCGCCGCCCGCTGCGGAGGCTTCCGCGCAATGAACGACTACGCCGTCGCGCGGCGCCGCATGGTCCGCGAGCAGCTGGCCGCCGCCGGCCTGGACGACCGCCGCGTCCTGCACGCGATGGAGATCGTCCCGCGCCACCAGTTCGTGCCGCGCCTTCTGCACCACCGCGCCCACCAGGACTGCGCGCTGCCCATCGGTTTCGGGCAGACCATCAGCAAGCCGTTCACGGTCGGGCTGATGAGCTGCCTGCTCGAGCTGAAGGGCCACGAGCGCGTGCTCGAGATCGGCACCGGCTCCGGCTACCAGGCCGCCGTGCTGGCCGCCCTCTGCCGCGAGGTCGTCACTGTCGAGCGCGTGGCCCCGCTGGCCCGCCGCTCCCAGCAGCTGCTGGCCGGCCTGGGCCTGGACAACGTCGAGGTCCGCGCCGCCGACGGCCGCGACGGCGCGCCGGACCGCGCGCCCTTCGACGCCATCGTCGTGACCGCCTGCGCGCCCAACCTTCCGACGGCCCTGGTCTCGCAGCTGGTCGAGGGCGGCTTCCTGCTGCTGCCGGTCGACAAGGGCCGCGAGCAGATCCTCTACCGCTACCAGCGGCGCGGGCAGGAGGTCGTCATCGAGCGCTCGGTCTCGTGCCGCTTCGTGCCCCTGCTGCCGGGCATCCAGGAAGCCGTGGGGGACGAGGCGGGGGAGGATCCGACCGCCGCGGACCTGGCCGCCTCGCCGGACAATCCGGAACTCCGCGACGACCCCGAAGGTACCGGGGCTGGCCGTGCGTAATCGCCCGAGCGTCAATCTTCCCTTGCGGTTGCCGCACTATTGTATCATTCTAGGCGTCCTGATCGCCGGCAACGCGGTCAGCTGGGCGCTCGAAGGGATCATCTCGTTGTGCTGATTACACTTAGTGTGTCGACTGCACGTGCGAGATCAGGCTCCTGGCTCCCGGCCATCGCCGCCGGTCATCGTCTGCTTGGGTCGGGGCGTAGCGCAGCCCGGTTAGCGCGCCTGCTTCGGGAGCAGGAGGTCGAGAGTTCAAATCTCTCCGCCCCGACCACTTCTTTTCCGATGAAGAACACCCACCGCAGCCCCCAACGCCCGCGCCGGCACCAACCGGTGGCGCTGCTGTGCGCCCTGGTGGCCCTGCTGACGTGCCTGGCGGCTGCCGGCCCCTCCTGGGCCGGCGACACCCCGCGCTACACGGTCCGCAAGGGCGACAGCCTGTCGCTGATCGCCAAGCGCCTGGGCGTGACGCTGGCCCACCTGCGCAAGGAGAACGACCTGGTGAAGGACGTCATCCACCAGGGACAGGTCCTGAAGGTGCCCGATGCGTTCAAGGCCCTGCGGCCGGGTGACGTGCGCTGGAGCCGCCCGCTGCCCAAGGGCGGCAAGCTGCTGCGCCCGTTCGGCAACTACCAGCAGGGCAAGCTCGTGCTGCCGAGCACGGGCGCCGACGTGTCCTGTCCGGTCGGCACGAAGGTGACCGCGCCGGCGCACGGCATCGTGCGCCACTGCAGGACGATGGACGGCGTGGGGGTGGTGCTCATCATCGAGCACGGCGGCTCGTACACTTCGGTGCTGGCGCCGCTCGACCCGGCGACCATCGATGTCGAGGTGGGGCAGATCGTCGTCCGCGGCGAACTCCTGGGCCTGACCGCGGCGCCCGAGTCGTCGGGCGACTCGCCGCACCTGCACGTCGAACTGCGCAAGGACGACAAGGCGGTCTCGCCGGAACGCCTGCTGCACTGACCGCGCGAAAGGGGAACGGGATGGACATCAGCAAGGTGATACGCGATGTGCCGGACTTCCCCAAGCCGGGCATCCTGTTCAAGGACATCACCCCGGTGATGGAGGACCCCGCGGCCTACGCGGCGTCGATCGACGGCCTGCAGGGCCTGCTGAAGGATGTCGCGTTCGACCGCTTCGCCGCCATCGAGTCGCGCGGCTTCCTCTTCGGCGGCCCGCTGTCGCTGCGGATGAACCTGCCCATGTCGCTGGTGCGCAAGAAGGGCAAGCTGCCGGCCGCCACGCGCGAGGTCACGTACGCGCTCGAGTACGGCACCGCCACGATCGAGGCGCACCTCGACAGCTTCAGGCCGGGCGAGCGCGTCATCATCGTCGACGACCTTCTCGCCACCGGCGGCACTGCCGCGGCCACCGCGCAGCTGGTGCGCGAGGCCGGCGCGGTGGTGGCCGGTTTCCTGTTCCTGGTCGAACTGGAGTTCCTGGCCGGGCGGGCCGCGCTGGCCCCGCTGGGCCCGGTGTTTTCCCTTGTGAAGTACAGCTGATCGGCCTTATTTGGCCGTATCGGATGCGTTTCGGTGCCCCCGTAGCTCAGTTGGATAGAGCACCAGATTCCTAATCTGGGGGTCGCAGGTTCGATCCCTGTCGGGGGTACCAAACAGAACGGGATCGGCCGCCTGGTCGATCCCTTTCTCGTGAAACTTGCGCCGGCGCAAGTGGCATCGGTCATGGCCACGTCCCGCCCCAATTGCGAAATCCCGGCCGCATCAGTACGCGCACCCATCGTCGACTCTGTGCGTCCGGACTCCGTTGACTGGGTTGTCCGCAGATCACCTCACCAGCCCGACGCGCACAACCTCCGCCTTCCCAGCGTACTCGAGCCTCGCCAGGTATGTCCCCGAACCGACGGACCTGCCCGCTGCATCGCGGCCATCCCAGTCCGCCTCGCCGCGTCCCTGCGGCCGTTCGCCGTCGACCAGCGTGCGCACCAGCCGCCCGGCTGCATCGAACATGGACAGGCGGACCGCTCCCGCGGCCGGCAGTTCGAACGTGAACGTCGTCCGCGGATTGAACGGATTCGGCTGCGCCGCCAGGCCGCAGTGCGCAGAGACGCCCGGCAACACGCCCGCCGCCGCGGACGCCGCGCCGAGGATCAATTGGAACCGGTAGCTGCGCGGCTGGCCGTCGTTCGTGAAGACACACGTGGGCTGTGACGCCAGGAAATGGAATTCGCCCGTCTGCAGGTCCCGGAACGCAGGGGTTGTCATCTCGTCGCTGGTGAAGTTGATCGTGACCGTGCCGGCGACATCGGTCTCCACCAGCAGCGGCCACACGCGGTACGTGTCGTGGTGAGCGAAACGGGCGCGGACATCGGCACGGTAACGCGGCCCGTCGGACCAGTCGGGGTGCTCGAAGCTGGCAACCAGGTAGCCGGGACCCGACGGGCCCGGCGTCGGGAAATCGAGGGCGAGGTCACGGCCGTCGGTCGCAGTGCTGCGGGTGCGAGCGCGGACATAGACCTCTTCGCGGCCGGGGGCCGAGACCGTCACGGTGCTGCCGGTGTTCAGGCCGGTCGGGTCGTTCTCGGCGCAACTGTAGTCGATCGGTATGCTGCCGTTGATCCCGGCCACCGGCGCCCGGACATCGCAGTTGGACACGGGACACAGGCGCGGCACGCCGGCCGAAGTCACAACGGGCAGCCCGCCCGGCAGCGACGGACTGGTCGCCTGCCTGACGTAGATGTTGACCGGCGCCGACGAAGTGACCAGGCACTGCCACGTGCAAAGGACCACGACGTCGCCAACCACCGGATAGTCGCCGGCCAGGCTGACGGCGAAGCCGCCGGCCGACGGATCGGCGTCCACGGCACCGGCGCCCAGCGACATCCCCAGCGTGTACAGGGTCGTCGAGGAGGGCGTGACGGTGCACTCGAACCCGTCGAACGGCGCCGTCGGGTTTCGGAGCACGAGGTACATGGGAAAGGCGGTGTAGATGGGTTCCATCGTGAAGTTGTAGCTTCCCGCCGCATCGAAGTAGACGCCGAAGCTGTCCGGCTCGCCGTTGATCACCGCAGGAGCCCTGTCGGGCACGATACCGAGCAACAGGGCGATCGCGAACAGCGGTCCGTGTTTCATGGCCGTCCTCCCGACGAGAGACGCATCAGCCTGCATCGCGCATCCATGAGCATATGTCCCGGCAACGCACCGAGGTTACCACAACGACGGGCCGGCGTCCATCGGGCCCCGCGCCCGGTTGATCGCACGCAACGTCGCGCTCGCCGGCCAGGTCGGCTTCTGGGAAGGCCTCAACATGTCGGTGGGAAGTTCGGGGGTCTCGCTGAGTCCCGCTTCGGGATCGGCCGACCTGCCGGTCGCCGTCATCAACGGCGCGGCGCCGGTGGCGACCACGCCCACGACGTGGGGCGAAGTGAAGGGAATTTTCCGCTAGGCCGTCAACGCGACAGCATCATCCCGACGCCCGGCATGGCGTCACCGCCGCCAGGGGCTCCCGACTTCGAGATGGCATTCCCGGGCAGATCGTTCCCGGGCCTGACGCTCATCGTCACTTCGGGCACACCCTTCCAGTACCACAGGTCGAAGTAACGCGACTGCTCGCGCGGCGCGTACCACTTCTCGAAGTGGTGCACGAACTCGTCCGGGAAGATGGGGGAGTGGGGGGCGTACCAGTTCGCCTTGCGGAACGGCTCCTGTCCCTTCGGCACCAGCCAGACCTGGATGGCGCCGTCGCTGATCGCCTCGTACGTCGAGGGCGCCAGCTGGTGGCCCGACAGCGAGGCGTCCATCACCGACACCGGGTCGATGAGCACCGGGTTGTCGCCGAACGCCAGCAGCGGGCGCGGCCACGTGCTGAGGAAAGCGTTGTTCTCGCCGCCGCAGGCCATCGCGATCGTCTTGCCGGGATGGCGGGCCATGATGCCGCGCACATCCATCGCGACGTCCGGCACCTGCGCCACTTCCCAGTCCAGCAGCCGCACCGCGCGATAGGCGTTGACCGAGCCCGCCAGCAGCAGCGACAGCCCGAAGGCGACGGCCGCCGCCGCGCGCGTGCGCTGGTGCCAGTCGAAGCCCTCGTCCTGCAGCCGCATCACCAGGCGGCCCAGCGTGTAGATGGTCGGCAGCGCCAGCGGCATCAGGTGCACCATGCCCGCACCGGGCTTCGACGCCAGCACGAGAACCGCCGGCATGACGGCGCCCAGCGACAGCAGCAGCGCCTGCTCGGGCGTCCCGCGCCATCGCCGCCAGCCCGTCAGTGCGACCAGGCCAGCCAGCGGCAGCACCAGCGCCGCGGTGTAGCCGAGGTCCAGCGCCAGGAACTCCGTCGTCAGTCCGTGGCGCGTCGCGCTGGCCAGCCACGACAGGTAGTTCACCAGCGAGACCTGCGGGTTCAGGACGAACGGCAGCGCCGTCACCATGGCCGAGCCCACCACCGCAGCCACGACGCAGCGGCGCCCGTGACGGGACGCCAGCAGGGCCAGCACCGGGACGAAATAGAGCGCGCCGTGCACCTTCAGGTTCACCGCGAAGCCGGCGGTCACCGCCACCAGGGCCACCGCCAGCGCGGGCCGCAGGCGCGCCGCGCCGTACAGGCCGAGCGCCAGCGCGAACACCATCAGCGCATCGGGCCTGACCGCGTACACCGAGAATCCCTGCGCCCAGAAGTACATCGCCGCGCCGGTGGTCAGCGCCACCGCCAGCGTGTCGCGGCCGCGCCGGGCCAGCGCTGCGTAGAGCAGCAGCAGGCTGCCGACGGCGCCCAGCGCCGAGGCCAGCTTCACGGCCACGAGCGACGGGCCGAGCACGCGCAGGAACAGGCCGTTGGTCAGGAAGACGGAAGGTCCGTAGAGGACGCTGTACTGCTCGGCGGCGTCGAACGGCGTGTAGAGGGGGCGACCGTGGCTGACGAGCCACGAGAGCGTCGACACCATCGGCTCGACCTCGGCCGAGAACCCCTCCAGGCCCACGTACCACGCCGCGATGCCCGCGTAGACGGCCAGCAGGCCGACCGACACAGCCCAGGTCTGCGGGCCCTTCCAGGCCCAGCGGGAGAGGGGGAGGCGCTTGCCGATCACCCAGGCCAGCGCGTAGAACACCGCGAACGCGACGACGAGGTTGCGCGCCAGGAAGATGACGGTATCGAGGAAATCTCTCAGCGTTAGCATGGTGGCGTATCGATCACCCCCTCTACGGGACGGCAAACACGGCATGGCACAAGTGGCCTCGCCCCGGAAGGCGGGCCCTGGACGGGATCGGGCGAAGATCATCCCACATCCGCCACACATGTCAACAATGGAAACTCTAATTGTTCAAATGACAATGCGATAGCTACGACTATTAACACATTTTCTAGGTCCCGGGCCGCTCGATCCGCCCCGGCAGCGCCACCGCCACGAACCCGTTGTCCACCAGCGCCTGCAGGTACAGGCACACCCGGCGGGCCATTTCGTCGATGCCGCCATCACCGGCATCCGGCGCCGCAGCCTCGGCCACCGGCAGCAGGTCGCGCACGCACGCCTGGCCATCCATGGCCCGCCACAGGGCCGAACCCCGGGCTTCGAGCGGCACGCGGACAAACCGCTTGCCCGGGCCCAGCCGGGGCTGCAGCAGGCGGCCCCACAGGGCGTCCCGGTAGCGTGGCACCAGCAGCACGACGAGGCCGTCAGCCTGGCGTTCTTCGAACGCCACGCGGTGCGTCGGCACCAGGTCCAGGTAGTCGACGTCGTCCCACTTCGAGCCGCCGCCGCGTTTCCCCTTGAACAGGCCCACGATCGTCCAACCTTCCGCCGCGCCAGCCTCTGCAACGCGACCCTGCAAACACCCGGTTTCCAATCCGCCGCCCGGGCGCTAATATGTGCCCGTAGGCAGCGTTCCGCGCCGCGGCCCCGCCGCGACAGCCGCAGGGGGAGAGCACCATGGAAATCACGGCCAAAGACCGCTGGCTCGGCGCCATGAGCTACGCCGCGTTCCTGGTCGTCGTCCCCATGATGGCCACCGAACGCACGCCCTTCGTCGACCGCCACTGCCGGCAGGGGTTCGCCCTGCTCTTCGTCGAAGTGGTGGGGGCCCTTTTCCTGCTCATCATCCAGCACACCATCGGCCGCATCTGGCTGGTCGGCGGCCTGATCACCATCGTGCTGAAGCTCGCCGTCTACCTGGCCTTCCTCGGCCTGTCGGTCATGGGCTTCACGCGCGCCCTGTTCGGCGAGTACTGGCGCATCCCGTACCTCGACGACCTTGCCGAGCGCATCCCGTTCGGCCGGTAGGGCCGGCCGACCCCAAACACCTTTCGAAACAAGCCGCGCATCCCCAAAGGCTTGCGCGGCTCGTTTCAACAATTGCGCATAATGTATATTATGTTAAGTAGAAGTTAGGGCCCGGAAGCGGCGGCCCGCCGCCTCAGCCGACCAGCGCCTCCAGCCTGTCCCGGATGCGGCTCTCGTTCACTGTCCCGGTCAGCTGGTCGACCACCCGCCCGCCCTTGATGAACAGCAGTGTCGGGATGCTCCGGATGCCCAGCTCGCCGGCCGACTTCGGGTGCGACTGGATGTCCATCTTGCCGACGATGACCTTGCCGGCGAACTCGGCGGCGAGTTTCTCGATGGTCGGCGTCAGCGCCTTGCAGGGTCCGCACCAGGGCGCCCAGAAGTCGACGAGCACGGGCTGCGGGTTCTTCATCACCGTAGTCATGAAGTCATCGTCGGTGAATTCCATCAGGGTCGTCGACATGTCGAATCCTTTCAGGGGTTGCCGTTCAGCGGCTGTCCTGCAGTCGGTCGGATGGCTGGTCGGTCATCGCTTGCCGGGGCGCGACCGGCCCGGCTGGCGGCACAATTCAAGAATGGTCGATTCCATCACGAGCTCCGGTTTCAGCGGCGAACCCTTCAGCCGGCGGTCGGCATCCAGGGCCACATCCAGGCCGCGGCTGAGGCCTTCGAGGCCCATGCCGCGCACCATGGGTTCAAGGAAACGGAAACTGTAGGGATTCTGGGCGCTCAGCGAGGCGATCTCGTTGTCACGCAGGCCCTCGTCGCGGCAGGCGGCCAGCAGGGCCCCCTTGCGCACGCGGGACAGGAGCAGGGGGGCGATCTCATGGGCACTGCGCCCCCACTCCGCCAGCCGGAACCAGGTGCGCAGCACCTCGGCGGCGCGGCCCGGCTCGAGCGCGGCGGTGATCTCGTAGCCCTCGAGCGCGGCCTGGTCCATGATGATCTCGTTCAGCTCCTCGGCCGACAGCGCGCGCCCGCGGTCCTCGACCATCAGCGCCAGCTTGTCGATCTCGCTCTTGAGGCTCATCAGGTCGTTGCCGACCAGCTCGACCAGGAGGCGCGCCTGGTCCGCCGTCAGCGGCAGGCTTTCCTTCTGCGCGGCCTTCTGGATCCACTGCATGAGCGCGTCGCCGGTCGGCGGCGAAAAGTCGAAGTACCAGCCTTCTGACTGGCACAGCTTCACCCAACGCTTGCGCTTGTCGGCCTTGTCCGCGGACATGATCAGGATGGTCTCGGGCACCGGCCGGGACAGGTATTTCTCGAGCGCCGCCTGGCTGTCCGCGTCGCTGAAGCAGTGGTCGGCCTGCTTCAGCCAGATGACCTGGCGACTGCCGAGCATGGGCAGCGCAAGCGCCTGCTGCACGACGCGCGCAACGGGCGTCTGGTCGCCGCGGAACAGGTGGTAATTGAAGACGGCGCCGGACGGCCCGAGCGCATCCTTGCGGATCTTCTCGACCACGCCCTCGATGCGCAGGACGTCCTCGCCGGCCAGCAGGTACACGGGCCGGAACTTCCCCGTCTTGAGGTCGTCGCGCACCAGTTCCTGGAACCCGGGATCACCCTGTTCCCCGCGTCCGCCACGCACCGCCATCAGTCACCACCCTCCATGTGCCTCTGCCGCTCCACTCCTACCAGTCCTCGACGACCTGCGCAAGGATGTCGCGCACGATCTCGCCCGCCGCCTCGGCCCGCGCTGTCTGCTCGGACGTCCCCTGCGGGTCGTTCAGCACGTAGTTGCCCGAGCCGTTGAACGTCCGTTTCTCGAAGATCATCTCGCCGGTCTTCTTGATCGTGAACGTCAGCGAGACGGCGATCTGCACCTGGTATTCGTTCACCGTCAGGTCCGCGCGCGTGGCCATCTCGCGCAGCAGGTACCGGGTCACCTTGCCGGTGATCACCGCGTCGGCGACGTCTTCGCCGACCACCTTCAGCGTGTTGTCCCGCTGCAGCGCCGCCACGATGGCGTCGCCCAGCTCCACCCCGATGTTGGCCTCGGGGGTGTCGTTGTCCAGGAAGGCGACGAACACCCGCTTGCGGTTCTCGTCCACGCGGCCGCTGTTGGCCGTGTAGATGCCGCAGCCGGCCACGAGCATCGCCAGCAGCACCATCGCCACGGCGGCAACGGCCACCCGCGGCTTCGCGCGCCCCGCCCTCACGAGCGGATCCCGTACTGCCGGAGCCGGTACCGGAACTTGTCCCGGTTCAGCTTGAGCAGGCGCGCCGCCCGGCTCTGGTTCCCGTCCGCGGCGGCGAACGCCTTGCGGACCAGGGCCTCCTCGAACTGTCCCACCAGCACCTCCAGGTCCACGCCGTCGTGCGGCAGGGGCCCGGCCAGCACGTCGGCCAGGGTGGTCGGCAGGTCCACGTCGACCCCGCCCCCGTTCTCCCCCAGGTGCAGGTGCGCAGCCGTCAGGACCGGCCCCTCCTCCAGCAGCACCGCGCGCTCGACCACGTTCCGCAGCTCGCGGATATTTCCGGGCCAGCGGTAGCCAAGCAGCGTATTGGCAGCATCTTTCCCGATATGCTTGAAGTCTTTCCCGAATCGCCCGCCGAACTTGCGCAGGAAGAACTCCGTCAACGGGACGATGTCCTCGGTCCTTGACCGCAGGGGCGGCACGGCAAGCCGCACCACGTTCAGGCGATAGTAGAGGTCTTCGCGGAAACCCCCAGCCTTTACTTGCGATGCAAGGTTGCGGTTGGTCGCCGCCACGATCCGCACATCGACCCCGATGTCCTGCAGGCCACCCACCCGGCGGAAGACCATCTTCTCGAGCACCCGCAGCAGTTTCACCTGGACGGTCAGGGCCATCTCGCCGATCTCGTCCAGGAACAGCGTGCCCCCGTTGGTCAGTTCCAGCAGGCCCAGCTTCTGCGTCACGGCGTCGGTGAAGGCGCCCTTCTCGTGGCCGAACAGTTCGCTCTCGAGCAGGTGCTCGGGCAAGGCGGCGCAGTTGATGTCCAGGAACGGGAAGTCGCGCCGGGGCGACGTGCGGTGGATCAGACCGGCCACGACATCCTTGCCGACGCCCGACTCGCCTTCGATCAGGACGGTGGTGGCGCCGCCGGCCGAGATGCGGCGGACCGTGTCGTAGACTTCCATCATCGCCGGGCTCTGGCTGGGCACGACGTCGTCGATGCCCCCGAAGAGGTCCGACTGCGTCACCCGCCGGAAGCGCTCGCGCGCGTCGGCGGTGGCGTCGAGCCCCTTCTGGACGACGGACATCAGGTGCTTGAGCTGGATCGGCTTGGTGACGTAGTCGAAGGCCTCGAGCTTCATCGCCTTGACGGCGGTGTCGGCCTCGCGATACGCCGTCAGCATGATGACGCACAGGTGCGGGAGCTTCTCCTTGAGGCTGCCGAGCACCTGCAGGCCGCTCATGTCCGGCAGCATCAGGTCCAGCAGCACCAGGTCCGGCACGCGCGCGAACGCTTCCCGCAGGCCATCGCCGCCGCTGGCGGCCGTGCGCACATCGTAGCCCTCGTCCTCCAGGGTCGATTCCAGGAACAGGCGGATCGCCTCTTCGTCATCGATGACCAGGATGAGGGGCTTCATGGGGTCCTTGCGGGGGATCTCGGGTCCGACGGCGTCGTGCGGAAGCGGGTCCTCCCCGCTCCGGCGGCATTATGCACCTGCCCGCCGGACGAGGCAAGGTCGATCGGACAGGCTGCGCGGGCAAGCGAAACGGGGACCGCGTTGCCGCAGCCCCCGTCCCTGAATCCCGACGTACACGCCTCGCTTAGCGGGCGCCCTCGCCCTTGAGCACGACGCTGACGGTCGCCAGCAGGATCTTGAACTCGGTCAGGAAACCGGCCGAGTGGATGTACTGGCGGTCCAGCTCGATCTTCCGGCGCACCGACTCGATGCCGTCATCGTAGCCGTTGATCACCTGGGCCAGGCCGGTGATGCCGGGCAGGACCAGCAGGCGGTCGCGGTAGAAGGGGATCTCCTTCTCCAGCTGCCGCACGAAGACCAGGCGCTCGGGGCGCGGGCCGACCAGGCTCATCTCGCCGCGCAGCACGTTCAGGAACTGGGGCACTTCGTCCAGGCGCGTCTTGCGCAGGAAACGGCCCACGCGCGTGATGCGCACATCGTTCTTGGTAGCCCACTGCGGCCCGCCGGCTTCGGCGTGCACACCCATCGTGCGCAGCTTGAGGACCTTGAAGGGCCGACCGGGCTGCAGCACCTTGCGGCGCTCCGCCCCGCCGTGCCCGCTGCGGGCGCGGCGCCGGTTGATACCAACGCGCTCCTGCGAGAAGAACACAGAGCCGGGCGAGTCGAGCTTGATGATCACGGCCAGCAACGGCAGCACCAGGCCGAAAACGGCGAGCGCCAGCGACGCCACGCCGATGTCGAATCCGCGCTTGGCGGCCAGGAAAAGCATCCCCGGCATGCGCAACGCACCCGAATACGACGGTACGGAAACGACACCGTCGGCGACCTGCGCACCGGCCGAAGCCGTTGCCATCACCGCCGCGTTGCTGCCGGACCCGCCCCCCAGGCCGAGTGCCGCGTGCTTGACAGACTCGCTGTCAGCGCTGAAAAGCCTTTTGCCCATAGTCCTCACCGTCGGCGATTGCGACGCCATGTGTGCCGACCGAAAATGCTGTTGTTTAGGTGCGAGCATGATATTGGCTGGATCCCCCCAAGGCCCAGACCGCCTCGCCCTTATCGACCCCTTGATAGTAAACCAACGTGGTCAGGTTGGCAACCACTATTTTCCTTATCATGCGTGGGCCCGCCAAGCCGCCGCGGGTGTTAACGGTTGCCACAATGACTGATATCGGTCATAATTGACACTTCTCACAAGTTCTGCAAATTCAACGTTTTGCGGAATAGGAAGGCGTTTTTTAATGAACAGGTCGCGCCCGTGGATTGCCCGGATCTTCCTCGTGGTGGCGGCGACGGCTGTCATCTATGTGGCCGGGGCCGCCGTCATCGGGTGGGGACACCTGCGCGATCACCTGAGCCGGTTCCCGCTGGGGCTGTTCCTTCCGCTGGCCGGGCTGTCGCTGGCCAACTACCTGCTGCGCTGGCTGCGCTGGGAACTCTACCTGCGCCGGCTGGCCGTCGACATCCCGCGGCGCGCCTCGGCCATCCTCTACTTCGCGTCGTTCCTGATGGTGATCACGCCCGGCAAGATCGGCGAGGTCTTCAAGGCCGCCCTGCTGCGCGAGCGCTTCGCGGTGCCGCTTGCGCGCGGCGTGCCCATCGTGCTGAGCGAACGCATCTACGATTTCCTGGGTGTCCTGCTCCTGGCGGCGGCGGGCCTGGCCACCTGGCACGGACCCCTGGCCGGCGCGCGAGGCGGACTGGCCGCGGCCGCCTGCGTGCCGGCGCTGCTGGGTCTGTTCCACATCCGCCCCGTGCGCGAACGCCTGTTGGCGCGCCTGGCCGCCAGCCCCCGACTGTCCCGGTACAAGGACGGCCTCGAGGGCGCCGCCTCGGGCCTCGGGACGCTGCTGGGTCCTCGCGTCGCCGCGTGGTCGATCGTGCTGTCGACGGCCGCCTGGGCCTGCGAGGCGCTCGGGATGTGGCTCGTGTGCCGTGGGCTGGGACTCGGCGTGGCGTTGGGCCCGGCGTGCTTCATCTACGCCACGGCCACCCTGCTCGGCTCGCTCAGCTTCCTGCCGGGAGGGATCGGCGGCACCGAGGCCGCGATCGTCTGGCTGCTCGGGAATGTCGGCGTGGCGGGTGCGCCCGCCGCAGCGGCCGCCCTGATCATCCGCATCGTGACGCTCTGGCTGGCCGTCGTGGTCGGTCTCGCGTTCTGGCTCCCTTCCCGGCGCCTGCTCCTGGAAACAGAGCCGCCGGCGCGTGGGGCGCCGGCGGGCTCGTGACAGTGCGATGGGCGACGGTCAGCGGTTCCTGACGACGACATAGACCGCCGCCATCGAGGCCCCGATGGACAGGAGGTAGCCCAGCCCGCTCTGCAGCTTCCCGGGCTTCGACAGCGTCACGTCCACGGTGTCGCCCGGGTGGATGAGCGGGTTGCCCGCCGGGTCGCCGCTCTCGAGGTACTTCCGCAGGTTGACGACCTTCGCCATGTCCTTGCCGCCGTCCGGGTGCACCCACAGGATCTTCTTCAGGTTGGCCGACGACGACGGCGCACCGGCGCGCATCAGCACGTCGATCAGCGGCGTCGGCTCGTTCACGGCCACGATCGACGGCACCCCGACGCCGCCGAAAACCTTCACGCCGCTCACCGCCGGAACACCCGACACGCCCTCGGCCAGCGCGGGCACGACCAGGGTGTCGCCGTCCTTCAATTCGACAGTCGGGAACGACGAACCGTCCATCACGCCCGACAGGTCCAGGGGGATGGTGGTCGGCTTGCCGTCGGCACCTTCGCGGATGAGCCGCGCCTGGCGCAAGTCCGCCGTCCTGAGCGGCCCGCCGGCGGTGCGCACGACTTCCCACACCGTCGGCAACTGCTTGAACTCGGTCGAGCCGGGATGGCCGACCTGGCCCAGCACGTAGACGCGGAACGAGACGACCGCGGCCCGCGTCAGTTCAACGGCATCGAGCGTCGGCGTGATCAGGCGCAACCGCTGCTTCAGCAGCACGCCCGCCTCGGCGAGCGACAACCCGAGGAGCCGCACCTCGCCGACCTGCGGGATCGCGACGCAGCCGGCGGCATCGACCACCAGCGCACGGTCGAGGTCGGGGCGGCCCGGCACGACCATCTGCAGCACATCGCCCGCGGCGAGCAGACCGCCGGCATCCGCCGTCGTCTGGGCCGAGGCCACCGCCGCGGCCAGCAGCAACACCACCGACACCACGAGGATCGCGGCCCGTGTCGCCGTCCTGTCACGTCCTGCCATGTTCACGCCTTCCCCCCGTCGATCGCGGCCCTGCCCCGGTACCATTCGACGGTCCGGCGCAGGCCCTCGTCCAGGTCCACCGAACCGACGTACCCCAGCTGCTCGCGCGCCAGCGTGACATCGGCCTGCGAGTGCATGACGTCCCCCGCCCGCGCCGCATCGTAGATCGGCATCACCTCGGCGCCCACCAGCCCGCGGATCTTCAGGCACAGGTCGGTCACCGAGATGCGACCGCCAAGCGCGATGTTGTACGACCGCCCGCCGGCGGCGTCGGGCGCCCCGCACGCCGCGATGTTCGCCTCGACGACGTTCGCCACGAACGTGAAGTCGCGTGACTGCTCGCCGTCGCCGTGGATGACCGGCGCCTCTTCGTGCAGGAACGAGGTGATGAACTTCGGCACCACCGCCGCGTACTGGCTCTGCGGGTCCTGGAACGGGCCGAACACGTTGAAGTAGCGCAGCCCGACCGTGCCCAGGCCGTAGAGGTTGTTGAACACGGCGCCGTACATCTCGCCCACGCACTTGTTCACGGCGTAGGGCGAGAGCGGACGCTGCGGCATCCCCTCGTGCTTGGGCAGTTCCTCGGTATTGCCGTAGACGGAGCTGCTGGCCGCGTACACCACGCGACGCACTCCCTGCCGGTGGGCGCCCCAGAAGACGCGCAGCGTCCCGCCCACGTTCGTCTCGTCGCTGGCGATCGGATCGGCCACGCTGCGCGGCACGCTGGGCAGCGCCGCCTGGTGGAACACGCAGTCCACGCCGCGGCAGCACCGCTCGACCGTGTCGAGGTCGGTGATGCTGCCCTCGACCAGCTCCAGGCGCCCGGTCGCGTCATCCAGGTTCGAGCGCTTGCCCGTCGACAGGTTGTCCAGCACCAGGACCTCGTGTCCGGCTGCCGACAGGCCCTTCGACAGGTGCGAACCGATGAAGCCGGCGCCGCCGGTCACCAGGTATTTGGCCATGCTTCAGGCTTCCCTTCGCCGTCTACAGTTTGGTCAGGTCGGGATGCCGCTCGCCCTTGAGCGCATTGCGGCTGTCGATGATCACCGGGCCCGAGCCCAGGAGCACCTTGTGGTCGACCGACGGGTGCGGCGTCACGATCACCGCGGCATCGAAGCCCGCGAGCGACGCCTTCGACCACGTCTCGAGGCGCTTGCCGGGGATGCCCGCCGGCAGTGACGGCACGTGCGGGTCGTACCACGAAACCTCGGCCCCGTCCTTGACCAGCAGTCCGATGACGTCCAGGGCGGGCGATTCGCGGATGTCGTCGATCGCCGGCTTGTAGGCCACGCCGACGACGAGAACCTTGCTGCCGTTGACGGCCTTCTGGCGCGTGTTGAGCGCGCGCGCCGTCAGGTTGACGACGTGCTTCGGCATCGAGCCGTTGATCTGCCCCGCCAGCTCGATGAACCGCGCCTCGGAGCCGAACTGCTTCGCCTTCCACGACAGGTAGAACGGGTCGATCGGGATGCAGTGGCCACCCAGGCCCGGGCCCGGGTAGAAGGGCATGTAGCCGAACGGCTTGGTCGAGGCGCCGGCGATGACTTCCCACACGTCGATGTCCATCGCTGCGCACATCAGCGCCAGCTCGTTGACCATCGCGATGTTCACGCTGCGGAACGTGTTCTCGAGCAGTTTCACCGTCTCGGCGACGCGCACCGACGACACCGGCACCACCGTGTTCATGACCTGGCCGTACAGGTTGCGGGCCACCTCGGTGCAGGCCGGCGTCACGCCGCCGACGACCTTCGGGATGTTGATCGTCGTATACGTCGCGTTGCCGGGATCGACGCGCTCGGGCGAGAAAGCCAGGAAGAAGTCCTTGCCGACCTCAAGCCCGTCCTTCGACAGGATGGGCAGGATGACTTCCTCGGTCGTGCCGGGATAGGTCGTGCTCTCGAGGATGACGATCATCCCCGCATGCATGCTCGCCGAGATCGACGCCACCGCGGACTGGATGTAGGAAATGTCCGGGTCGCGCGTCTTGCCCAGCGGCGTCGGCACGCAGATGTTGACGGCATCGACGTTCGCCAGTTCCGAGAAGTCGGTCGTCGCGCGCAGGCCGCCCGGCTTCACGGTTTCCGCCAGTTCCGCGTCGCTGATGTCGATGATGTAGCTGTGCTTGCGGTTGACCTGGTCGACCTTCTCGGCCGACAGGTCGAAACCGATGACCTCGAAACCGGCCTTGGCGTAGGCGACCGCCAGCGGCAGGCCCACATAGCCGAGGCCCAGCACGCTCAGGCGCGCCTTGCGGTTCTTCAGTTTCTCGATCAGTACCTGCTGGTGCATGGGACACCTCTTGGATCTTGAAGGCGTGGCCCCGCCCCGCGCCGCCGGTATGGGGCGCAGATCGGGCAAAGGTTTGGTTCTTAACAACATCGACCGCGAGAGGCCCCGACTTAATGCCGCCGTTGCCTGCTGTTGCCCGCGGTGGCGTCCCCATCCCCCGACTGCCGGAACGTCGCCCGCAAGTGCTGCATCTCGCGCCGTATCCGGCGTAGATCCCTGAATTTGTAATACAAAACCCGGGCAACCGAAAGGGTGAAAATGGCAATCAACATCCATACAGACCGGCCGTACCATGGGCTCAAGCCCGCTCCGCGCACCCGGAACAGCCCCAGGGCGGCCCGGCCGAGGGCCACGACCAGGGCCAGCAGCACCAGGGTCAGGGCGGCGTGGGCGGCGCCGGACCCGAGGTCCTCGCGCAGGCGCATGTAGCGGCGCAGCGGGAAATCGCCGGGATTCCCGTTTCCGGGCCCCGTGAAGAAGCGCTCGCTCGGCCTAGGGGATTTCTTCGAAATCAGCATCGCTGACTTCCTGGTCCGACAGGTTGGTGAAACGGCCCGTCGCGGCGGCGCGGCGGCGCTCCTTGTCCCGGGCGGCGTTCAGGCGCCAGGCGCGATAGAAACCGCGGGCGACCCACCAGGCCGCCAGCACCAGGATGAAGCGCAGGAGGATATTCATGTCCCGTGACAGGGGTTGGGGATGGTACGCCCGGCGAGATTCGAACTCACGACCTTCTGCTCCGGAGGCAGACGCTCTATCCAGCTGAGCTACGGGCGCACCGTGGAGCGGAATAATGGGGCATGCGGCCAGCCCAGTCAAATGCAGCTTGGACAGGCTAACTGGTGGTCAGCCTTCCTGCGCCCGGGCCAGCAACTCCCGGGCGTAGGCGACGCGGGTTTCCGCCGCATCCTTCTTTTCGGCGGCGCCGCCGAGCAGCCGGGCCACTTCGTCGACCCGCTCCTCGGCCGCCACTTCCACCACGCCCAGGACCGTTCGCTTGCCCCGTGTGGCCTTGCGGACCACCCAGTGCCGGTCGCCGGCCACCGCGACGGTCGCCAGGTGCGTGATGCACATGACCTGGCGGCCGGCGGCCAGCCGCGCCAGCAGGGCGGCCACCGGGCGCGCATTGTCCATGCCCAGGCCGGCGTCGATTTCGTCGAAGAGCAGCAGCGGCCGCTCGGCCGCGCGATCGCCCACCACCGACAGCCCCAGGAAGATGCGCGAGCGCTCGCCGCCCGAGGCGATCTTCGCCACGTCGCCGGGCGCCTCGCCGCGGTTGGTCCGCACCTCCATGCGCACGACGTCCGCACCGTGCCCGGTCAGCCGGCAACGCCGTCCCTCCAGGTCCACCGGCCCGCCCGCTTCCAGGTCCGGCTCGACGACGAACTTCAGTTCCAGGTCGGGCAGGGCCAGCGGGCGGATCAGTTCCGCCGCGCGCCTAGCGATGCCCGCGGCGCCGTCCAGCCGCCGCCGGCGCAGGGCCAGCGCCGCCTCGGCCGCCGCGCACCCGGCCGCCGCCAGGGCGTCCTCCAGCGCCTGCAGGTCGCCGACGGCGCCGCGCTGCCGTTCCAGCTGTTCCGCAAGCTCGTCACGCAGTGCGATGAGCCCGGCCACGTCGTGCTGGTACTTGCGGCACAGCGTCTGGTACTGCGCGCGCCGCTCCTCCCATTCGTCCAGCTTCGCGGGGTCGACTTCCAGCCCATCCAGGAAGTGTTGCAGGTCGCTGGCCGCCTCGGCCGCCAGCGCTTCGGCATCACGAATCATGCGGACCACGGCGCCCAGCCGCCCGCTGGTCGACTCCAGCGGCGCCAGCGCACCCTCAGCCACGCCGAGCAGTTCCCGCGCCGAAGGTTGCCCATCGCCCAGCGCTTCGAGCGCGCGCGCCGCCGCCTCCAGCAGGCCACGGGCATTGCGGCCCACGGCGAGGTCCTCGTCCAGCTGCTCGATTTCACCTTCGTGCAGGCGCATCTCGGACAGCTCGCGGTACTGGTACGCCCAGATCTCCGTCTGGCGCCGCGCGAATTCCTCTTCCCGCTGCCGCTGCGCGAGAGCCGCAGCAGCCGCCTGGTGGGCCGCCAGCGCCTCGCGCATCGCCGCCAGCTCCACGTCGAGCCCCAGCGCGGTGTCGAGGAACTCGCGCGCGAACGCCGGCCGCGACAACTGCCGCTGCTGGTCCTGGCTCTGGATCGCCACCAGCCGTCCGCCGACATCCTCGAGCAGCGCCTGCGACGATACGAGCCCGTTGATGAGCACGCGCCCGCGCCCCTCGCGCCGCAATTCGCGCCGCAGCACGAGCACGCCGTCGGCGCCGACGCGGACGCCGAGCGCCGCGCAGGCAACGAGGGCGGCCTCGTTCTCGCCCAGGTCGAAGACGCCCTCGACCCACGCCAGGTCCTCGCCCTCGCGGATCAGCTTCGGGTCGGCCTTGCCGCCGCCCAGCAGCGACAGCGCGCCGGCGATCAGCGACTTGCCGGCGCCGGTCTCGCCGGTCAGCATCGTCAGGCCCGCATCGAGCGGCAGGACCAGCTCGTCCACCAGGGCCAGGTGCGCCACCCGCAGTTCGCGCAGCATCAGCGGCCCTTCCGTTCGCGACGGCGCGGGCCGCCCCAGTTCAGCTTGTGGCGCATCACGCGGTAGAAACTGCTCTGCGGGAACTTGACCAGCCGCACGCGCGTCTCCGAGACGCCGAACACGAGGTGGTCGCCGTCGGCCAGCGTGCAGGTCTCCTGGCCGTCCGCCGTGAGCACGGCGCCCTCGCCGGTCTTCAGCACGATGATCTCGATCGCCGTCGATTCCGGCACCACCAGCGGGCGCATGCCCAGCGCGTGCGGGCAGATCGGGGCGATGAGCAGGCACGGCACGGCGCAACCGCAGATGGGGCCGCCCGCCGAGAGGTTGTACGCGGTCGAGCCCGTCGGCGTGCTGACCACGACGCCGTCACCCAGGAAGTGCCCGAGCGAGTCGCCGTCCAGCCGCAGCTCCATCTCGATGGCGCGCGGCAGCGGGCCCATGTTGATGACGAGGTCGTTGAGCGCGGACAGGCTCATCACATCCCGCTTGCCGCGCACGACGCGGCAACTGACCTGCGTGCGGTCCTCGAGGTGGAAGTCGCCGGCCACGAGCTGGTCGAAGGCGCGCGTCAGTTCCGGCACGGGGATGTCGGTGAGGTAGCCGAGCGAACCCAGGTTCACGCCCAGCAGCGGCACGCCCGAACTGCCCAGCACGCGCGTTGCGCGCAGCATCGTTCCGT
This sequence comes from uncultured bacterium, assembly GCA_903859215.1. GTDB lineage: Bacteria > Krumholzibacteriota > Krumholzibacteriia > LZORAL124-64-63 > LZORAL124-64-63 > CAINDZ01. The sequence goes on along the minus strand of CAIOLW010000365.1, from coordinate 27,489 downwards.
CCCCGCCGAGCGCCACGATCACGTCGCAGGCCGCCACCAGCGCGTCGGGTTCCAGCACGGCGACGCCCTCGGGCACCACACCGGCCAGTTCCGTCGCCGCCAGGAGCTGCACGCCATGGGCACGGCACGCCGCCGCCGCCACCTCGATCGCCGGCGGCAGGTCCGCCTTCGAGGCGTTGCCCAGCAGGCCGACAGCGCGCAGGGGACCCCGCCCTGACCCGGGCGTCAAGACGCGCTCCCGGCTGCCCGCGAGCCGCCGCCATGCCCGTGGGCCAGCCGCTTCGCGATGCGCTCGACCAGGCCGGACGCATCCAGGCCCATGCCCGCCAGCAGTTCGGCGCGGGTGGCGTGCTCCTGGAACGTGTCGGGAATGCCGATGCAGGTCACGCGCGGCGGCGCGGCCTCGTCGTGCGCGGCTCCCCACTCCAGCACGCCGGCGCCGAAACCGCCCACGACCGTGTTCTCCTCGAGCGTGAAGACCTCGCGATGCCGCCGCCAGACAGCGGCCAGGAGGGCCTCGTCCAGCGGCTTGATGAACCGCATGTCGACCACCTCGACCTCGATGCCGCGACGGGCCAGCAGTTCCGCCGCCGCGAGCGCCGGGTGCACGAGCGTGCCGACGGCCAGCAGGCAGGCATCGCCGCCCAGCCGCAGCGTCTCGGAGCTCCCGATCGGCAGGGGCTGCGGCGGCCCGTCCATGGCCACGCCCAGCCCGGCCCCGCGCGGGTAGCGCAGCGCGCTCGGCCCGTCTTCGCAGGCCAGCGCGGTGGCCAGCATGTGGCGCAGCTGGTCCTCGTCGCGCGGCGCCATCACCATCATGCCGGGCACCATGCGCAGGAAGGTCAGGTCGAAGACGCCGTGGTGCGTCGGGCCGTCCTCGCCGACGACGCCGCCGCGATCGACCGCGAACACCACCGGCAGGTGCTGCAGCGCCACGTCGTGGATGATCTGGTCGACCGCGCGCTGCAGGAAGGTCGAATAGACGGCGACGACAGGCCGCGCGCCGTCGCAGGCCAGCCCGGCCGCGAACGTGACCGCGTGGCCCTCGGCGATGCCCACGTCGTGGCAGCGCATCGGCGCCTCGGCGCACAGCCTCTCGAGGCCCGTGCCCGAGAGCATGGCGGCCGTGATGCCGTGGATGCGCGGGTCGGCCGCGGCAAGCGATGCGAGCGTGTCGCCGAAGACGTCGGTGTACGACGGGATCACCGGCGCGACGACCTTGATCCCCTCGGATTTGTCGAACTTGCCGACGCCGTGGTAGCGCTGGTCGTCCTCTTCGGCGAAGCGGTAGCCTTTGCCCTTCTCGGTGACCACATGGATCACGATCGGGCCCTTGATCTTCCTGACCGCCTGCAGCGTGTCGATCAGGACCGGCAGGTCGTGCCCGTCAAGCGGTCCGTAGTAGCTGAAGCCCAGCTCCTCGAACAGCACCGTCGGCACGACCAGCTGCTTGAGGCTCTCCTTGACGCGCCCGGCCAGCTTCTGCGCCTTGCCGCCGCTGGGCATCTTCCCGAGGAACTGCCAGAGGTCCGCCTCCATGCGCAGGTAGTGGCGTCCGCTGGTGATGCGCGTCAGGTGCTTGGCGATCGCGCCGACATTCGGCGAGATGCTCATCTGGTTGTCGTTGAGGATGACGATGAGGTTGGTGCCGAGCAGGCCGGCGTTGTTCAGGCCCTCGTAGGCCAGGCCGCCGGTCAGCGCGCCGTCGCCGATCACCGCGATGACCGCGTTGTCTCCGCCGCGGGCGTCGCGCGCGGCCGCGTACCCGACAGCGGCGCTGATCGACGTGCTGGCGTGCCCGACGCCGAAGGTGTCGTGCTCGCTCTCGCTGCGCTTCGGGAAACCGGAGACGCCGCCCCGGCGGCGCAGCGTGTCGAAGCCGGCCAGGCGGCCGGTCAGCAGCTTGTGGCCGTAGGCCTGGTGGCCCACGTCCCAGACGATCTTGTCGCGGGGCGATTCGAACACGCGATGGAGGGCCACCGTCAGTTCGACCACGCCGAGGCTCGCACCCAGGTGACCACCCGTGCGCGAGACCGACGAGATGATCTGCTCGCGCAACTCGGCGCAGAGCTCGACCAGTTGCCCGCCGGTCAGGCTCTTGAGGTCTTCGGGCCCGCGGATGCCGGGCAGGATCGCTCCCATGCTGACTTCCTTGCTCCGGCCGGGGTGCCCGCCTTTCGCCTGCTGCGACCGGCGGGAGCCACCGGGCTCCGATCGTCCAGACTACCGCGGTCCCGGCGCCACGGCCACCGCGAACAGGATTCCGAACAGGACCCCGGCCACCACGTGCGCCGGGTGGTGGGTCAGGGGGTCCAGGTAGCCCACGACCCGCTTGCGCAGCGGCCCGGCTTCGGGCTCGGCAGTGACGATCGCGTGCACGATCTCGCGCTGCCGCGTCGCCGCCAACCGCAGCTTCACCATGTCGTGCACGGCCACCACCGCCAGCACCAGCGCGAACGAGGCCTCCGGCGACTGCCAGCCCGCGTGGATGACCATCAGCGCCAGCAGGCACGACAGGCCGGCCGCCGGCAGGCTGGGCGCCCCGTAGCCCTGGAACAGCGCGGCCGGCACGGGCCGGCGCCCAACCAGCGAGTACACCACGAATTTCGCGGTCTGCCCGGTCACGGCGCAAGCCATGACCTGCGCCCATATCGGCCAGCCACTCACCGAGCCTCCCGTTCGGGCCTGCGGGCCGTCAGCGGTCCCGTCGCCACATCATCGCCCCGAGGGCCATCAGGCGCTCGCGGCCCGGCCCGGCCGGCAACGCCGCGCCCAGGTCGGCCAACCCCTGCTCGCCCAGCCGGAGCGTGCGCCGGCGCGCGGCCTCCAGCCCCTCGACCCGGACCCAGGTGGCCTTGCCCGCCGCCGCGTCCTTGCCGGCCGTCTTGCCCAGTTCCGCGGCCGTCCCGGTGACGTCCAGCAGGTCGTCCGCGCCCTGGAAGGCCAGTCCCAGCTCGAGTCCCGCCGCCTCGACAGCGGCGACCGTGCGCGGCGTGGCGCCCCCCAGGTCCGCTCCCGCGGCCAGGGCGGCCGCCAGCAGCCGCGCCGTCTTGCCCAGGTGGATGCGCCGCACCGAGGCCGCGGTCACGGGCCGGCCCTCGGCCTCGAGGTCGCACTGCTGCCCGCCGACCATCCCCGCCGGCCCCACGGCCGCCGCCAACCGCGCGACCAGCCTTCCGGCCGCCGGGCCGCCCCCTTCGGCCAGGAGCCCGAAGCCGCGCGCCTGCAGGGCGTCGCCCGCCAGGATCGCCGTCGCCTCGCCGAAGACGACGTGGCAGGTCGGGCGCCCGCGGCGCAGCACATCATCATCCATCGCCGGCAGGTCGTCGTGGATCAGCGAGTACGTGTGGAGCATCTCGATGCCCGCCGCCGCGACCAGGGCCGCGTCCCGGCCCACCACCGGCCGGCGTTTCGCCGCGACCGCGTCGTACGCCCACAGGAGCAGCACCGGCCGCAGCCGCTTGCCCCCGCCCAGCAGGCTGTGCGCCATCGCCCGGCGCAACCGGGGCGGCACGCCCGGCTCGGCCTTCAGGCAGCGGGTGAGCGCCCTCTCGACCGCGCGCGCCTCTCTTTGCAACTGTCGCCGCAACTCCCGCGCCGAATCCGGCGCCGCGCCCGCGTCAGCCATCGAGGCCCTCCGCGCGCGCGAACGCTTCCCACGTGTTTTCGAGCAGCATCGCGATCGTCATCGGCCCCACGCCGCCGGGCACGGGCGTCAGCGCGCCGGCGCGGCCCATCACCGCCGCCTCGTCGACGTCGCCGACCAGGCGCTGCCCCGACGCGCGCGTGGGATCGTCGATGCGGTTGATGCCGACATCCACCACCACGGCCCCGGGAGCGATCGCATCGGCGCCCAGGAACCGCGGCGCGCCGATCGCGGCGATCACGATGTCGCACGCCGACGTCACCGCCGGCAGGTCGCGCGTCGCCGAATGGCACATCGTCACGGTCGCATCGCCCATGACCCCCTTGAGCGACAGCAGCAGGCTGACCGGACGCCCCACGATGACGCTGCGCCCGACCACCGCCACGCGCTTGCCGCGGGTCGTGATGCCGTAGTGCGCCAGCAGCCGCAGGATGCCCTTCGGCGTGCAGGGCACGAAGCGCGGGCGACCCGCCACGAGCCGCCCGAGGTTGGCGGGATGGAAGCCGTCGACGTCCTTGCGCGGGTCGACCGCCAGCAGGACGGCCTCCTGGTCGATGCCCGCGGGCAGCGGCAGCTGCACGAGGATGCCGTCGATGGCCGGGTCGGCATTCAGGCGCGCCACGAGCGACAGCACCTCGCCCTGGGGCGTCGCTGCCGGCAGGCGGTGCGTGACGTGGTGGAACCCCACCTCGTCGCAGCCTTTCTCCTTGTGGCTGACGTACACGGCCGAGGCCGCGTCGTCGCCCACGAGCACGACGGCCAACCCGGGCCGGCGCGGCGCCGCGGCGACCTTCGTCTTCAGTTCCGCGAACACGGCGTCGCGCACCGGCGCGCCCTTGAGTATCAGCGTTTCCACCCGGCCTCCCCTCCTGCGCGCGCCGCCTAGCGCGCCACTGCCGTCGCCCGCGTCTCGCGGATCACCATGATGCGGATCTGCCCCGGGTACTCCAGCTCGGCCTCGATGCGCCGGCTGACTTCCTCGGCCAGCAGCGCCGCCTCGGCGTCCGAGACCTTCGTGTGGTTGACCATCACGCGCACCTCGCGCCCGGCCTGGATGGCATAGGACTTCTCCACGCCGTCGAAGCTGTCGGCGATCTTCTCGAGATGTTCGAGCCGTTCCACGTAGGTGTCGACGCTCTCGCGTCGCGCGCCCGGCCGCGAGGCCGACACCGCGTCCGCCGCGGCCGTGATGTAGGTGTAGGGCGACGACGCCTCGACGTCCTGGTGGTGCCCGCCGACGGCGTTGACCACCGTCGCGTCCTCGCCGAACTTCTTGCACAGCCGCGCGCCGATCAACGCGTGCGGTCCCTCGAACTCGTGGTCGGCAGCCTTGCCGACGTCATGCAGGAAACCGCATCGCCGCGCCAGCTTCGGGTCCAGCCCGAGTTCGCTGGCGATGACGCCCGACACCGCCGCCACTTCCGACGCGTGCTTCAGCAGGTTCTGCCCGTAGCTGGTGCGGTAGTGCAGGCGGCCGATGTAGGGATACAGTTCGGGGTTGATGCCCTTCAGGCCCAGTTCCAGGCAGGATTGCTCGCCGATCTCGCGGATGCGCTCGTGCAGTTCCGCGGTCGTCTTCTGCACGACCTCCTCGATGCGCGCGGGATGGATGCGACCGTCGCGGATCAGTATCTCGAGCGACTGCCGCGCGATCTCGCGCCGCACCGGGTCGAAACCCGACACGATGACCGCGCCGGGCGTGTCGTCGATGATGACGTCCACGCCGGTGGCCTGCTCGAAGGAACGGATGTTGCGGCCGTCGCGGCCGATGATGCGGCCCTTCATGTCGTCGCCCGGCAGGTCGACGACCGAGACCGTGGACTCGGCGACATGGTCGGCGGCATAGCGCTGGATGGCCAGGCTGAGGATCTTGATCGATTCGCGCTTCGACGTGCGATCCGCTTCCTCGCGGGCCTGCTGCACGCCCAGCGCCGCGGCATGGCGGGCATCGGTGATCATGTTCTCGACGAGGGTGTCGCGCGCCCGTTCGGCAGTCATGCCGGCGACCTGCTCGAGTTTCGCCGTCTGCTGCGCCACCAGGGCCACAGCGACGGCGTGCTCGCGCTCGATGTCGGCGGCGCGCTTGCGGAGGTCCTCTTCCTGCTGGACCAGCCGCGCCTCCTTCTGTTCGACGAGGGACGACTTCTTGTCGAGGCTGTCCTCGCGGCGATCCAGCGTCTCCTGGCGGGCGCGCGTCTCGCGACGCGTCTTGTCGGTTTCCGCCTCGAAGCGCTCGCGCGCCTGGAACACCTCTTCGCGCGCCGCGAGCTCCGCCGCCTTCTGGACGGCGACCGCTTCCCTGCGGGCATCCTCGAGCATCCGCTCGCGCGCCTCGACCGACTGACCGTGCAACCGCGCCCCGCGCCGGGCGGCAAGCTGCCACCCCACGACGAGGAACACCGCGGCCGCCACGGCCGCCGGGATGTAAACCGGGATCTGTGCCATGGCCTCTCCTTCCCTATGTCATGGGAAACGAGGGGCGAAAATCGGAGGGGCCGGTAGCTGCTCCGCCCGGTCGTGTGAGTCGGAGCAACTGAACCGTGTTGCTCCAGGTGGGTCCCCTGTCCTGGACTTCGACCATCCCCGAAGGGCGTGGTCTCCGCCCAGGAACTCCGGAGTCCCATTGCGGAAGTGTTGGCTCACTTGTACGACTCATCACGCGCCGGGCAGAACATCACCACCGGTTTCTGAAGGCCGGTCTCCCGCCATCCCCCGCACCAGCATGCGGGTCAGGTGGTCGGATCTATCTTCGAGCGTGGCCTGGTCCTCGATCCGCTTGCGCTGTTCACGAAAGAGTTCGTCGGCGATGTTGATGGCAGCCAGGATCGCCACCCGGGCCGTCGAGGCCACCGAGGCGCCCTTGGCGACCTCGTTCATGCGCCGGTCGACGAATGCCGCCACTTCCTGCACATAATCGGCATCCGCAGCACCCCGCAGGGTGTATTCCGCGCCGAAGATGTTGACCGTCACGCTCTCTGGTTCCTGCATGGACCGCTTTCCGCAGCACGCCGGTGATTCCGGTCATCCAGGGTTCCGGGCGCCCGGCCCACGCCGGTCCGGAATGGTCTCCGCGTCCCGCTAGCCCAGGGCGGCCAGCTTCTGGATGAGACTCCCGACCCTGTCCTCGATTTCCTTCCTCTTTTCCTCGTAACTCTCGATGTCGCCGGCGTTCGCTTTCGCGTCCGCCAACTCCTGCGCCAGGCGCTGTCCGCCGGCCTCGAGTGCCCCGACCTGTGCGACAAGGTCCTCGTTCCGCGCGGCCAGCCGATGGTTCTCGGCGCGCAGATCCTTGATCAGCGCCACCGCCTCCACCACCCGGGCTTCGAGAAGGTTCAGGTTGTCATCCATGTTCGTGCGTTTCCTTCCCTGAACCGATCCGTGCCGGCGCCGCTCCGCGGACCGCCCTAGCCCCTGGGATCTATCGCCCACCGGTCCTTGAGCGCGGTCAGGATCTCCCCGATCGCCGCATCGACCGTCTCACCTGTCAGGCTACCCTTGGGGGACCGGAACTTCAAGCGAATTCCAAAGGCCGCCTGACCCTCCGGAACGCCCTTGCCGCGATAAAAATCAAAGAGTTCCGACGATTCGAGGAACGGCCCGCCGGACGAGTCGACCGTGTCCCGGATCTGCCCGTACGCCACCTCTGCGGGAACGAGCAGCGACAGGTCCCGCTTGACCGCCGGGAACCGCGTGAACGGCTCGAAGCGGGCCGGGGCCGGCGTCAGGTCGAGGTCGTCAAGCCGCACCTCGGCCAACGCCACCGGACCGTCGACATCGAAGGCCGCCAGCACCCCGGGAGCCACGCGACCGGCCACGCCGACCACCCGGCCGTCCGCCGCGCGCACGCTCCAGGCCGCGCCCGCGTCCAGCCACGACTCGTCGGTGCCCGCCTCCAGCGTCAGGGGCAGCCTCAGGTGCCCGGCCATGGCTTCGACCGTGCCGCGGATCTCCAGCAGGTCGCAGGGCAGCCCGCCGAGCCCCGTGTCGCGCCAGCCGGCGACGATGACCTGCACGTACTCGTGCTCGGCCGGCAACAGCGCCTCGTCGGCGTGCCGCGTGTCGCGTCCGAGCGGCTGCCCGGGCCGGAACACGCGGTTGATCTGGAAGAACCGCAGCGGCGGCGTCGCGCCGGCGTTCAGGTTGCGCCGCGACACAGCCAGCGCCGAGGGCGCCAGCACGGTCCGCAACTGCGTGTCGCCGCCGTGCCGCGGGTTGACCACCGCGAGCGTCGCGCGCCGCGCATCGTCCGCGGCCAGCGCCAGCTTGTCGTGGTCGCCCGCTTCCATGAAGCTCGAGGTGACGATCTCCGTGTAGCCGCACGAACTCAACCAGCCGCGCAGCCGGTCGCGCGCCACGTCCTGCGGCCGCCTCACGGCGCCGCCAGGCACGCGGTAGCCGCCGCGCCCGGTCAGCTGGTCCAGCCCGTGGATGCGCGCGATCTCCTCGATCAGGTCGACTTCCATCAGCAGGTCACGCCGGTGGCTCGGCACCTGCACCATCATGTTGACGGCGCCGGCGCTGATCGACTCGGCATTGCCCATCGGCTGCACCTTCAGGCCCAGCCGCTGCAGGATCTGCGCAACCTGCCCGGTATTGACCGCCGTGCCGAGCACGCGGTTGACCTGCCACACCCGCAGCGGCAGCGGGTCGGCGGGGCGATGGTCGGGGTCGTGGCGGTCGGCCCAGTCGGGCACGATGCGCGCGCCGGCATGCTCCTGCAGCAACTGCAGGGCGCGCAGCGCCGCGCGCTCGACCATGTCCCAGTCGGCGCCGCGCTCGAAGCGGTACGAACTCTCGCTGATCAGGCCCATCCGCCGGCTCGCCTTGCGCACCAGGCTCGCATTGAAGAACGCGCTCTCGAGCAGCACCTCGGTCGTCTTCTCGCTGACCTCGCTGTTGCCCAGGCCCATCACGCCGGCCAGGGCCACGGGGCCCTTCTCGTCGCAGACCATCAGCGTGCCGGCCTCGACCTCGCGCGTCTGCCCGTCCAGCGTCTGCACGCTCGTGTTCTTCGGCGCGCGCCGCACGGTGATGGCGTTGCCGGCCAGCTGCCCGCGGTCGAACGCGTGCAGCGGCTGCCCCATCTCGAACATCACGTAGTTGGTGATGTCGACGACGTTGTTGATCGGCCGCGCGCCGATCGCCAGCAGGCGGTTCTGCATCCAGCGCGGCGACGGCGCGATCTTCACGCGCTGCAGCCCCCACGCCGTGTAGCGGCCGCAGTCGGCGTAGTGCTCGACGCGGACCTTCACACCCAGGCTCTCGCCGCCCTGAACGGCGTTGAACACCGGCGGCAGCGACATCTTCGTGCCGTAGATCGCGGCCACCTCGCGCGCCACGCCGACATGGCTCAGCCAGTCGGGGCGGTTCGGCGTGACCTCGACCTCGAGCACCGTGTCCTTGAAGCCGAACAGGTCGTCGGCCGGCGTGCCGTTCGGCAGCTTCGTGTCCAGTTCGATGATGCCGGCCCCGTCGAGGCTCAACTCGAGTTCGGCGGCCGAGCAGATCATGCCGTGGCTCTCGACACCGCGGATCTTCGACTTCTTGATGCGGAGATCGCCCGGCAGTTCGGCGCCGACGCGCGCGAACAGGACCGTCAGGCCCGCGCGCACGTTCGGGGCGCCGCAGACGACCTGCACCGGCGCGCCGGTGCCGTCGTCGACCTTGCACAGGCTCAGGCGGTCGGCGTCGGGATGCTTCTCGCGCTCGAGCACGCGCGCCACGACCACGCCGGGAAACGTCTTGTTGATCTGCTCGATCCCCTCGACGTTCAGGCCGGCGGCGGTCAGGCGGGCCGCCAGGACGGCCGTCTCGTCGGTCCAGTCAACGAAATCACTGAGCCAATCAAGGCTGATCTTCACTGCACACCTCGGAACTGGTTCAGGAACCGCAGGTCGTTCTCGTACAGCAGCCGGATGTCGGTGATGCCGTACTTCAACATCGCGATGCGGTCGATGCCCATGCCGAATGCGAAGCCGGTGTAGCGGTCGTCGGGATAGCCCGCGGCCTTGAAGACGTTCGGGTGCACCATGCCCGCGCCCATGATCTCCAGCCAGCCGGACTGCTTGCACACGCCGCAGCCCTTGCCGCCGCAGAGGATGCATTGCATGTCCACCTCGACCGAGGGCTCGGTGAACGGGAAGTAGTGCGGGCGGAAGCGCGTCGGGGCCGAGGCGCCGAAGAAGTTGCGGACGAACGTGTCCACGGTGTCCTTCAGGTCGGCCATGCTCACGGAGCGGTCGACGACCAGGCCCTCGACCTGGAAGAACTCGGAACTGTGCGAGGCGTCCGCGTTCTCATTGCGGTACACGCGGCCGGGAAAGATGCAGGCCAGCGGCGGCTCGCGGCGCTCCATCATGCGCACCTGCACGGGCGACGTCTGCGTGCGCAGGAGCACCTTGTCGTTGAAGTAGAACGTATCCTGGATGTCGCGCGCCGGGTGGTCGTCCGGGAAGTTGAGCGCCGTGAAGTTGTAGTAGTCCAGCTCCACCTCGGGGCCCTCGTCGCGACTGAAGCCCATCCCGTGGAAGATGTCGCAGATGTTCTCGAGCACGGTCAGCAGCGGGTGCCGCGAACCGATCGGGGCGGGCGCGCGCCCGGGCAACGTCAGGTCCAGGCCGCTGGAGGCCGCCGGCCTGTCCCCACCGAGTTCGGCCTGCCGCGCCTCGATGACCGCGGAAATCTCTTCCTTGAGCACGTTGAGGGCCGCGCCGGCCTCGCGGCGGGCGGCCTCATCAAGGTCCTTCAGGCCGCGCAGCAGAGCCGTGAGGCTGCCCTTGCGACCGAGGACGGCAACGCGCACCGCTTCCAGCGCGGCGTCGTCGCCGGCGGCTGCGGTCGCGGCCGACGCCTCGCTGCGCAGGCGGTCGATCATCTCCTGCATGGGAGGTCCCTTTCGCCGGGCGATGCCGGCAGTTGCGGCGCGCCGTAGGAAAGGCCCCGGCGCCACATGACACCGGGGCCCTCAGTCGGCGATCAGAGCGCGCTCTTGGCAGCCTCGGCCAGCTTGGCGAAGGCGCCCGCGTCGTAGACGGCCAGGTCGGCGAGAACCTTGCGGTCGATTTCGATCTCAGCCTTCTTCAGGCCGTTGATGAAATGACTGTAGCTCATGCCGTTGATGCGCGCGGCAGCGTTGATGCGCGTGATCCACAGGCGGCGGAAATCGCGCTTCTTCGTCCGGCGATCGCGGTACGCGTACACCAGGGCGCGATCCACGGCCTCGCGGGCAGTGATTGCCTGCCGGCGCCGGCCGCTGACGAATCCCTTCGCCCGCTTGAGATACTTCTTCCGCCGCTGTTTCGCAGCCGGATTATTTGTTGCTCTTGGCATCGTTCGGCCTTTCGTCAGGTCCGCGCCCGGCCTCCCTGGCCGGCGTCGGCGGATCAATCGTTACTTGCCCAGCATCCGACGGGCGCGCGCCTCGTCAACCGAGGCCACCATGGTCCCCTTGCGGAGGTTGCGCAGACGCTTGGGGCTCTTCGCCGTGAAGAGGTGGCCCTGGAACGCCTTCGCCCGCTTGACCCGCCCGTTGCCGGTCAGCCGCAGTCGCTTTGCTGCCGAACGGTTGGTCTTCATCTTGTTGCCCATGTCTCGACTCTCTTTCCGGTTCGCCGGTTCCGTTTCGCCGCCGGGTTGTCAGACCCGCTTCGGCGCTATCACGAAAATGATCAGCCGGCCTTCGCGCTGCGGGTCCGATTCCGGGGTCCCGTATTCCTGCAGTTCCCCGACAAGGTGCCGCAGGAACTCGAGCGCCAGGTCCACGTGGGAGATCTCACGCCCCCGGAACCTCATCACGACCTTCACCTTGTTCCCGTCCTGCAGGAAGGTGATGATGTGCTTCTTCTTGAAGTCGTAGTCGTGCTCATCCGTCTTGGGCCGGAACTGGATCGTCTTGACCTTGACGGTGTGCGACGCCTGCTTCGCCTTCTTCGCCTTCTTCGCCTGCTCGTACTTGAACTTGCCGTAGTCCATGATCTTGCAGACGGGCGGCCGGGCAGCCGGTGCCACTTCCACCAGGTCCAGGCCCCGGTCCTCCGCAATGGTCAGTGCCTCGGTGGTGTCGAGGATGCCGAGCTGCTCCCCGTCCTCGTCGACGACCATCACGCGCGGGATCCTGATCATCCGGTTGACCCGGGTCACCTTGACATTCTTGATAAGCCTGACCTCCTGGATGCCGCCGCGCCGCGCCCGTCCCTGCCGGTGGTCCCCGGGAACCGGACGCAAAAAGGCGGACACAATGGTCCGCCACCGGCCCCTCGAACGGGCCCCGGGTTTGGCAACCGCTCCACTCCCGGCCGGCCTTCGGCGCACTTGGCGCCTGACTGGACTCCAAACAATCGGGCCAAATGGCCGGATGAACGGGTCCAGTGGTCAGCTCACAGGACGGCTACGGTGAGAGGGCGGACCTCTGCTTGGCCGTGCCGCCAGGGAACAACCCGGTCCCCGGCGGCTCTGCAATCGTGAAAAACTACTGCCGTTTGCGCACCAAGTCAAGGAGTTCGTCGGCCACCTCGGCCACCGGCCGGGATCCGAGGTCCCCCTTGTGGCGTACCCGGACCGACGCCTGGCCCGTCTCGGCCTCGCGCCCGCCGACGATCAGCATCCAGGGCACCCGCATGACTTCGGCCTCGCGGATCTTGAACCCGATCTTCTCCTCGCGGACGTCGGCCTCGACCCGCAAGCCCTTTTCGCGCAGCAGGTTGGCCGTCGCCTCGGCGTATTCGTGCTGGTCGCGGCTGACCGACAGCACGCGCACCTGCTCAGGGGCCAGCCAGACCGGGAAATCGCCGGCGTAATGCTCGGTCAGGATGCCGATGAACCGCTCCAGCGACCCCATGATGGCCCGGTGGACCATGTAGACGTACTGCTCCTGGCCTTCGTGGTCGGTGAACCGCACGTCGAACCGGCGGGGCAGGTTGAAGTCGAACTGGATCGTGCTGGCCTGCCAGCGGCGGCCGATGGCGTCGATCAGCTTGACGTCGATCTTCGGGCCGTAGAAGACGGCCTCGCCCTCTTCGCGGGTATAGGCCAGGCTGTGCTTCTCGAGGGCCTTGACCAGCGAGCGCTCCGCGGCGTCCCACTCCTCGTCCGTGCCCGCGTACTTTTCCTTGTTCAGCGGGTCGCGGACCGACAGCTCGACCTTGAAGTCGTTGAAGCCGAACGTGCCGAGGATCTCCTTCACGAGGTCGATGGTGTTGCTCACCTCGTCCTCGAGCTGGTCGGGCGTGCAGAAGATGTGGCCGTCGTCCTGCGTGAAGCCGCGCACGCGCATCAGCCCGTGCAGCGCGCCCTTGAGTTCGGCGCGGTAGACCGTGCCCAGCTCGGCCAGGCGCACCGGCAGGTTGCGATAGCCGCGCGTCTTGCGCTTGTACATCAGGATGTGGCCCGGGCAGTTCATCGGCTTGACGACGTACGGACGATCGTCCTGCTCGAACACGTACATGTTCTCCTTGTAGAACTCCATGTGCCCGGAAGTCTCCCACAGGCCGGCCTGCGAGATGTGCGGCGTGGTCACGGTCTGGTAGCCGCACCGCCGGTGCACGGCCTTCCAGTAGTCGATGATCTGTTCGCGCAGCAGGTCGCCGCGCGGGAACCAGAACGACAACCCGGGGCCGGCCTCTTCCATGATGCCGAACAGGTCGAGCTCGCGGCCCAGCTTGCGGTGGTCGCGCTTCTTCGCCTCTTCCAGCATCACGAGGTGGTCGTCGAGTTCCTTCTTCTTGAAGAAGCTCGTGCCGTAGATGCGCTGCAGCATCGGGCGCTTGGCGTCGCCGCGCCAGTAGGCGCCGGCAACGGTCAGCAGCTTGAACGCCTTCAGTTCGGTGGTGTCGGGCACGTGCGGGCCCTCGCACAGGTCGGTGAAGGCGCCCATGCGGTAGATCGACAGCTGCCGGTCCCCCAGCTCGTCGATCTGCTCCAGCTTGTAGGGCTGGTCCTTGAACAACTCGCGGGCCTCGGCCGAACCGACTTCCGCGCGCTCGATGGCGACCTTGCCGCCGGCCATCTCGCGCATGCGCGCCTCGATCCGCGCGAGGTCATCCTCGCTGAACGCCTCGGGGCGGTCGAAGTCGTAGTAGAACCCGTTCTCGATGTCCGGCCCGAACGCGAACTTCGTCCCCGGGAAGAGATCCTGGACAGCCCAGGCCAACAGGTGCGCCGTCGAGTGCCGCAGCGTCTCGACCCCGCCCTTGCCCGAGCGCGTGATGACCGTCAGCTGCCCGCCCGCGCGGGCGGGCTCGGCCAGGGAGTGGTTCACGCCGTCGACGGTGACGGCCAGGGCGTTGCGCAGCAGGCCCTCGCCGATCTGGCGCACGGCGTCAGCCCAGGGCCGGCCGGCCTCCAGGGTCAGGGTCTGTCCGTCCGGAAGGGTGAGATTCAGGTCCGACATGGCTGGTAACCGTCCTGCCGCCCCAAAGGGCGCGGGTAAAGGCCGCCTGGCTGCCGCGTTTGCGGAAAGAGCCCGCCGCCGCGCTGCGGCAACGGGCCCCGGATTCCGAGAGCTTGGTGGTGGGCGATACTGGACTCGAACCAGTGACCTCTTGTCTGTCAAACAAGCGCTCTAACCAAAACTGAGCTAATCGCCCAACAGCGCGCGAAACTAAGGTGCCGGGACGCGGTAGTCAATGAAAAACCCAGCGAACCGGCATCCGGGCGTCAGTTCAGGTAGTCGACCAGGCGGCTGCCCCGGCCGTACTGCCGCATCTTCGTCAAGGCCTGGTTCCGGATCTGGCGCACGCGCTCGCGCGACAGGTTGATGTCCTGGCCGATGGTCTCCAGCGAAGCCGTCTCCTCGCTGCCGAGGCCGTAGTACCGCGAGACGATGTCCTTCTCGCGCGCGGTCAGCAGGCCCATCGCCTCGCCCAGTTCCTTGACCAGTTCGTCGTCCACGTAGGACTGCTCGGCGGTGGCCACCTCGGGATCGCTCAGCGTGTCCGCCAGCGTCACATCGTCGTCGTAGAGCGGCTGGTCGATGCTCACCAACGGCCTGCTGGCCGCCTGGATCTGCTGCATCTTGCGCAGGTCCAGCTTCATGGCGTCGGCCAGTTCCTGCTGGTACACCGGGCGCAGGTTCTTCTGCTCCAGGCGCTGCGACAGGCGCTTGATCTTCTGGGCCTGCTGCGACCGGTTGATCGGCAGGCGCACGGTGTTGGTCTGCTCGGCGATGGCCTTCTGGATCGCCTGCCGGATCCACCACACCGCGTAGGAAATGAAGCGGAACTCACGGCGCTCGTCGAAGCGCTTGGCCGCGGTGATCAGGCCGATGTTGCCTTCGGCGATCAGGTCCATGTAGCTGAGTCCCTGGTTCAGGAACTTCTTGGCCACGCTGACGACGAAGCGGAGGTTGCTGTTGACCAGCTTGTCGAGGGCCGCCTTGTCCCCATCGCGGATGCGGCGCGCCAGTTCGAATTCCTCTTCGCGCGTCAGCAGGGCATGCTTGCCGATCGTCTGCAGGTAGTGCTGCAGGGTCTGGCTCTCCCGGCGATCGCTGCTCAGTTCGACTTCGTACACGCCTTGTCCTCCTTGGCCTGCCCGCCCCGACCGCGGCCACCCGCCGCCGACGTCCCCCGCCGCCCTATTACTTGACGGCCAATGTCACCTTTATTCCATCGAGACTCCGGACCCTGAAAACGTTTCGCGTTGGCAAAAAGTTCCCGCTCTTTCGAAGCTCTTCCCGTTGTCCGCCGATGATGCATCTTGTTGTTTCTTAATCGGTTCCATTTGAATGCGGGATCATTCTAACCGATCGCGCGCACCTCGTCAAATCAATTCTGATCTTTTTTGTCATGCTTCGCTGGCGGCCGGGCCCGCGACCGGGCCCGGCCCCTCCGGCCGGCAACTCAGTCGTCGACCACCTCGTAATCGGCATCGACCGTGCCGGGGTCCTTGCCGCCGGCGGCGCTCGTCCCCGTCCCGGGCTCCCCGGGACCGCCCTGCGCGCCGCCGCCGGGCTGGGCGCCGGCCTGCGCAGCCTTCTCGTAGGCCTTGCCGGCCACTTCCTGGACCGCCGTCAGCAGGGCGTCGCCCGCAGCGCGGATCATCGCCACGTCCTCGCCGCGCAGCACTTCCTCGCACGCCTTGATCTTGCTCTCGACGTTGTCCCTGTCCGCCGGCTCCACGCCCTCGCCGAGGTCGGTGAGCGTCTTGCGCGACTGATGGACGCGTGCCTCGGTCTCATTGCGGACGTCGATCAGCTCGCGCTTGTTCTTGTCCTCGTCCGCGTGCGCCGCGGCGTCCCGCACCATCTTGTCGATCTCCTGGTCGGTCAGCCCGCTCGAGGCCTGGATCCGGATCGACTGCGCCTTGCCGGTCGCCTTGTCGGTGGCGCTCACCGACAGGATGCCGTTGGCATCGATGTCGAAGGTGACCTCGATCTGCGGGATGCCACGAGGCGACGACGGGATGCCCGTCAGCTGGAAGCGGCCGATGGTCTTGTTGTCGACGGCCATCTCGCGCTCGCCCTGCAGCACGTGGATGTCGACCGTCGGCTGGTTGTCGGCCGCCGTCGAGAACACCTGGCTCTTGCGCGTGGGAATGGTCGTGTTGCGCTCGATCAGCGCCGTGCGCACCCCACCGAGCGTCTCGATGCCCAGCGTCAGCGGCGTCACGTCCAGCAGCACGATGTTGCCCACGTCGTCGCCCGCGAGCACGCCGCCCTGGATGGCCGCGCCCATGGCAACGACCTCGTCCGGGTTCACCGTGCGGTTGGGCTCCTTCTGGAAGATCGCCTGCACCTTGGCCTGCACGGCCGGCATGCGCGTCGAGCCGCCGACCAGCAGCACCTCGTCGATGTCCGCCGGCGCCAGGCCCGCGTCCTTCATGGCGTTCAGGCAGGGCTGCACGGTGCGCTCGATCAGGTCGTCGACGAGCGCCTCGAACTTCGCGCGCGTCAGCGTCATCGTCAGGTGCTTGGGCCCGTTCTGGTCGGCCGTGATGAACGGCAGGTTGATCTCCGCCTGCGTGGACGAACTCAACTCGCGCTTGGCCTGCTCGGCGGCCTCCTTCAGGCGCTGCAGCGACATCGGGTCGCGGCTCAGGTCGATGCCCTCGTTCTTGAGGAACGTGTCCACGAGGTAGTCGATGACCTTCTGGTCGAAGTCGTCGCCGCCCAGGTGCGTGTCGCCGTTGGTCGCCTTCACCTCGAAGACCCCGTCGCCGATCTCGAGGATCGAGATGTCGAACGTGCCGCCGCCCAGGTCGAACACGGCGACCGTCTCGTCCTTCTTGCGCTCGAGCCCGTAGGCGAACGCCGCGGCCGTCGGCTCGTTGATGATGCGCTTGACCTCGAGGCCCGCGATCTTCCCGGCATCCTTCGTGGCCTGGCGCTGCGCATCGTTGAAGTAGGCGGGCACCGTGATGACGGCCTCGGTGACCGTCTCGCCCAGGTAGTCCTCCGCGGTTTCCTTCAGGGCGCGCAGCACCTGCGCGGAGATCTCGGGCGGCGAGAACTCGCCGTGCTTGGTCTGCACGCGCGCCTCGCCGTTGGCGCCCTTGACCACCTTGTAGGGCACCTCGGACATCTCCTTGGAAACCTCGCCGAACTGGCGCCCCATGAACCGCTTGATCGAGAACACGGTCTCCGTGGGGTTGGACACGGCCTGGCGCTTGGCCAGAAGGCCCACCAGGCGCTCGCCGGTCTTGCTCCAGGCGACCACGGACGGGGTGGTGCGGTTGCCTTCCTTGTTCTGGATGACCTTGGCCTCGCCGCCTTCCATGACGCAAACCACGCTGTTGGTCGTGCCGAGGTCGATGCCGATGATCTTGCCCATGTTCGCTCACTCCGTTGCCGAGGGTTCGCTTGATTTCACGAGGTCTCCATAACAAGGCGCGTGCCGCCGCGCCCATCCCTGCAATCAAATTCTATATTGTTGTCTAACAATGAATTAACGCGCCAATGGCAAGGAGCAGGTCCGAAGAATCCCCCGTGGCGGACCGTCGGCATGCCAATCAGACATGGCAATCATGACTAATTGGCAGTTATCGCGCCGACATCCCTGACGCCCTGACGGTAGCAGCCGAGTACGGCGAGGTTCATCAACCGGAAGTAGAGCGTGCGCGCCCGCGGCGCGTGCCCCGCCGCCTGCGGCCACCGCGCCAGCAACCACGGCAGAACCACGGCTCCCCCGCCATCAAGGAAGGCCCGCAGCAGCCGCGTGCCCGCGCCGGGGCGTCCGCAGCCCGGACCGTCGATGACGTGGTGCAGCGACATCTCGCGCAGGCGCCCGGGGTGCGTGCCCGCCAGCAGGCGCAGGGACACGGTCCCGCATTCGCGCCGCTTGGCGAAGAACTGGGGCAGCGTGTGATGGTGCACGTGCACGGGCACCGGCGACGGCAGGCAATGGAACCGCACACCGGCCCGGTCCTCCAGGCGGAACGCGACTTCCATGTCCTCGAACCCGTAGCCGAGGTAGGCCTCGTCGAAGCCGCCCACGGCCAGGAACGCCTCGCGCGGGACGGCCGCGTTCTGCGTCACGAAGTAGCGCCCCGGGGCCGGCCCGGGGCCCAGTCGCGCGACGCCGCGCGTGTCGAGATAGTGCAGGTGCGGGGCATCGACCAGGCCGGGCTCGGTGACGGCGTACCCGATCGTGCCGTCGCCGGGATGGGCCGCCAGGAGTTCCAGGTGCGCCGCAAGCAGCCCGGGCGGGGCCACGATGTCGTCGTCGATGAAGACGAGCCAGCGTCCCTGCGCGGCGCGCGCGCCGAGGTTGCGCGCCCGGGCCCGCCCCACGTTGACGCCGGGCGAGACCACGCGCAGCGACGGCGCCCCCGGCAGGGCCTGCTCGCGCAGCCACGCGGCGGTGTCGTCGGTCGAGCCGTCATCGACGACGACGATCTCCCATGCGGTGCCGGCCGGCAGCACCTGCGCGCGCAGCGCCGCCAGCGTGCGCCCCAGAAGGGCGCGCTTGTTGAAGGTCGGCGTGACGACCGACAGCATCATGGCGTTCCCGCGCCCTGTTCCGGCCGCAGCGCGGCCAGGCTTGCCTCGCGGGGCCACGGCGTCCCTTCAAGGAGGTGCGCGAAGATCCGCTCGACGATCCGCATGTTCGCGGCGAACCCGGCGTGCTCGCGCGCCACCGTCAGCGCAGCTTCGCCCAGCGCGCCGCGACGTTCCGCCGAAGCGCACAGGTCCAGCATCGCCACCGCCAGTTCATCGACGCTGCGCGGCGCCACCACGCGGCCCGACACGCCGTCGGTGACCCATTCGCAGGCCGAGGCCAGGCTCGAGACGATCACCGCGCGGCCGGTCGACATCGCCTCGAGCAGGCTGACGGCCGTGGCGTCCACCGACGGCACCGAGATGAACACGTCGCAGGCCTGCAGCGCCGTGGCGAACTCCGCGTGCGGCAACCGCCCGGCAACGACGGCGCGGCCCGTCAGCCCGGCGCGCTCGACCATCGCGGCGAACGGAGCGGGATCGCCCTCGTAGCCGCTGAACAGGAACCGCGCTCGCGGCTCGGCGGCCGCCACGCGGGCGGCGGCCGCAATGACGACGTCGATGTTGTAGTAGGGCTGCGTGTAGCTGCGCGGCGAGAAGAACACCACCTGGTCGGGCGTGAAGCCGTGTGCCGCGCGCCACGCGTCGGCGGCCGCGGGACGGAACACCTCGAAGTCGACGCCCCACAGCACGCGGAAGCTGCGCGCAGGATCGGCGCCGAGCGTGGCGCTCACGGCGAGGATGTCGGCAGAGTCACCCGTCAGCGCATCACAGCTGCCGAGCGCCGCGCGCGCGAGCCGCTTCTTCAGCGCGTTCTCGAAGGGCGTCACATAGACGTCGTCGCCCCACACCGTCAGCACGTTCGGATGGAAACCCGAGTAGTGCCCCCAGTAACCGTAGCCTGTCAGGAAGTGCGTGTTGAGCAGGTCAGGCTGCAGGCGCCGCAGGCAGGCGCGCACCTCGCCCAGCGAGAACGCGTAGCGCAACGGCTTGGGACCGAAGCCGCGCCGGATATCGTGCACCGTCACCCCGGGCACGTCGCCCGGCTGCACCGTCAGCAGGTGGCACTCGTGTCCCTGCTCGCTGAACCACCGGATCCAGCGCTCGGTGTGGATGTGGCGACCGATGGATAGGAAGGCCAGGCGCACGCGGGACTCCGTCCAGGATGGGCTTCGCGGTCCAGGATGGGCTGCGCGGTCCAGCAAGGGCTGCGCGGCCCAGGGCCGCCGATGGTGCCGGGAGCCGGACTCGAACCGGCACGGAGCTGGCTCCGAGGGATTTTAAGTCCCTTGCGTCTACCCGTTTCGCCATCCCGGCACCCACTCAGCGGCCATCATCGGGAGCGCGCCCGGCCGTGTCAATCGGCCAGTGGTGACCAGGGGCCGGGGCCGGGCACGAAAAAACGGCCCGGTGGCCGTGGTGGAAGTGGAGGCGGCACCCGGAATCGAACCGGGGATAACGGTTTTGCAGACCGTCGCCTTACCGCTTGGCTATGCCGCCTCCGTAGCGCGCAAGTATGTTCGCTGCCGGCGGTCATGTCAACCGCACGGGGCGTCATCCGCAGGGGCCCCGCCGACCGTGGCAAAGAGCCATTGGGAAACGAGAAGGGGAGGACCGTTGGGTCCTCCCCTTCAATCTGGAGCGGGCGACGAGACTCGAACTCGCGACATCTACCTTGGCAAGGTAGTGCTCTACCAACTGAGCTACACCCGCTTGAAACGTCCAGTACAGATAATAGTGGCCCCGACCTTTGTCAAATCGATTTTGGCGTTCCCGCCAGCGCTTCCCGGTACAGGGCCGCTGTCTGCGCAACGACCCGATCCCAGTCGTAGCAGGCGCGTGCGTGGACAGCCGCCGCCGCGCCCAGCCGGTCCCGGCGGGGGGCGTCGAGCAGCAGGCCCGCCAGCTCTCGCCCGAGGTCCGCGGCGTCGCCGCTGGCGAAAAGCGCGGCGTGGCCACCGGCCGCCTCCACGTTCGGCGGGATGTCGCTGACCAGGCAGCACCGCGCGTGGGCCATCGCCTCCAGCAGGGAAAGCGACAGGCCCTCGAGGGTCGACGGCAGCACCATCACCGCAGCCGACGAATACAGCTCCGCCAGCAGTTCCCCGTGCAGGTAGCCGGTGAAGACGACGCCGGGCGGCGCCTCGCGACGCAGCCGGTCGGCGTAGCCGTGCGTGAAGCCGGCATCGCCGGCGACCACCAGCTGGAATGCATCACGCAGGTCGGCCGGCAGGGCCCGCCAGGCCTCGACCAGCAGGTGGCACCCCTTTTCCGGCACCAGCCGCGCCACGAACAGGACGAACGGCCGGTCCACCCCCAGTTCACCCAGCCGCGCCGGCGCCCGCGCCACCGGCGTCTCGATCCCGTTCGGGATGTAGGTGACGCCGCGGTGGTGATTCCGCCGGTAGTGCTCCTCAAGCGCCTGCGACACGACGATGGTGCGGTCGGGCAGGGCCGCGCTGGCCCACTCCCCGATGCGCAGCACGCCGCGCGCCAGGGGCCCCCACTTCTCGCGCTGCCAGTCCAGGCCGTGCACGGTCACCACCGTGCGGCGGTGGCCGAGCCAGCGCGGCACGCCCGCCAGCAGGCCCGGGCCCAGCGCGTGGTAGTGCACGAGCGGGGCCGGGCGTCGCAGCACGTCGAACGTGGCGGCCACGGTGTGCGAGATGGCGTCGAGGTGCTTGGTGGGAATGCTGCGCAGCTTCCGGACGGTGACCGCGGGCAGGCCGCTGTCACCGTCCAGGGAGCTGTAGTGGGGCCGGCTGTAGATCTCGACCGCGAAACCGTGGGCCGGCAGGCGCGCCGCCAGCTCGGCCACGTGCTTCTCGATCCCGCCGTGCACCGGCGGATAGCCCTTCTGGCCGATCATCGCGACGCGGACCAGGGGGCGCCCGTCGGGGCCCTGTGCGCCCGCGTCCAAATCAGGCGTCGTACTTCAGCGCGACCTGGCGCCCGTTCTCGGCCATCGAGAGGCAGGCGCCCTCGAGCACCTGCACCACGCGCAGGCCGTGCTCGCCCGAGCTCAGCGGCGTCGCCGTGCCCTTGATGACGTCCAGGAAGTGCGTCGTCTCGGCCTTCAGCGGCTCGACCGTATCGAGGCGCGGGATGAACACGTCGCCCGAGCGGTACAGCAGCTGGAACTCGCCGAAGTTCTCGTAGTGCGGCTGCACGTCAACGCCCTTGTCGTAGACGCGGATCTTCTCGGACGGCGAGACGTCGTCGTAGACGAGCATCTTGCGGCTGCCGACGAACGTGCACAGGCGCACCTTGTTCGGGTCCAGCCAGCTGACGTGGATGTGCACGAGGCGCTTGCCCGGGTACTCGAGCGTCACGAAGGCGACGTCCTCGATGCCCAGTTCCTTCTGCACGTAGCAGTGGCCGATGGCGCTGACCGCGACCGGGTCGGCGCCGAACAGGTGGTTCAGCATCGCGACGTCATGCGGCGCAAGGTCCCACACCACGTTCGCGTCCTTCTGGAACAGGCCCAGGTTCACGCGCGAGATGTTCACGTAGTAGATCTCGCCGAGCTCGCCCGCCTCCATCAGCGTCTTGATCTTCCTGACGGCCGGCGTGTAGACGAAGGTGTGGCCGACCATGATCTGCAGCCCGCGCTCTTTCGCGATCCGGTTCAGCGTGCGGCAGTCATCGCTGGTCGTGGCCATCGGCTTTTCCAGGAACAGGTGCTTGCCCGACTCGAGCACTTCGCGCCCAATGGGGAAGTGCGTCGACATCGGCGTGGCGACAACCACGGCCTGCACTTCGGGGTCCGCGAGGATCTCGCGGTAGTTGCTGGTCTTCTTGGCGGCGGGATAAACCAGGCCGACGTGGCCCAGGCGCTTCTCGTCCAGGTCCGAGATGTACGCCAACTGGGCTCCCTGCTGCGCTGCGAAATTCCGGATCAGGTTCGGACCCCAGTATCCGCAGCCGATGACGCCCATCTTGATCATGCCCGTCCGCCTTCCTCGCGCGGTCGCGGACGCCGGCCCCGCGGGGCGAGCGCACGCAAGCCGTTTGTTTGTGGTTCCGAATCCCCGTGGCAGAATGGACCGCGACCCGCGGGCGGTCAAGCACAGCCACGCGCTCGACCGCCGCGGGTGGGTCAGTACCCGCCGGTGCCCCTAATGACGACCGGAACGGTCTTGGCGATGATCGCCAGGTCGCTCCAGAAGGACCACTCGTTGATGTAGCGGATGTCCAGCCGGACCATCTCGTCGAAGCTCACCGAGCTGCGCCCGCTGACCTGCCACAGGCCGGTCAGGCCGGGGACGGCCTTGAGGCGTTCCATGTGCCAGGGCTGGTAGTTCTCGATCTCGTAGGCGATGGGCGGGCGCGGGCCGACCAGCGACATGTCGCCCTTGATGATGTTCAGCAGCTGCGGCAACTCGTCCAGGCTGGTGCGGCGCAGGAGCGCGCCGATCGGCGTGATGCGCGGATCGCGCTTCAGCTTGAAGACCTTGTCGCCCGAGTTCGACGCCGCGCAACCGCCCTCGTCACCGGCGATGAACATCGCGGCGAACTGCCGGTGGATGGCATCGTCGCTGTTGTGGAGCATCGAGCGGAACTTGTAGAACTTGAACGGACGGCCGTCACGCCCAAGGCGCTCCTGCACGAACAGCACCGGGCCGGGGCTGCCTCGCTTGATCAGGAGCGAGATCGCCAGGAACAGGGGCGAAACGATCGCCAGCGCCAGACCGGCAAGCAACACGTCGAGGGCCCGCTTGAGCCGGCCCAGGCTGCTGAAGTACCGAGTCGTATCCGCCGGGATGAAGAGTCGGGGGGCACTTACCGTATAAGAGCCGCCAACGACTGCCACCGCTGCCGCGTCATCCTTCATGGTGCACTATCTCCCTTTGCCGAAGCAAAGATGTTGTCAGTTGCCCTGAAAGGCTGAGAACGCGTTAGCGATGTGTCATGTGGCCCTTTCGATCGGGTTCTTCCGCCGCGCAATCCTGATTCTTCGACCAGCGATCCTGATTCTTCGACCAGCGATCAGGTGGTCTGCGCCGCTTCGGAACTCATGATAGCACCTTTGCTACGATTTAGTCTACCCCACAATTGTATTTTTTTCATGTGGTTCGGAAAACCTTTATCTGCGCCCCCAGACCGCCCGCAAATTGCGAAAGTGAGTCAATATCATCAAGATGGCCCGGCGGAACATTTCTTTTGCCTAACCCGGAATGGCCCTCTATCGTGGGCCGCCTCCCGACCACGAGGGCCGGGCAACCTGAGAGGAGCTACAGAATGGCTGAGCAGCGACAGATCCAGCCCGCCACCGGGAAGCTGGGCGTCCTGACCCCCGGCATGGGCGCTGTGTCTTCCACCTTCATGGCCGGCGTGCTCGCGATCCGGGCCGGCCTGCGCCTGCCGATCGGCAGTACGACGCAGATGGGCCATATCCGCCTTGGCAAGCGCACGGAGGACCGGCAGCCCCTCGTGAAGAACTTCGTCCCCCTGGCCGACCTCGAGAACCTCGAGTTCGGCGGCTGGGACATCTTCGACGTCTCGTGCTACGAAGCGGCCTTGACCGCCGGCGTGCTGGAAAAGGACCTCCTGGCCCAGATCCGCCCCGAGCTCGAAGCCATCCGCCCCATGAAGGCCGTCTTCGACCAGTATTACGTCAAGAAGCTCAACGGCACCCACGTCAAGCAGGGCGCCAACAAGATGGAGCTGGCCGAAGCCGTCATGCAGGACATGGCGGACTTCAAGAAGTCCCACAAGTGCGACCGCCTGGTGATGGTCTGGTGCGGTTCGACCGAGATCTACCTCAAGCGCACCGCGGTCCACGAGACCCTCGCTGCGTTCGAGAAGGGCCTGCTGGAGAACCATCCGGACATCCCGCCCAGCATGATCTACGCCTACGCGGCGATCAAGTCGGGCGTCCCCTACGCCAACGGCGCGCCCAACCTGAGCGCCGACGTTCCCGCGCTGGAGCAGCTGGCCAAGGAAAACGGCGTCGGTATCTGCGGCAAGGACTTCAAGACCGGCCAGACCCTGCTCAAGACCGTGCTGGCCCCGGGCTTCAAGGCCCGCCAGCTGGGCGTCGCCGGCTGGTTCTCGACGAACATCCTGGGCAACCGGGACGGCGAGGTCCTGGACGATCCCGAATCCTTCAAGTCGAAGGAAGAGACGAAGCTGGGCGTGCTGGACGCGATCCTGCAGCCGAAGCTGTACCCGGACCTGTACGGGAACCTCTTCCACAAGGTGCGGATCAACTACTATCCGCCCCGCGGCGACAACAAGGAAGGCTGGGACAACATCGACATCTTCGGCTGGTGTGGCCGGCCGATGCAGATCAAGATCGACTTCCTGTGCCGCGACTCGATCCTGGCCGCGCCGCTGGTCCTGGACCTAGCGCTGTTCCTGGACCTCGGCGCGCGGGCGAAGCTGCCCGGCGGCGTGCAGGAGTGGCTGTCGTTCTACTTCAAGAGCCCGGTGGTGCCCCTGTCGCCCCCCGGCCTCTACGCCGAGCACGACCTGTTCATCCAGCAGACCAAGATGAAGAACACCCTGCGCTGGATGATGGGCGAGGATGTCATCACGCACCTGGGCCAGGACTACGAGCAGGAGTAGCCGGCCCCCGCGCGATGGACCCCAAGAGCCGGCTCCGGAGACCTGGAGCCGGCTCTTCCACAAGGACCCCCTGCCGCCCCGGGAGACGCCCCCATGGCCTTCACCGCCGCCGACTTCACCTGGGAAGTCCTGCCCGTCGGCCCCCTGCAGATGAACGCGGTGCTCGTGACGGCGCCGGCCAGCGGCCAGGCGGTGCTGATCGACCCGGGCGACGAACCGCAGCGCCTGCTGGCCTGGGTCGAGCGCTCGGGCTGCCGGCTGACCGCCCTCATCGCCACCCACGGGCACTTCGACCATGTCGGCGCGGCGGCAGCGGTGGGGCGCGCCTGCGGCCTGCCCCTGCGCTGCCATCCGGACGACGCGGCGATGATCCACCAGATGCCGCTGATCCAGGGGGCCTACGGGTTCCCGCCCACCGAGGTCCCTGCGCTGGCGACCGATCTGGCGGACGGCACGGTGATTCCCCTGGGTGACGGCTGCCTCGAGGTGGTCCACGTCCCGGGTCACGCGGCCGGCCAGGTCATGTTCCGGCTGCCGGGGCTGGCCATCGTCGGGGACTGCCTGTTCGCCGGCTCGGTGGGCCGCACCGACCTGCCGGGCGGCGATTTCGCGACCCTGGAAAAAAGCATCCGGGAGCGCATCTACACGCTCCCGGATGAAACCATCGTTGTCTGTGGGCACGGACCGGACACGACCGTCGGCAGGGAAAGGGCCACCAACCCGTTCGTCCGCGGCTGAGCGCGCCTGTTCGCAACTGAACGCACCGGGCCGGCGCGCCGGGATCAGGCCTCTTCGGCCGCCGCCTCGCGCGTCAGTTCCAGGTGCTCGCGCATCTCGACCTTACGTTTCTCGAGCTTCTGGTGCTTCTTCAGGAATTCCTTCTTGATCCAGTCGCGGTACAGCGACGCGCCCAGGCAGCCCGAGTCGTAGGCGTAGATGCTCTGCGAGGCGGCCGGCGCTTCCTCGATCTTGATGTTCGTCGTGATGATGGTGCGGAACACGTCGTTCGGCCCGAAGACGTTGCCCAGTTCCTTCTTCATGTTCTTCTGCAGCGGCGTCCGCCCGTCCTTCATCGTCAGCAGCACGCCCATCAGCTGCAGCCAGATGTTCTGGCGCTCCTGGATGCGCTCGATGAGCTGCTTCATCTGGTGCAGCGTGGGGATCGCCAGGCCCGTGCAGGGCGTCGGGATCAGGGCGTAGTCGGCCGCGACCAGCGCGTTCTGGGTCAGGACGCCCAGGTCCGGCGGCGTGTCGATGATGATCCAGCCGTACGACGTCGACAGGGCCTGGACCACCTTGGCCAGCCGGTCGGTGATCTGCGTCTTGGCCATGCTCTCGAGCGAGGGGCTGGCCGGCAGCAGGTCGATGTTCTCGTCGTAGATGGTCGAGGCGATGCCGTCCTGCGGGGTGATGGCGCGGCGCAGCACGTCGAAAACACTGCGCACCGGCGGCTCGCCGTCGAGCTTGCCCAGCAGCGTGCTCGTGGCGCACCCGTGCGGGTCCATGTCGATGATCAGGCACGACGAGGTGACATCGCTGTACCGCGTCAGGCCCGCCGCCAGGTTGATAGCCGTGGTGGTCTTGCCCACCCCACCCTTATGATTGACAACGGCGATCACATTTCCCATGGGCAATATCCCCCGCGGGCTCGGGTTGGCAGGGTTCAGGGGCGAAGAGATCCAATATAGGAGTCTTCAGGGCGGACAGAAAGAAAAATCAGGAAAACGCCCCGGAATGTCCCCTCAAGGGGACATTATGCGAGGTGCGTCATGCCTACCAACCGGCAGCAGCCGCCAGTCTGACTTCCAGCAGCCACAGCCCGGTGGCCGGATCGTACGTCAACACGGGTTGTGAAGTGGTTGAAGTCGTGGGAGTGAAATCCTTGATATCAAAGGTTATGCGACGCAGCGAAGCCTCGGCCGTCAGCTGCAGCGGACCCAGCGCCTGGCGGTAGCCCAGGGCCCCGCGGAACCCGAACACGGTCTGGTCGAGCTCCGGCACCCGGGCCGCCGACAGCCGACAAAATGTCAGCCCCAGGGACGCGTAAGGATGCGACGGCCAGGCCGTCAGGCGAGCCTCCGCGGCCACCGCCCCGGTCAGCAGCGACAGGCGGTCATAGCGGAAGACTTCGCCACCTTCACCCAGCAGCGCCTCGGCCGTGACGTCGCAGGTCCCGGTGGCCAGTTCGCCGCGCAGCCACCAGCGCCCTTGCCCAAGGCGGCGCCCGGCGAACGCGGTCGCGATGCTGCCCGGGTCGATCGTGGCCGTGAACCGGGACGCCGAGAACCACGTGGCGCCGTCACGGCCCCAGGGAACCACGACCTGGTTGGCCGTCTCGACG
>CAIOLW010000364.1 GCA_903859215.1 uncultured bacterium | reverse complement strand
TTCCACCAGCATCTTGCGGGTGGCCAGCACCTGGGGCGTGCGGGTGTGGATCACCATGCCCTCGGCGACGGGGTAGGAACACGAAGGCACGAGGCCGCCGAACCCCTCGACCTCCACCACGCACATGCGGCACGTGCCCGAGGGCAGCAGGCCTTCGAGGTGGCAGATGGTGGGCACATGGATGCCTCCGCGCCGCAGGGCCTTGAGGATCGTCTCGCCCTTCTCGGCCTCGAGCTTCTGTCCGTTGACTTCAATCGCGAACATGTCGGTACCTCAGTGCCCGGCGGGCAGGGTGAATTCGATGTCGCAGCGCAGGCAGCGCCGGGCTTCGCAAAGGGCGCGGTCCTCGGGGAGGCACAGGTCCACCTCGAGGAAGTTGCCGCTGCGGGCGGCCACCGGCAGGTGGTCGATCGCGACGCGGCCGGCAGCGCCCTCGTCCTCCTCGTTCGTGACGACGGGCGGGATGTAGGTGGTCGGCAGCTTCACCCGCGGGATCAGTTTCATCTGCCTGCCGGTCAGGAAGCGGTCGATCATGAGGGCGGCGTGCTTGCCCGCGGCCACGGCGGCGACCACCGTGCTCGGGCCCGTCACCACGTCGCCGCCGCCGAAGACGCCCGGCACGCTCGTGACCATGGACTCGGGGTGCACCGTGAGGCCGCCCCAGCGCTTCACGGTGAGGCCGTCCAGGGGCTGCGCCTCGGGCTCTTCCGAGATGGCCACGATGAGCGTATCGAGGTCGACCGTGAACTCGCTGCCCGCAACGGGCACGGGGCGCGCCCGTCCGCTCTCGTCGCGATCGCCCAGTTCGTTGCGCTGGAACTCGATGCCCTTCAGCCTGCCGTCCGCGGACCTGACGCTCACGGGAGCCACCAGCGTCTCGATCGTCACGCCTTCCTCGAGCGCGGCCGCGATCTCCTCCGCGTAGGCCGGCATCTCGCCGCGGGTGCGGCGGTAGTAGACCGTCACGCTCCCGACATCCTTCTGCCGGATCGCCACGCGCGCCGCGTCCAGGGCGCTGTTGCCGCCGCCGACGATGCCGACGCGTCCGGTGGCCGTCTCCTTCTGGTGCAGGTTGTAGGCCTTGAGGAACTCGATGCCGGGGATGATGCCGTCGACATCGTCGCCGGCCAGGCCCAGCTTCTTGGACTGCTGCGAACCGATGGCCACGTAGACGGCGCCGAAGCCGTCCGCCTTGAGGCTCTTGATGGTGAAGTCGCGGCCCAGGGCCATGCCCGTCACCAGTTCGACGTTCTCGTTGAGCAGTCCGTCGATCTCCTTGCGCAGCACCTCGCGGGGCAGGCGATAGGCGGGGATGGCGGCCACCAGCATGCCGCCGGCCACGGCCTCCTTCTCGAACACCGTGGTCCTGTAGCCCAGCAGCGAAAGCGCGTGGGCCGCGGTGAGGCCGGCAGGCCCGGCGCCGATCACGGCCACCCGGGGCCTGCCCGCCTTGGCCGGCCTGACCGTGGGCTTCCAGGTGGACGGGTCCACGTTGTCCACCACGAAGCGCTTCAGGTGGCGGATGGCGATGGGCTCGCCGCCCGTGCTGCCGCAGCGGCACGCCGACTCGCAGGGGTGGTGGCAGACGCGCGCGCACGCCGAGGGGAACGGGTTGGCCGAGCGGATGGCCTGGTAGGCCTGCTCGTACTCGCCGTGGCTGATGTGGGCCACGTACTTCCACACCTCGGTGCCGACCGGGCAGCCGGTCTGGCACGGCGCGCCCACCAGCTCGCGGCAGGTGCCCGCCGGGCAGTGGCGGTCGTAGAGGTGCGCCTCGTACTCGTCGCGGAACCACCGCAGCGTGGCCAGCACCGGGTTCGGCGCGGTCTGGCCCAGGCCGCACAGCGAACTCTTCTGGATGGCCTCGCCCAGCTCCCACAGGTGCATGACGCCACGCACGCGCAGCAGCGTGTCGAGCCCTTCCTCGTGCTTGCGGCCCTGGGTCAGGGCCTCCAGGATCTCCAGCATGCGCTTGGTGCCCTCGCGACACGGGATGCACTTGCCGCAGCTCTCGCTCTGGATGAACTCCATGAAGTACTTCGCCAGGTCCACCATGCAGGTGTTCTCGTCCATGACGACAAGGCCGCCCGAGCCCATGATGGCGCCGAACTTCTTCAGGTCCTCGTAGTCGCAGGCCAGGTCCAGGTGCGGCTCGGGGATGCAGCCGCCGCTCGGGCCGCCGATCTGCACGGCCTTGCACTTCTTGCCGTTGGGGATGCCGCCGCCGGCGCCGAAGACAACGTCGCGGATGGGCGTTCCCATGGGGACTTCCACCAGGCCGGTGCGGCGCACCATGCCCGAGAGCGCGAACACCTTCGTGCCCTTGCTGCCGGCCGTGCCCAGCGCGGCGAAACCGGCGGCTCCCCGCTGCATGATGGCCGGCACGTTCGCGAAGGTCTCCACGTTGTTGATGACGGTCGGCTTGCCG
>CAIOLW010000363.1 GCA_903859215.1 uncultured bacterium | reverse complement strand
CCATTCCCTGGGGTCATGTCAGCGCGCGCGACGGGATGATCTGGGTGGCTTGTTGGCGGGAAATCAATGTTCTGGACGTCAGCAACCCCGCGCATCCGCGCCTGGGTGGTCACATGCACATGATGGACACGTACCTCGACATGATCAACGGGATTGCAGCCGCCGGTCCCATGGCGTTCGCGCTCAGCCGAGGCCATGGCATGATGCTGGCCGAGTTCCAGGATCCCGGCGTCGCGACTACGGGTCGTGTCTGGTTCGACAACAGCCATCCGGTCGCGATCGCCGCCGTCGGCGACATGGCCTGCCTGTTCAATCGGGAGGGGATGATGACCATCGTCAGGCCGCAGCCGCGGACCGTCGCGGCCGCCCCACTTGCGCCGGCGCAAGTGGCCCGCCTGACCGTGGCCCCGAACCCCTGCAATCCGCGCGCGACGATCACCTTCACGATGGCGGACGCCGGCCCGGCGACCGTGCGCGTGTTCGATGCGCGCGGGCGGCTCGTGCGGCAGCTTCATGACGGATGGCTCGACAGCGGCACGCACGACGTGCCTTGGTCCGGCGATGACGACAACGGCCGTCCGGTGGCGGCGGGAATCTATCTGGTGCGGGCGACGACCAACCGCCACGCGGACGTGGCGAGAGTGACGGTGGTCAAGTGAAACGATGGATGACACATCAGCGGCATACCCTGCCCCTGATGGCCGCTGTCATGACGCTGGCCCTCGCCGCAACCGCCGTCGCGGATCCCCCCGACGACTCCGGTTGGGAAGAGATCGGCCGCTACACGCCCGGAACCTGTCGCGAACTGGCCCTGGACGGCACCGTCGCCTACCTGGGCCACGGCGCGCGCCTGGAAGCCATCGACCTGTCGGACCCGACGCAGCCACACCTGCTGGCGCAACTCGACCTGCCGTCGGGCGTCATCGACCTGGTCGTCAAGGACGGCTACGTCTACGCAACGACGCGCAACGCGGGGCTGGCGATCGTCGATGCCCGCCGGCCCGGCAAGTTGAAGCTGGCGGGCTGGGTGCCGAGCAACAACCCGAGGTGGGACTGGTGGGTCCGGGTCGATGTCGCGGGCAACACGGCGTACTGCACCGGGATGGACTTCACGGTGCTCGACATCAGCGACCCGGCGCGCCCGCGCGTCGTCAAGCGCATGGAAGGATGGGTGTCGTGGGACGTCGCGGTGGCCGGCGACCGGCTCTATGTCGCCGGACAGGGCGGCATACGCGTCTTCGACATCACGAATCCGTGGGAACCGGCGCCGCTTGCGGAGTTCGACCTGGACCGCGTCCTCAGCGAACCGACGAGGATCCAGGCGCACGACGGCCGCGTGTATGCGATGGGCAGGATGTTCGCCGTCGGTTGGGACCTCTCCGGCCCGGTGGTTCCTGACAACTGCTCCTTGTACGACATCTGTAGCCCGCAGGTCATGGCCTTCCACGGTGACGCCATCTATGTGGCCGGCGCCCCGCTCCAGCGCTGTGCCGCAATTCCGGGTTACAGCGATTGGGTGGATAGCGGACCCGGTCAAAACACAGACGTGGAGATCGCCGGCGACCTGATGGTCGCCGTCCAGGCCGAGATCGGCCTGACGACCTACAGCCTGTCCGGGACGGAGCCGCAACGCCTGGCCACGTACGCCGCCGGCGCCAGGATCGAGGACATTGCGATCGCCGACGGTCGCGCGTGGCTCGCCTGCGGCAACGCGGGATTGCGCATCCTGGACGTCGCGAATCCGCGTCACCCGCGCCTGCTCGGCGGGCTGTCCACCGGCTTCGAACAGCCGGAACAGGCGTCGCTCGACGCCATCGGCGTCCGGGTGCATCGCGAGCACGCCCTGTTGTTTGGCGAATACGGCGGGCTGCGCGTGATCGACGGGTCGGACCCGACAGCGCCGCATCTCGTGTTCTCGGCGCGAACGATGCCCGATGGCCGGTACATTTCCCCGGTCGAGGCTGTCGCTGTCGCCGATGGCTGGATCGTGACGTGCGGTCTGCAGGGCGCGCAAACATGGACATACGCTGTCCTCGGCCTGCGATTGGACGATGCGGGCAGCGTGACCATGACCGAGCTTGCCTGGCCGACGGAGATCCCGACCTGGAACCTGCGGACCGACGGCCGGCACTGTTACACCTATCGCTCCGACCAGGGCCTGGTCGTATTCGACGCAACCGCCGGTGGGTTCGTGCGTCGGCTCGGTGCGCTGCAAACGGGCTGGAGTTTTGTCGACGACATGGTCATCGACGGCGGCTTCGCGTACGTGGCGCACGACATGGCTGACAACCGGTCCATTGAGGTCGTTGACGTGACCGACCCGACCGCGCCACGGTGGCGGGGCACGACCGGACCGCTGTACGTCCTGCTGACCTTGCCCGCAATCCACCTCGGCGCCAGCGACGGCATGGTCTTCGTGATGAACGACTACGGGTACGTCGGGCTGATTGACGCGACGCGCCCGGACACTCCCGTCGTCGCCACCACCACTTTTGTCCCGGGCGCCCCGTGGGCTCTCGCGGTCGTCAACGGCACGGCGTTCGCCGGCAGCAGCACCAACGGCCTGCTGGTCCTGCGGGTGCGCCGCGCGGCTGCGGCCCCACTTGCGCCGGCGCAAGTGGCCGGGCTTGCCGTGGCCCCGAACCCTTGCAATCCGCGCGCGATGATCACCTTCACGATGGCGGAGGCCGGCCCGGTGACCGTGCGCGTGTTCGATGCGCGCGGGCGGCTCGTGCGGCAGCTTCATGACGGATGGCTGGACAGCGGCACGCACGACGTGCCCTGGTCCGGCGATGACGACAACGGCCGTCCCGTCGCGGCGGGAGTCTACCTGGTGCGGGCGACGACCAACGGCCACGCGGACGTGGCGAGAGTGACGGTGGTCAAGTGAAGCGAACAACGGCATTGATCCGGATCGCCATGCTGACCCTGGCCGCCGCCGCGGCGCCGCCAGCCATGGCAACACTGCTGGAACGCGCGGGCTGGGAAGAGATCGGCCGCTACGCGCCTGCGGCGCCCTCAGAACTGGAGATCGCCGGCAACGTCGCGTACATGGGCAACGGCTCGCGCCTCGAGGCCATCGACTTGTCGGATCCGGCGCAGCCGCGCCTGCTGGCGCAACTCGACCTGCCCTCGGCCGTCGGCGACCTGGTCGTCAGGGACGGCTACGTCTATGTCGCCGTGCGCAACTCGGGGCTGGCCATCGTCGATGCCCGCCGGGCGGGACGGCTGAAGCTTGTGGGCTGGGCGCCGAACAACATCCCGGGGTGGTTGGAAAAGTGGATCCGGATCGACATCGCGGGCGACACGGCCTACTGCACAGGGACGGACCTGACGATGATCGACATCAGCGACCCCGCGCGCCCGCGCGTCGTCGGGCGGATCGAGCGCATCTCGGCGCATGACGTCGCCGTGGCCGGCGATCGGTTGTACGTCGCCTGCATCGATGCCGTGCACATCTACGACATCTCCGTCCTGCAGGAGCCGGCGCTCCTGACGCGGATCGACATGTATAACTTCAGCATGGCGTGGAGAATCCAGGTTCACGATGGCCGTGCCTATCTCATGGATGGGGGATGTCTCGTCATCTGGAGCCTCGACGGTCCGCTCATCCCGGAGACCTATTTGGTCGGCGGCGGACTGGGGGGCGCCGGCGGCGTCGCCTTCCACGGCGCGACCACCTACGTCGCGGGCGGCGGACTGGTGCGCATCGGCATCTTCAACGATTGGTGGGAATGGTATGACTGGGGTGACTACTCGTCTGGTCCAACCTCCGATGTGGCCATCACGGGTGACCTCATGGTCGCCGTCGTCGACAACGGTCTGGTGACCTACAGCCTGGCAGGGAGCGAACCGCAGCGCGTGGGCTTTTATGCCGCCGGCACGGGATTCGATGATGTCGCCGTCGCCGACGGGCGCGCCTGGCTGGCCACCAGCTACGGTGGGCTGCGCATCGTCGATGTCACGAACCCGCGGCACCCGCGCCTGCTGGGAGAACTGGCCAACACCGACGAGCGGCGGTTCGCGAGCGGCCTGAGGCCGGGCAACATCAGCGTCTGCGGGCAGCATGCGCTCCTGTACTCGCAATATGTCGGACTGCGCGTGGTTGACGGCACGGACGCGGCGGCGCCGCGGCTCGTGTTCTCGGCCAGGAAGTCGCCCGACGGCCGGTCCATAGAGATACCCGAGGCGATTGCCGTCGCCGATGGCTGGCTCGTGGGGTGCAAGTTGCGGGGACCATCGTCGGCGGTGTCGGCCGTGCTGGGACTTCGCCTCGATGCTGCGGGATCGGTGACGCTGACCGAGCTCGCCTGGCCGGCCGACATCCCGATCTTGCACATGCGCAGCGACGGCCGGCATTGCTACGCGATCGATCCCACGGCGGGCCTGATCGTGTTCGATGCCTCGGCCGCCGGATTTGTCCGCCGCCTCGGCTCCGTCAACCACGACTGGACCCAGGTCACTAACGTGGCGTTCGATCACGACTTCGCCTACGTCGCCCAGCGCGAGTGGCCCACCAGAGCCATCGACGTCGTGGACGTGGCCGATCCCGCCGCGCCGCGGTGGCTGGGCACGACCGGTCCGCTGGACCCGCTGCAGGCCATGCCGTCGGAGCACCTGGGCGCGAGCGACGGCATCGTCCTCGGGGTGAGCGAACTCGGATACGTCGGGCTGGTCGACGCGACGCGGCCTGAAACCCCTGTCGCCATCGCCCCGTCCTTCGAACCGGGCGCCCCTTGGTCGCTCGCGGTTGCCGATGGCATGGCTTTCCTTGGCAGCTACACCGATGGTCTGCGCATCCTGCGGATTCGTCACGCGGCAGCCGCCCCACTTGCGCCGGCGCAAGTGGCCGGGCTTTCCGTGGCCCCAAACCCCTGCAACCCCCGCGCGACGATCACCTTCACGATGGCCGACGCCGGCCCGGCGACCGTGCGCGTGTTCGATGCGCGCGGGCGGCTGGTGCGGAGCCTGCATGACGGATGGCTGGACAGCGGCCGCCAGGACCTGCCATGGTCCGGCGATGATGACGCAGGGAGACCGGCGGCGTCGGGTGTGTACCTGGTGCAAGCCAAGGCGGAGGGGCGCACCGAAACAGCGAGGGTGACGGTGGTCAGGTGAACGTCTACGCGCCACGCACACGCCGCTGGGCCCTCGTGGCCGCCATCGCCCTGCCGGCGGTGCTGGGCGCCGTCGGCGCGTTCGGCCTTCGCAGCCTGCCTGTCACCTTCCTCCTCTACGGCGCCGGCGGTTGCCTGCTGGCGCCCTGGCTGCTGGTGGGCGCGCGGCCGTTCTCCAACCGGGGCGGCCTGCCGTTCGAGCCTGCGCCGAAACGACAATGGCACGCCGAACTGATCCTCGGCCTGGCCTTCGGCCCGCTGTTCCTGGCCATCTACATGTGGGTGCGCCCCTGGCTGGGCACGATCACCGACTACCAGTCCCGCCTCACGGCGCTCGGCATCGACCTGCACGAGCCCACCGCCCTGCTCGTCACGTTCGCGATCTTCAACCCGCTGCTCGAGGAATGGTGGTGGCGCGGGCACGCCACCCCGCGCTGCTGCGAGGCGTTCGGACGGCGAGGCGGGCTGGCGCTGGTGACGGCCGGGTTCGGGGCGTATCACCTGGTGCTGCTGGGCGCGCTGTTCCCGTGGCCGGTGCTGCTGGTGCGGGTGGCGCTGATCACCACGGCGTCGCTGCTGTGGTCGCACCTGGCCCTCAGGCGCAGCAGTTGGCGGGCGGCGTATGTGGCGCACCTGGCGGCGGACCTGGCGATGGTGGTGCTGTTCGT
>CAIOLW010000362.1 GCA_903859215.1 uncultured bacterium | reverse complement strand
CATCCGCACCCGACGCTGTCGGAGGCGCTCATGGAGGCGGCCGAGGTCGCGGCCGGCGAGGCGGTGCACATCAACCCGCCGCGCAAGGTCCGGTAGCGGCGTGGACGGCATCCTGTCCTACGACCGGGAAGACGACCTGGTCGCCGAGGCGCGCGCCACCGGGCGCGCGCTTTGCCGCGTGTACCGCCCCGACGGGGTGTCGGTCGTGATCGGGCGGGGCGGCGATGCGGCGCGCGAGCTCCACGAAGCGGCCATCGCCGCCGACGGGGTGCCCGTGTACCGGCGGCCGGGCGGCGGCGGCGCGGTGGTGCTGGACCCGGGCAACGTCATCGCCGCGCTGGTGCTGCCGCTGCCCGGGCTGGGCGGCATCCCGGCGGCGTTCAAGCTGGCCTCCGATGTCGTCATCGCCGCGCTGGCGGACTGCGGCGTGCACGGCGTCGCGCAGCAGGGCGTCTCGGACCTGACGCTCGGCGACCGCAAGCTGGGCGGCTCGTGCCTGCGCCGCGAACGCGGCCTGGCCCACTACACGACCACCCTGCTGGTGGACCCGGACCTGTCCCTGCTGGACAGATACCTCCCGCACCCCCCGCGCGAGCCCGGTTACCGGTGCGGGCGTCCGCACGCCCTGTTCGTAACCACTCTCAGGGAAGCAGGTTGGACGGGCGGCGCCGACCTTCTGGGAACCCGGCTTGGTCCCGCCGTCGCAATTTCCCTGTCCCGCTTCGGAATTTGAGAAGAATCGACAAAAACGTCCGGTTCGTGGTTTTCGAAGGCAACCTTAGCTGCTACCTTGTCATCGATCGGACAACTTTTCTTTGGCGCCGACCTGGCGTATCCGATCGCCCACTCCGGGTCGGTACGAATTTCCGGGGGATGAAGTTGACCAACGCCGCAGCATCCAACACGAAGCACCGCCTGCTCATCGTCGATGATCACCCGCTGGTGCGCTCGGGCATTCGCGCCATCCTGCAGCTCGAGCCCGACCTGGAAGTCTGCGGCGAGGCCGAGACCCTGGAGCAGGCGCTCGAGATGGTCGAGCGCGATCGCCCGCAGCTGGTTCTGGTCGACATCACGCTCAAGAACAGCAGCGGCCTGACGCTCCTGAAGGAACTGCAGGCGCGCTATCCCGAGATCCTGACGCTGGCCGTCTCGATGCACGACGAGTACACGTACGCCGTGCGCTGCCTGAAGGCCGGGGCCAAGGGCTACATCATGAAACAGGCGGGCACCGAGCGCATCCGCGACGCCATCCGCTGCGTGCTCGAGGGCGGCACGTACCTGAGCGACAAGATGACGCAGTCGGCCGTCGAGCAGCTGGGCACCGGCCGCGCGCCGGGCGTCGCCTCGCCGGTCGAAGTGCTGAGCAACCGCGAGCTGGAGCTCTTCCAGCTGACGGGGCAGGGCAAGGAGATCGCCGAGATCGCGGAGATGATGCAGATCAGCCCGCGGACGGTCGAAGTCCACCGCTCGCACATCAAGAAGAAGCTGGGTTTGCGCACGAGCACCGATATCTTCCAGGCCGCCTACGAGTGGCTCCGGCAGTCGGGCATCCAGCCGTAGGGCCCGGGCGCCCGGCAAAAGCACGAAGGGGTGATCGCCACGACGCGATCACCCCTTCGCCTTTTCGCCCACCGCCCCGGCGCTACTTGCCGGATGCGGATTTCAGGAAGCGGTAGAAATCGCCGTCGGTCGACATCACCATCGTCGAGGAGCTGTCCATGGTGGTGACGTAGGCCTGCATCGTCCGGAGGAACTCGTAGAAGT
>CAIOLW010000361.1 GCA_903859215.1 uncultured bacterium | reverse complement strand
TACGCCAACGCGACCATCCTGGGCGGCGAGACTGTCATCGGCGACGGCGCCGTGATCGGCGGCGGCGCCTGGATCATCGAATCGGTGCCCGCGGGGGCCAAGGTCGTGAAATAGGGCGCAGGGACCCGGCCCCTGCGCCACAAGCCCGAGGTGGTCAGCGGCCTGCTCAGGCGGTTGATTTTCCTTCGCTGATGTTCACTTCACGCCAGACCGGAACGTCATCTGGTTCGACGAGCAGCTGCAGTCGAAGATGGACGTCCTGCAGGCCTCCGGCGTGATGCGCCGCAAGGACCACGGCTTCGAGATCGTCCATTACCAGCTGTCGATCGCGGTGCCGAACGAGGTGACCGAACAGGTGACGGACATCATCGAGGCGCTGGAGGCGAAGTGAGGCCGGGCTGGTCCTGTCCCGTTGCCGGGGGCGCCCGCCGCGCCTAGCTTGTCTGTGCGGCGGGTGAGGGTGCGGCCCGACTGGCAGTTGAAGCCGGCGGCGCGGACGCCCACCGTCAGCCGCGCCATCAGGGAGGGCGATCATGACCCTTGCCGCAACAGCCACCGCCGCCTTCATCGTCGGGATCCTCATGGTCGTGGTGGCGGAATTCCGCCTGCGGCTTGGCACGGCGCCGCGGCCGGCGTACCTGACCGCGCGCTTCCCCTGGACCAATCGCGCCTATTACAGGCCCGCCGGCTACTGGCTGCAGCTGGTCGGCTGGCTGCTCACGGTGGCCGGGCTGGTCGTCCGCGTGGGCCTGTGGCTGCGCACGGGGCAATGACCGGCTCTCTCCGCCTGTTCACCGCGCCCGACCCGAAGGACACGAACCCCGCGGAGGATGTGCCATGACCAGCGAACTTCGTGTCGTGAACAACCGCGTCTTCCTGCTCGGACTCGATCACCTCTACCGCGAAGCGATGAAGGCCCACGAGCGCCAGGAGCTGCTGTGGTGCGCGCGCAGCGTCGCCGGTGAGCTGGGCATGCCGCCGGCCGAGGTGCCGCTGGAGGGGTACTACGCCGAGGACGAGCAGCTCGCGGAGTACTTCCGGCTCATGCGGGGACTCCAGGCACAGGACGGCCGGGTCAGGGAGAAGGTCGCGTCCATGCCGCCGTTCCAGCGGTTACACGAGATCGCCGCGGCGCCGCTCTTCGGACGTCCACAGGACACCGGCAAGCTCCTGCCCGTGGGCCGCGATCCCCTCTCGCAGGCCCTGCGCGACACGTGGCCCGCGTGGACGATCGACGGGCTGACCGAGGCCGCCTGCCGGGCGGCCAGCGAGAACGACGACATCTCGCTGGTGGGCCTCGCCGCGCGCGCGCGGGATGCCGTCGTCCTGGCCGCGACGCGGGAATCGGTGGTCCTCTACGCGGAGAAGGTCATCGGCGGCGCCGTTTTTCCCAAGTCGGCGCGGTACAGCTGGGAAGTCGATGAAGACCTCGCCGGGCACGCCCGCAGATTCGTCGACACCTTCAACCGGTTGTTCGATGAGAACCTGCCGCAGCCGGTGGCGGCGAATGCGGCGTGGTACTGGTCCGCCTGCCATGAAAACCGGCTCCATGGCCGATGTGTGCAGCTCGGATTCGACGACCGGACGCAGCCGGTGACCTACTATCACTGGGCGCTGCTGCGCGACGTCTGGGGGAACTGTTCGGTGCGGGACTTCTGGGCCGACGAGGTGTGGACCACGTCGCGCTACCAGACCGCCCTGCTGGGATTGCGCCGCGATTGGCCGCCGGCTGCGGCGACCCGCGCGACGCCCGTCGGCGCCGGCGGGCCCGGGCAGGAGCCGCCCGCCGGAAAGAGCGTTTCGTGACCAACCCGCTCGCCGCGCGCCTGCACGTCGTCCACGGCGACATCATGACGCTGAAGGTCGACGCCATCGTCAACGCCGCGAACGCGTCCCTGCTCGGGGGCGGGGGCGTGCCGGCCGGGAGGGGCGGACTGCCCCCGCTGACCGCCCGCGGCATCGCGGCGCTGCTCGCATTCCTCCCGGATCTGACCGCCGAGGGCTTCGAGCCGGTGAAGCGCTGGCACGGCGGCAGGAAACCCGATGGGACCATGCAGTGGCCGTATCCTGAGTACGACGGAATCGTGAGGAGCTTCTTCGACGTGGCGGCGCGCGAATGCAGGTGTGAGCTCGGTTATGACCGCGAGGCCGCCCAGCGGATTCTCGCGGACGAGGCGCTCCTGCGCGCGGCCGACCTGGAGGCGATCCGGAACACACTGGTCTGTTGCGTCCGCGGGGAGCGGTTCTGCGACGGCCTCTGGAGTTCCCTGGTCGAGGCCGGACACATACGGCGGCTACTGGAACGCTTGGCCGAACTGGCGCGGGACGACCTCGCACGGGACTGACGCACGTGCACCCTGGGAACGATGCTGCCGGCGCGCTTGCCACCGCAGCTGGCGTTCGGGTTCGATCAGACGCCCGCGACAGTCGACTGGCCGGAGATGGACCAGACAGCGGGACAGGGCGGGGGCTGGGAGTGATCCCGCGAATGAGGTGAGCCGGCGATCGTGCCGCGAGCCCAACAGTGCGGCGGGTGGGCCGGTGTGCCCGCGGGGGTCGACACGGGCGCTGTCAGGCGCCGATTCGGCGGCTGGAAGCCTGTCACCTCCATCCCTATTTCCACTGCGACGAGATGAACGCCGCCACCTCCGGACTGCCCCCCTGCAGCACCAGGTACCCGTCGTGCGGCTCGCGGTCGGTGATCTCGCCGTTGACCGGCGTCAGCATCAGCCGCCGCACCTCGTCGTGGTCCTGGCTCTGCCCCAGCGCCCAGCCCAGCTTCACGTAGGCCACCTCGGGCAGCATATTCGCCGCCGGGATCACGCCCAGGCCCATCAGCTCGCGGCCCGTCTCGTACACGTACATCTGCACGTAGCCCCACATCGTCTGCACCGTCATGTAGACGTGCACGCCGGCCGCGCGCGCGCGGTCGAGCGCCGGGTACAGCGGCTTGTTGACGTGGCCGAGGCCCGTGCCGGCGATGATGATGCCCTTGTAGCCGTTGTCGATCAGCGAATCGACGATGTCCGGCTTCATGTTCGGGTAGTAGTAGACCAGCGAGACGCGGTCGTCGAAGACGGCCTTCAGGTCCACCTTGCGCTCGCTGCGGCGGCGCCGGTAGTCGTCGCGGTAGGGCGTGACGCCCGTCAGGTCGACCTTGCCCAGCGGGATGTCGCTGAGCGTGCGGAACGTCGACCGGTAGCTCGAGTGCATCTTGCGCACGCGCGTGCCGCGGTGCAGCAGGCCGTACTCGTCGGACGTGGGGCCGAACATGCAGACCATCACCTCGGCGATGTCCGACGTGGCGGCCGTGCGCGTGGCGTTGATCAGGTTGATCGCGGCGTCGGATGACGGCCGGTCGCTGCTGCGCTGGCTGCCCACCATCACCACGGGCACCGGCAGGTCCTGCAGCATGAACGACAGCGCGGCGGCCGTGTGGTGCATGGTGTCGGTGCCGTGCCCGACGACGATGCCGGCCACGCCCTTCTCGATCTCGGCGGCGATCGCGCGCGCCGTGCCCATCCACTGCTCGGGGCCCATGTTCTCCGAGAACACGCCGTAGAGCTTCTCGGTCTCCATGTTGCAGATGTCGGCCAGTTCGGGCACCGAGCCGTAGAGTTCGCCCGGGCTGAAGGCGGGGATCACCGCGCCGGTGCGGTAGTCCAGCCGGCTGGCGATGGTGCCGCCGGTGCCCAGCAGCTTGACGCGCGGCTTCTTCGGGTCGTGCGGGAAGGCGCGCTCGGGGATCTGGTAGTGCGCTTCCTTGCGGCCGTGCACGGTGATGCGGTGCACGGTGTCGTGGCGCACGCCGATGTTGTAGCCGGTGTCCAGCTTCAGCACGATGTGGTCGGCGTCGGCCGTCTCGCTGCGCGGCAGGATCAGGCCCGAGAAGTCGCCGCGCTTCGTATGCAGCGTGGCCAGGCTCCAGACGGGCGCCGACTGCGACTGCAGCAGGTCCAGCGTGGGGGAGCGGTAGCCCTTGAAATCGCCGGTGTCCGCGTTCACGAGCGCGCCTCCTTCGGGGAACCATCGAGCCATTCGCGCACGAGCCATTCGCCCACCTGGCGGCCGGGCACGCGGCCCCGCAGCCCGTGCATGATCGCGCCCATCACGGCGCGCCGGAACTGGTCCTCGCCCGTCGGCCGCACCATG
This sequence comes from uncultured bacterium, assembly GCA_903859215.1. Classification (GTDB taxonomy): domain Bacteria; phylum Krumholzibacteriota; class Krumholzibacteriia; order LZORAL124-64-63; family LZORAL124-64-63; genus CAINDZ01. Next base: position 5,019 of record CAIOLW010000361.1, on the reverse strand, counting down.
GCCACAGCGGAGAGCGCGGCGGTCCGGGCCGCTTCGAACAGCGCGCGGGCCGTCGTGTCGTCGGCGCGGCGGGCGATCCCGTCCTCGGCCGTCCACACCGCTTCGGGGACCACGCGGCCGGCCACGAGGTCGTCGACGACGGCTTCCCACCACTCGCCTGCCGCGCGCAGGCTGGCCGGGCGCGGGGCCGAGCGGTCCAGCAGCAGCGACGCCAGCTGCGTCGCCGTGAAGGGCGAGCCGGCAGGCAGCCGCTTCGCCAGGTGCTCGAACAGGTCCCAGGCGCGGTGACGGCTGAGCCGGGCGGCCAGGTCGGCGCCCACCCCGAGCTCCTGCAGTTTCACGAGGCGCTCCCACGGGCGCAGTGGCAGCCGCGCCGCGATGCCGTCGATGCGCGCGTCTTCCAGCGGAATGGGCGGCAGGTCCGTGTCCGGATACATGCGGTCGGCGCCGGGCAGGATGCGCTCGAAGCCGTTGGTGCCGTCGTCCAGCGCCTGGCGCGTCTCGTTCGGCACGCCGGACACGGCGTCGCGGGCGCGGATCGCGATCTCGCGCGCGGCGGTCTCGACATCGGCCCGGTTGCCCCAGACCAGGATGAGCGGCACCTCGGCCGCGGTGCCGCAGGCCTTGCTGACGCGGCCCCACTCGGTGCTCGAGAGCGACGGCGCCGTCTGCGTCGAGACCACCAGGTTCGGCAGCTGGTCCAGGCAGGCGATGACGCGCACGCGGTCGCTGAACTCCTGCAGGAACGACGTGTGCGGCTGGGTCTGCACCTCGAGCAGGCCCTGGAACCCCGGCAGCGGGCAGGCGCCCACCATGGCGCCCTGGGCCACGGCCTGGGCGATGAAGCTGCAGGCGGTGCCGCGCACCTGCGTGGTGACGTCGACCAGGCGGTCGGTGATGCTGTCGACGGTGATGCCGCGCTTGGCCAACTCGCCGCGGATGCCCAGCAGCGAGCGCTGCCTGAGCGCCTCGTTGTGGGTCAGCCGGCCCACATCGCGCAGGCTGGGCACGCCCTTGATCTCGACGCGGGTGCCGCCGTTCACGCTGACGTTGACGTCCTGCCGGGCGGCGCCGGCGCCGGTGCGCACCATGCCGCCGCTGCGGGCCAGGAAGCGAAGGATCTGCCCGACGGCCATCGCTTCCTGCGGCGTGACCATGTCGGGATCGGTCACCGTCTCGATCAGCGGCATGCCCAGGCGGTCGGTGCGGTAGACGCGGCGGTGGCCCTGGTCGCTGACCTCGCGGCAGGAGTCCTCCTCGATGCTGATCTGCCGGATGCGCACCGTGCGCGCGCCGAACGGAACGCGGCCGTCGGTGCCGATGATGGCCGTGCGCTGGAAGCCGGTGGGGATGCTGCCGTCCAGGTACTGCTTGCGGGTGATGTGGACCTCGCTGACGACGCCGCAGCCGAGCAGCATCGCCATCAGCAGGCTGCCGTCCAGCGCCACGTCGTCCATCTCGAACGGCGGCGCGTCGTCCATCTCGTACGTGCAGACCGTCTCGCGGTTCAGCAGGTAGACGATCTCCTTGCGCGTCTTGAACTCCATCAGCGCGGTGCCGTCGTACTCGCCCATCTCCGAGAGCGTCGGGCGCATGTGGCGCAGGATCTCGGCGTCGTGCGTGTCGCGGTTGTAGCGTCCGGCCGGGCAGCGGCAGAACAGCTTGCGCACGGTCAGCAGCTGCTGGTGGATCTCCAGGCCGCAGCGGAAGCCGAGGGCGGCGTATTCGTCGTCCGTCAGCGTGCCGTAGGCGGGGAGCGGCTGCAGCAGCCAGGGATCGGAGAGGCGGTACTGGGAGGACAGGGACACGGCAGCCACCTTGCTGGGGGAGCACGACCCGGGCGGCGCGCAGTGGCGCCGCCTGTCAATCGGTTGACACCCGATTACATATCGAATATGGTGAATCGTCAAACCTGTAACAAGCCGCCGGAACGTGTTCCCCGACAAGCGTTCCGGCGCCGGTCCCTTCCGCGGAGGCGGGTCTTGCGCAAGCTCAGGCGCCATTCCGAAGTGCCCGAGGCGACCATCCATCGGCTGCCGCGGTACCTCGAGAAGCTCAAGCTGCTCCAAGCGATTGGCGTGGAAGACGTTTCCAGTCGCCAATTGGCCGAGTCGCTGGACATCAAGGCCAGCCAGTTGCGCCACGATTTCCACTATTTCGGCGGGTTCAGCCGCCCCGGGCGGCCCTACCAGGTGGGCAAGCTGGTGCCGGCGCTCGAGACCATCATCGGCGTGTCCGAGCCCCAGCCCGTGGCGATCATCGGCGCCGGCCACCTGGGCCAGGCGCTGGCCAACTACGCGAACATGGACGTGCAGGGCTTCCCGGTGCGCGGCGTCTTCGACGCCAACCCGCGCCTGGTGGGGCTGGAGATCCGCGGCCAGCCCGTGCGCGACATGGACAGCCTCGAGGACGTGATCTCGCAGGAGGGCATCCGCATCGCCATCCTGACCGTCCCGGCGCAGTTCGCGCAGTCGGTGACCGACCGCCTGGTCAAGGCGGGCATCGTCGGCATCGTCAACTTCGCGCCGACCGACCTGAAGGTCCCCAAGACCGTCGCGGTGCGCAACGAGCGGCTGGCTGTGGGCATCATGGCGCTCAGCTTCAAGGTCAAGTGCATCCTCGAGGGCGATTGCGGGATCGAGTAGCCGGCGCCCTTGTAGCGGAAAAGGAAAAGGGCCGGACCTTCGCGGGTCCGGCCCTTTGTCGTTGTTGCGGCGCGGCCGCTTCAGATCTGCCAGAGGTACTGCAGCTTCAGGAAGTACGAGCGCGAGGACAGGCGCCAGTCCTCGATGCCGGCCTGCTCGCCCAGGAAGGTGCTGTAGCTGCGCGTCGAACCCGCGTAGAAGATCGAGAACGGGTTCAGCCGGAAGGTGACCAGCGGGTCGGCGTTCCACTGGCGGCTGAAGTCGTCGTACTGCAGGACCAGGCGCGCCGACCACTCGCGCGACAGCTGCACGTTCAGGCGCGTGCGCGTGATGTAGCCCTTGAACAGGCGCTCGCCCGTGGCCAGGTCGTTGCTGCGGACGCCTTCGTACGTCTGCTCGATCAGCACGCGCTTGTGCGGTTGCACGTTCAGCCACAGGTCCTGGCTGAACTCGTCGCCCATCACCAGGTCGTGGCGCGCGATGCGATGGCCCCAGACCAGTTCGCCGCCACCGGCGACCTTCTCCGTGGGCCGCACCTGGAAGCCGAATTCGTTGCTTGTGATGCCGTTGAACGAGATGTCGTGGAAGAACTCGTTGCTGCCCATCCTCTCGACCCAGACCTGCGTCTGCGCCTTCCTGAGGTAAGCGCGCACCTGGCACATCAGCCACTCGTCCTTGCGCACGTTGCTGCAGTCCCAGATGCGGCTGGCCATGAAGGTCGGCTCAAGCCGCTCGACCAGTCCGTGGTCGAAGTAGAAGGTGTAGGCCGTCCAGCTGTCGATCTTGCGCTGGTCGTTGCGCGGTTCGAAACCCGACTCCGCGCGGAAGGTCGGCGTGCGCTCGGAGCCGCTGATCTCGCCGTTCCAGTGGCTGCCCGAGCGCTCGATGCCGGCGTATACCCCCCGGCCGGTGAAGTGCTCGCCGTCGAACGACGCCGTGTGCCGACCGCCGTCGAACGTGAGGCCGTCGAGGCGGGCGGTCAGTGCGGCATTGTCCGGCTCGGTGGTCGCACTGAGCAGGGCCTGGCCGGTCACCCGCAGGTTCTCCGACAGGGTCACCGCGGCATCGACGCCCGCGACCGAGCCGTAGCCACCGCCGTCATGGCGCCGCGTCGTCGCGATGGCGCCCACGTGGGACTGGGAGCCGAAGGAATGGCGCACACGCGCGAGCGCCGACACGCTGCGGCCGCCCTCGAGCAGCGCGCTGCCCTCGGCGAACGGCAGGATGAACGGCGTGGCGTCGTCCTGCGCGACCAGGGCGGCGAACCCGGTAGCGCCCGGCCGCCCGATCAGCTTGACCGCGTAGTTGGGCCGGTTCAGCGAGCGCGTGTAGACCGGCCGGAAGAACGTCGACCACAGGTCGCTGCCGTCCTGGAAGAACGGCCGCTTCTCAGGGTATGACAGCGCGAAGGTGGAATTGACCTCGATCTGCCCGGCGTCGCTCTCGACCTGCGAGAAGTCGGGGTTGATCGTCGCCTCGGCCGTGATGGACGGCGTGATTCCGTAGGCGGCGTTCAGCGAGGCCTCGCCCAGCACCTTGCCGTTGGCCCACGGTCCGGCCTTGCCGTCATCGTCGGCCTCGCGCCCGCCGGCCTGCGTGGCGACGAACGCCGGCATCAGGCTCATGCCGCTGCCCGGGCGCACGCCGTCGATGCCGGTGACCGTGCCCCACTGGCAGGGCCAGCAGTTGTCGCCGCGGTTGAAGATGCCCCACGAATACTGCGAGCGCACCTGGCGGCTGCTGTTGCGCCAGAAGTCGACGCGCCATTCCTGCTGCGGCTTGTCCGGGAAGCGCAGGCTGGTCCAGGGAATCGCGAACTCGACCTGCCAGCCTTCGTCAGTGATGCGCCCGGAGGTGTGGTAGACGAGGTCGTAGGTCGAATCCTCGCCGCGGCCCGCCGACCACAGCAGGTCGCCCTGCACGCCGTACGCATTGCTGCCAATTTCAAAGGCGCAGTTCTGGTCGCCGAAGGTGTCGAGCGTCAACAGGACGTAGTCGTCGCTCCAGATGCGGTCGCGCTCGCTGTACGAGGCGCGTACCTCGGCCGGGTCGTCGTAGCAGATGAACGCCGCGTAGAGGTAGTTGTCGTCGTAGGTCAGCATCGCCTCGGTGGGCTGCGGCGGCTGCACCTGGTCGCCCGGTTGGTGCTCGACGAAGTTGCCGGCGCGGGGGATGTCATTCCAGCCGGCGTCGTCGAGCTTTCCGTCGACGACGATCGGCCCGGTGGCGCGATGCGTCTGCATGTGCGGCAGGCGCTCGGGCTGCCAGGGCCCTGAGGGTCGCGCGGCGTGCGCAGCGAATGCGGCGAACAGCGTGATGATGGCAAGCGCGGACGCGGTCACCTGTCGGGCAGTGGCGCGATGGGGCACGATGG
>CAIOLW010000360.1 GCA_903859215.1 uncultured bacterium | reverse complement strand
TTGAGCCCCAGTACCGAACCCAAATGAAGGCGCATGCGGCACTAACCCCCATACTGCACCGTTCTCGCACATGATCATACAGAGCCGGCCGCCCGCGAAGCCAGCGGATTCGGCACCGATGGTCCTCGCGCCCGAGGCCGAACCCCCGCCGCGCCCCACAATGCGCTTCGATCGAGGCGTCCTAAGACTGCGCGAGTACGTGAGAACGCCTTACCCAGACCGCGATAGCGAAGCCAGACGCCGGCGAGACAGCGCGAGAAACACCAATACAAGACTTAAACGAGAAACATTGGAGCGCCGGCCGGCCACAGAAACCGTTGAGCCATGTCTGACGGCAAGCGCGGCCCCCAGACTCGAGCTGCGCGCCAGGCGACGGCGCACGCAGCGACGACCCCAGTAACATGGATGTGCCAGTCAGAACCGATGCTTGAAACCTATGCCCTGTGCCTTCATGCCTGGTATCTAACACCTTTGCTTCAGCAGCGAAGACGTCTGGCGCGGCGCCTGCGCAAGCAGGCGCCGTGACAGGCGGCTTCGTCTGCTGCAAGCAGAGGTTAGATGCACGACCGATGCAATTGAGCCCCAGTACCGAACCCAAATGAAGGCGCATGCGGCACTAACCCCCATACTGCACCGTTCTCGCACATGATCATACAGAGCCGGCCGCCCGCGAAGCCAGCGGATTCGGCACCGGCGGTCCTCACGCCCGAGGCCGAACCCCCGCCGCGCCCCACAATGCGCTTCAATCGAGGCGTCCTAAGACTGCGCGAGGACGTGAGAACGCCTTACCCAGACCGCGATAACGAAGCCAGGCGCTGGCGAGATAGCGCGAGAAACACCAATACAAGACTCAAACGAGAAACATTGGAGCGCCGACCGACCACAGAAACCGTTGAGCCATGTCTGACGGCAAGCGCGGCCCCCAGACTCGAGCTGTGCGCTAGGCGACGGCGCACGCAGCGACGGCACCAGAAACATGGATGTGCCAGTCAGAACCGACGCTTGAAACCTATGCCCCGTGCCTTCATGCCTGGTATCTAACACCTAATTGGAACGGTCATCATACGGAATTGGCCTGTTGGACAACAGCTTGCCATCCCAACTGTTTCCGTCCGGCTTAGGCGAGACCTTGCTAAGGAATTGGACGAGCGAAGTGCATGGCTGAAACCCTGAAAGATCCATCTTCGCGATCACGTCCGCCGCCTGCACACATCCCACGCCCGCCGGACATCCACGAGTCTACCACCACCGGCACCCCAACATCAACCGCGCCCCGCCCGGCCCTTCGGCGATCCGCCAAACCTCGTTCCCGGGCCAGCTTGGCGGCGCCGGCGCCCGCGGACGGACGAACGATCCACCCGCCTAGCTTTCCGACCGCAGCGGCCGGATCCGATTGAGCTCCTTCGCCTCGTCCCGCATCACCTGGAACAGGTCCCACCTGTTCTGCAGTGAGATCCAGAATTCGGGGCTATTGCCGAAGTAGTACGACAGCCGCAGGGCCGTACCCGCCGTGATGCCTCGGCGCCGGTTCACCACCTCGTTGACCTGGCGGTACGGGACATGGATGGCGTCAGCCAGGTGCCGCTGCGAGATGCCCAACGGCTTGAGGAACTCCTCGCTGAGCATTTCGCCGGGATGGGTCGGCTCTCGATGCGCCGGAATACGAACCATGACAGACCGCCTTGTCTCGGTGAATGGCCATCGATTTCCACCGCGCACGATTATCTACACAACTCGCGCTCGGACAACGGCATAATTTTGTTGCGACCTCTTCTGTGTTCGCGTAACATGAGTAACGAACCACTGAAAGTGCGAATGCACCGTAGGTGGTGGCGACAGAAGGCGGCCCCCAAAGGCCGCCTTCAGTTTTTGGGACTGAAGCGCACGCCGAATGCATCGTCTGCGGCGGCCTTCGTATTCAGGCTCGGAGTCAGGACATCAAGCCACTGTCTTACTCGTTCCGGGGTAATCTGTTCGGGAAGCCTCGCCCCGTAGGTCCCGCCGCACTTTTCGACAAGACCATATAGATACACGATGTAGGACACCAGGTCACAGATCTGGATGAAGTGCGACTCCCGTGAGTCTTTCGGCAGCGGGTCTTCGATCAGGGTCTTAATCTCGCGACGGTAGGATTCCGATCCGAATTTCGAAGGGATGTAGTTGATCTTCTGCAACCGTCGTGACGTCTTGCGCATCACTCCGATCCGCCCGTGGTCGGTGATGATCAGAAATCGTTCTGCCGGATTGCGCGTGGGGTCGAGGTCATTCTCAATGCGCTGGATTGAAAATGTGAATGCCCTGTCCAGCACCTGGTACTTCTCCTCGGAGATGCGATTCTTGACAATGGCGACATTTACGATCCGCACGGGCAACTGCGCGATGACCGCGCACGCCTCGTCCACAATTTCGATTCTCTGGTCATCCGAGAGCAATAGTGCGCGATACGGCCGCTTGTTCAAGAGCAGCGGTCGTGCGTGCAATTCGAACTTCACCGGCAGCCCGTAGGCTTCCTTGAGGTGCCGCCTGAATTCAATGAGCGACTGAATTGCCGGCTGCCAGTTCTGGTAGTGAATGTAACACGATGTCAGCACGAAGAGCGGCGATGAGCATTCCGGGTAGCCGTCATCGCCGGCCTCGTCATAATAAGCAAGATGCATGATGCTCCATAACGCCTAACGCCCGACAAGCACGCCAGGATTAGCCGGGACATCGCCCATGGTGGCTTCCGTCACCTCGTCCAATTTGCGGATCTGGTCGACCGGGATGGCGGCGCTACCATCCCTCATTGCCGACAGCCCGCCCCATGTTCACTTCGCCATGCCGGTTGGCATCGGTAATGCCGGCCACCAGTTCCTCCAGGGTGTACCTGGTGACAGGCACGGCCCGGACGACCAGGCGGCCGTTGTCGATCGTCAACTCGACCGTCGATCCGTCCGCGATCCGCGCTTCCTCGGCGAACGACTTGGGAATCCGCAATCCCAAGCTGTTGCCCCACTTGCCGATCCTGGTACGCACAGGCACTCCTTGAATATAGAAAGCACATGCCCTCGCCTTCATGTTGGCCGACGAGGCAGATAGGTTCGAGTTACTGCTGCTCGCCCTCACCCGGCGGGCCACCCTGCACCCCAGGCCAGCGGGCTCGAGCAATTTCCTCGCGCAGGATCCTGCGCAGCGTCTCCGCATCAACCGGCTGCCCGCATCCGTGCAGGTAGTTCCGGAACGCCTCGTCCATCATGGACTGGTAGCCGTAGCCGCACGCGTCGCTACGGTCGCGGAATTCCTCGAGGAGTCCGTTCTCGATATAGATCGTAATACGCGTCTTCCCGGTCTGGGGAATCAACGCGCCGCGCCGGCCATTGCTGAAGTCGTATTCCTTCTTCATGAATCCCCCGCTCTCTCGCCCTTGGGTCAAATGGCGCACTGGCGCGGCATTTTGGGGCACCGGCCCACTTCGCTCTTCAGGCGGTCCCCCAGCAGGTCGCGCTCGGTCTCCAGGTCGTAGTCGGTCTGCAGGTACATCCAGAATTCGGGCGACATCTTGAAATACCGGGCCAGGCGCAGCGCGGTGTCGGCGGTGACACGGCGCTTGCACAGGACGATCTCGTTGATGCGCCGCGGCGGCACGCCCAGGTCGCGGGCGATGCGGTTCTGGCTCAGGCCCAGGGGAGTCATGAACTCCTCCTGCAACACCTCGCCGGGGTGGATGGGCTTCAGCTTCTTGGCGGCCATGGCGCCTCCTCAATGGTAGTCGACGATGTCGGATCACGGCCTTATCCTATAACGTCTGGCGTCATACGTCAAGAGCGTTTCCTTTCGTCGCCATCGTTCGACCTCTCGTCATCACCGTTCAGTCCATATCCAACGGACTCTTCACGCCCCGCCCCCCCTTGTTCAGCACGTGCGTGTAGATCATCGTCGTCGTCACGTCGTTGTGGCCGAGCAGCTCCTGGATCGTCCGGATGTCGTAGCCCGACTCCAGCAGGTGCGTCGCGAACGAGTGCCGCAGGGTGTGGCTGGTGGCCGGCTTGGTCAGGCCGGCGCGCTGCCGCGCATCGCGCACCGCCTGCTGCACGACGCTCTCGTGCAGGTGGTGGCGCCGCTTGTGGCCGGTCTCGGGGTCGCGGTACCAGCGGGTGGCCGGGAACACCCACTGCCAGTTGATGTCGCGCGCGGCGGAGGGATTCTTCCCCTCCAGCGCATCAGGCAACGCCACGTAGCCGGCGCCGACCGTCAGGTCGCGTTGGTGCAGCGCGCGCACGCGCTCGATCTGCTCCTGCAGCAGCGGCCGCGCGCGCGCCGGCAGCATCGTGCGGCGATCCTTGCCGCCCTTGCCGCGTCGCACCGTCAGTTCGTTGCCGTGGAAGTCGACGTCCTTGATGCGCAACTGCAGCGCCTCGAGCAGCCGCAGCCCCGCCCCGTACAGCAGCACCGCCACCACGTGCGACGGCCCGTCCAGCTCGCGCAGCAGCGCCGCGGTCTCCGTCCGCGTCAGCACCACCGGGATGCGCAGCGTCGGCTTGGCGCGCACCACCCCGTCCAGCCACGGCAGGTCTTCGCCCAGCACCTGCCGGTACAGGAACAGCAGCGCGGCCAGCGCCTGGTTCTGCGTCGAGGCGCTCACCTTCCGCACCGTCGCCAGGTGCGACAGGTACGCCGTCACCTCCGGTTCACCCATCTCGCGCGGGTGTCGCCGCCCGTGGAAGACGATGAACTTCACGATCCAGTCGGTATACGCGACCTCGGTCCGCCGGCTGTAGTGCCGAGCCTCAATCGCTGCACGCACTTGGTCGAGCAGCCGGGGCGGCGGGGCCGCCCCTGGGGTGGGCTTGGGGGTGTGGTTCATGGGGTGCTGGGGGGCAAGGGCGGGGCCGGGGCGCCCGGCCGGACTTGCGCCGGCGCAAGTCGCCAGGGGCATTTGAGGCCATTAGGCCCATTTTAGGTTGCCAAATAAACTCTTTAAGGTATCATAATCATACCGAAACAACACAGAGAGCCCGTCGAGTTCGAGTTCGACGAAGCCAAGAGCCGCGCCAACAAGGCGAAGCACGGCATCGACTTCGTCGAAGCTCAGGTCCTTTGGGAAGACGAGCGCCTCATGCAGACGCCCGCGAGCCCGGGCATGGAGCCACGCTTCGTGATGATCGGGATGATCGGGCGGCGACACTGGTCGGCCATCATCGTTTACCGAGGCTGGCGAGTCCGCGTGATTTCGGTCCGGCGGTCAAGATTCGAGGAGGTCCGGCGCTATGAAAGCCAGTGAGTTCGACAAGAAATTCGACGACGGCGAAGAGGACATGACGCCGTATCTCGACTATTCCAAGGCCACGCGCCCGAACATGGACTCGCGCCGCGTGAACGTCGACTTCCCCACCTGGGTGATCGAGGCCCTCGACGCCGAGGCCAAGCGCATCGGCGTCACCAGGCAGTCCATCATCAAGATGTGGATCGCCGACCGGCTGGGGCAGAAGGCGTCCTGAGCCCATGACCCTCACCGGCAACATCTCCCTGGCCGGCCACCTGGCCGTGCTCGTCGGCGGCCTCGTCGCCGGCGCCATCGACGCCATTGCGGGCGGCGGCGGGCTCATCACCGTGCCCGCGCTGCTGGCCGTCGGGTTGCCGCCACACCTGGCGCTCGGCACCAACAAGGTGCAGAGCACCGTCGGCGTCGCCACCGCCATGCTGCGTTATCGCCAGGGCAAACTGGTGCGCATCCGCCAGTGGACGCGCGCCATCATCTTCACTGCGCTCGGCGCGGCCGGCGGCGCGGCGCTCATCCAGCGCCTGTCGCCGGGGCTGCTCGCGTGGCTCATCCCCGGGCTGCTCGTCGTCATCCTCGTCTACACGTTGCTGACGCCCAGCCTGGGCGAAGCCGAGCGCCCCGAGCGCGTGAAGCCCGCCGTGCTGCAGCCGGTCGCCGGTTCGGTGCTCGGGTTCCACGACGGGTTCTTCGGGCCGGGCACCGGCACGTTCTGGGCGATGACATTGGTGGGGCTCGGCGGGCTCGACCTGCGGCGCGCCACGGCCGCAACCAAGGTGATGAACTTCACCAGCAACCTGGTCGCGGCGGTGCTGTTCGTGGCGGCGGGTCAGGTCGTGGTGACGGTGGCGGCGGTGATGATCGTCGGGCAGGTCATCGGCTCGAGCATCGGCGCGCACCTGGTGCTGCAGAGGCCGCCGCGGTTCATCCGGTGGGTGCTCGTCTTCTCGGTGACGGCCACGGCCGCGCGCCTGCTGTGGAAGCAGTTCGCACACTGACGACGCGGTCCCCTCTCACACCTCGACCATGCGGATCAGGGCCGCCACGCCACCCCGATCAGCACCCGCGAACCCCACCCGTCCCGATCCAGCGGCTCGGGCACGCCCACCGGTCCGTCCGGCCCGGCCAGGGTCACGTCGGCCGCCGGCCAGCGCACCGACTCCACCCGCAGGCCGCCGTGCAGCAGGACTTCGCCGCGCAACCGCAGGTACCACCCCGCGCCGAACACCAGCCCCGGCGCGTCGATCTGGTACACGAGCCGGTCGCCCGTCGCCGTCGCCTGGTACCCGCCCGCCCCCGCGAACACGTACGGCCGGAAAGCCTGCCCGTCGCGCGGCAGCCACACCACGTCGAAGGTGCCGCCGCCCACGCGCAGGTCCACGCCCTCGATGTTCGTGGGGAAGTCCGCCGCCGACGCCGACACACGCAGCATCAACGTCGGCTTCAGCAGCCAGCCCACCTGCAGCGCCGGCCCGTTCGCGCGTTCGTCGACGCGCACCACGTCGGTCTTGTCGTTCGCGTTCAGCGTCGCGGCCGCGATGTCGAGCCCAACCAGCCACCGGTGCGCCGGCACGACCTCGGCGGCCGGCGCCGGCCGCCACGCCCCCGCCATCGCAAGCGCGGCGAGCACCCAGGTACCCACCGCGCGAAGCACATGCCGCTTGATCATGTCGGGATTCCCCCTGCCGCCAGGCGTTTCAGGAGCCGGTGCCGCGCAGCACCTCGCCGGTGTCGTCGCCCAGGAAGACCGGCGTGGCGACGTGCGCCAGCACATTCAGGTTCGTCTGCAGCACGCCATCGCGCCCCGGCGAGACGACCACGATCGTCGCCCCCGGCGGCGGCGCCATCGGGTACGAACGCAGCGCGCCCGCGGCGGGCAACGCCTCGGCGGCGCCCTCGTCATAGATGGCCGCCACGAACGGATGCCCCCAGCTGTCGACCGGCACCGTCAGGGGCCGCTGCTGGTCGCGGGGCGACACCATCGTCCCTTCGGTCGTCGTCGGCGAGATCGCGCCCGCCACCACCGTCAGGTCCACCGGCTGTCCGTTCGGCGCCGGCCACTGGCCCTTCTCGGCATGGTAGTCGAGGATCGCCTGCGCCACCCGCGCCGCATGATCCCGCGACCTGACGTTCTTCGCCACGTTCAACTGCTGCCCCAGCCACGGCACCCCCGCCGCCACGACGGCCAGCACGCCGATCCCCAGGATCACATCGAAATTGGTGTACCAGGCCCGATTCCGTCGCTCCATCGTTGTCCGCACTCCTCGGTCGCCATCCCTTAGCGCCTATCGGCCCGGTCGCCCGGGCCAGTCCCGGGGCTCCCAAAGCAACCCGCGTACCGAAAGCGGCGCGAATATAAGCCGCGCAAACGCAATGTGTTAGGACGAAGTTGGGGAATTTTCAGCAGGCCGATGCTGGATGAAAACAGGCCGGGTTGGCGGGACGGGCGAGTTGCTGCCTACGGCCGCACCGCCACCGTCTCGTCCAGCACGCCCCCGCCCGGCTGGTGCACCACGAACCGCACCCGGTCCGCGTGCGGCGGCTGCTTCGTGAACGGATAGCCCTGCCACTGCACCAGCACGTTGAGATGCGCCGCGTGCGGGTCGTCGTTGCGCAGGCCGTACAGCGTCAGTTCATAGGTGGAGTCGGTCTCGCTGATCACGGCGTGGTTGTAGTCGTACCGCGTATCGGGCCCGATGATGCCCGTCAGCCGCACCACCAGCGGCGCCGCCGGATCGACGACCGCATCGACAGTCATCGACTGCATCCCGATCTGGTATTCGACGAGGTAGCGGTCGGGATCGACGGCATCGCCGCTGCAGCCGGCGATCGTGAGCGCGAACGCAGCGGCCAGGATCAGGGACTTCATCGATCTTCCCCTCCACTTGCGCCGGCGCAAGTATCACGAAACGGAGATGCTTGCGCCGGCGCCAATGCGGCAATGAACGCGAGCGAGAACACCGGCACGAAGAAGCCCCAGGCCCTGTCGTGGTGTACCAACTGCAGCACCGCGATGCCCATCAACTGCAGCCCCTCCACTCGGGGAAACCCGCGCCCGCCTACCTGACGATGCTCACCTTCTGCGTCGCGGTTCCCGTCGCGTCGCGCACCAGCACCAGGTACGTCCCGGCCGCCACCGCGCGGCCGGCGGCATCGCGCGCATCCCAGGCGAACTGCGCCGCGCCCGCCTTGTCGGCGCCGCGATAGAGCGTGCGGACCAGGCGCCCGCGCACATCATACACCGCTACTTCGAGAACGCCGCGCCCGGAGGACGTCACCGCGAACGCCGCCTCGCCCTGCGCAGGGTTGGCGCGCAGCATCCGGATGGCCGGCGCACCCGCGCCGCCCGGCGTCGGCGGCGCCGCCGCCAGGCTGTCGGTCCCATGCAACCCGTGCCCCGCCGCGACCGCCGCATCCCAGTTGCCGACGAACTCCCACCAGTTGGTGACCGCGCCGCGGCCATAGGCCAGGCCGTTGTCGAACCCGGGCATGCTCATCATCCAGTACATGTACCACTGGGTCTCGACGCGCTGGCTGAAGTCGCCCACGCCGTCGGGCCACGGCCACGTCAACGTGCCCCACGTGTCGACGTTCACGGGCGAATACGTGCCCGTACCGTCGGCTGTCCAGTCGGCGATGTCGCTCATGACGACGTCCGTGTTCTCGTAATCGTAGCCATTGAGCGTGTTCGGCGGGCTATGCGTGTCGCCGCAGCGGCCGGTCACGTTGTTGCCGCCCTGGTCCTGGCCGCGCCACTGCTTCCAGAACAGGTCGGCATTGCCGTCCTGCTGCTCGTTCACGTACGTGAACTGCGACTCCAGCTGGTGGCCGTGGTCATGGATCGCCTCGGCCTGGCTGCGCCGGAAGTTGTAACCGTAGACCACGTAGGTCTTGTCGTAGACCGGCAGGTCCGAAGGGTCGCGGTTGCTGTTGGAGATGTCGCCCGTCAGCGGGCTCGACATGTTCGACTCCCAGCCGCCGCGGAAGTCCTGCACGTCGTTGACGCCCTCCACGAAGCTGGGCCAGCGGCCCAGGCCGCCGTTCCACACCCAGATCTCCTTGACGCCCAGGTCTTCCACGTAGTGGCGCACGTCCAGGCGGTCGAAGATCGCGAACCAGTCGGGCTCCCACAGCGGATCGCTCTGGTCGTAGCCGACGACCTTGCCCGGCGGCGTCTGCTCATACACGGTCACCTGGTCCACCACGCGGTAGCCCAGCGACGGCCGCGCCGCCGCGTTGCCGTACGCGCGGAACCGGCTGCCCTGCTCCAGCGCGAACTTCACGCGCCGGTTCATCGCCAGCACGCTCGCGTCCATCGCGGCCAGCGTCTGCGGGTTGTCCCACCAGTAGTCGGGCGAGATCGCCGTGTCGAGGTTCACGCCGTCGGTCGACGGGAAGTAGCGGATCACCAGCACCGGCACCTGCCAGATGGCGTTCGCCGCCGGCGTCGTCAGGTCGCCGGGGAGCGCCTCGTGCGTCGGCGCCAGCATCGGCGCGCGGACCTGCAGGTTGCACGACGCCGACCGCCCCTGGTACGTCGCGGTCAGCGTGGCGCTCCCGGCGCCCACCGCGCGCGGGATCCCGCCCGGTTGCACGCTCACCACGTTCGCGTTCGTCGTCGTCCACGCCACCGCGCCCTGCGGAATCACGACATCGCCGAACTGCGTCGTCGCCGTCACCGTCGCGTACACCGGCCAGGTCGCCCACAACTTCGTCACGCGCGGCGTCACGGACAGGCTCGTGGCCGTCAGGCCGGCCAGGTACGCCGCCTCGATCTCCGCGGAGCTGCGCACGCTGTCGCTGATCCGCAACTCGTCGATGGCGGCATCCGCCATACCGTCCACACCCTCGCCACTGACCTGGAATTGCGTGTCCCCGATCGCCGGCGGCGTGAAGCCCACGCTCTCCTCGCCGCGCAGCACGCCATCGACATAGACCCGCGCCTTGGCGCTGTCCCACGCGAACGCACAATGGTGCCACTGCCCGGCCGTCCACTCGCCGCCCACGTTGACGCCGGCGCCGCGTTCCGGCAGCCCGTTGGCCGCCCAGCGGTTGACCATGATGCGCAGGTTGTCGGCGCCGTCCTTCGCCAGCATCAGGCCGCCCCACGTGCCCCACGCCAGGAAGATGTGCGTCTGCCCGTCGTTGCCGTTCCAGTACGGCTTCAACCAGAACTCGACGGTCCCCGCCGCCATCGCCAGGTTGCCCGCCGCGGCATAGGTCAGGCGCGCGCTGCCCGGCAGGTCGATCGCCTGCCCGAATACGCCAATGGTCGCCCCGACGCCGGTCGCCGCCAACGGGCTCTCGCCCTGCGCGCCGAGCGCGTTGCCGTTGCCGTGCAGAAGAAGCAGCGTGTGTGCGTCGGGCGTGAACTCCTGCGCGACGGCAGGCCCGGCGGCCATCGCCAGCAATAGCGCGACCATGAAGAACTTCGCGGTGTGATGCACGATCCCCTCCCCCTCGATGCGATGATCGATATCCCCCGGTGATGATAATCCATTATCAGGCGTGGGTGGGAGTGAAATCATCAGCCAGAAGAGTGGCAATCGGGAGTCTGGCGGGCAGTTATCACCGGGTTGCGACAGTTGCGCCGGCGCAAGTGGGTGGGCGGGAGCAGCCGGCCCCTACCCGTCCTTCCGCGGAAACACGCCCCCCAGCGCCTCCCGCAAAATCCCCTTCACCTCTTCGCTGAAGTCCTTGTTCAGCATCCACTCCAGGTAGCCGCGCTTGCGCGGGTCGGCCACCACGTCGTTGAGCACCTCGCCCTGGTGCTTGCCGAAGGTGAAGATGGCCAGCCCTTCGTCGTTCCAGATGAACTTGCGCCCGCGGTCGACGAAGCGGCCCTCGTCGGGATTGCACAGCACGTGCAGCGCATCGACATCGCTCGGCACCGCATCGTAGAACGCGACCTGCGCGTCGAGCACCTCCAAAGTCGCCTCGGTGTCGGCCAGCGCGCTGTGCGCGTTCACAAGGTCCTTGCCGCAGTACTTCTTGAACGCGGCCGTCAAATTGCGCGGCTCCATCAGCCGGAAGATCACCATCGCGTCCAGGTGCCGCGCGCCGCGCAGGTCCATCTCGCTGCCGGCGCGGCGCAGCTCGCCCTGCAGCAGCGGCGCGTCGAAGCGGATCGAGTTGTAGCCCGCCAGGTCGGCGCCCTGCAGCATCGCCTCGACCTCGCCCCTGATCTGCGCGAACGACCGCGCGTCGGCCACGTCCGCATCGCTGATGCCGTGCACCGCAGTGGCCGCCGGCGGAATCGGCCGCCCCGGATTGACCAGCGTCTCGTACGTGCGCCGCGTGCCGTCGGGCTCGACGCGGATCAGCGCGATCTGCACGATGCGGTCGTTGTCGATGTCGATGCCCGTCGTCTCCAGGTCGAAGAACACCAGCGGGCGGGTCAGCTTCAGGTGGCGCAAAGCAGGGGCCTCCGGCGGCAATGGAATGACTAGCCCTCGGCTTCTTCTTCGCCGAGGAAGGTGACGATGCCGGTCTCCAGCGAGTACTCGGCGCCGATGACGACCACGCCCTCGTCGCGGATCAACTGCTCCATGATCTGCGAGTCGTGCCTCAGGTGATCGACAGAATAGCGGATGTTCGCGCGCACGGCGCGCCGCGCCAGCTCTTCCTCGGACTGGTGCGCGCCCTCGGCCACCACGCGCGCCACCGCGGGCTTCACGCGGTCGATGATGTCGCGCAGGTTGTGGTGGTGCGGATCGCCCGGCTCGCGCAGGTCCTCGATGGTGGCCTGGATGGCCCCGCACCGCGTGTGCCCGAGCACCACCACCAGCTTCGTCTCGAAGCGCGTCGCCGCGAACTCGACGCTGCCCACCAGAGACGGCGCCACGATGTTGCCCGCCACGCGGATGACGAACAGGTCGCCCAGGCTCTGGTCGAAGATCAGTTCGGCCGGCACCCGCGCGTCCGAGCAGCCCAGGATGATCGCCAGCGGCTGCTGTTCGGCGATGTCGGTCCCGTGCGGCGCGGCCGGCGACGGCTTGGCGCGGGCCCCCGCGTCCAGGTTGGCGACGAACCGGCGATTGCCCACTTGCAGGCGTTCCAGGGCTTCGGGGGCAGGAGTCACGCGGCATCCGTTCGTTGGGGGTCGAACGGACATTATGCCCACGACGGGCGGCGGCGGCAAGAGCCACGACAAGAGCCACGACAAGGTCCACGACAAAGGGCGCGATGCCGGCTCAGTCCAGCACCCAGTACTTAACGCCCTGGTCCGCCAAAAACCCCCGCGCCCCGCGCCCGTGCAGCATCGCCAACGTGGCCAGCAGCCCCGCCTCCGTGCAGGCGTCGGCCAGCACGGTCACCGAGCGCGGCGCGTCCAGCACCGGCCAGCCCGTCCGCGGGTTCAGGATGTGCGGGTAGCGCACGCCGTCCTTCAGCAGGAACCGCCGCGCATCGCCACTGGTGGCCAGCGCGCCCTGCGCCAGTTCCAGGTCCAGCGCGGCGGCGGCAGCCACCGGCGACTCCACGCCCACCCGCCACGGCCGCCCGTCTCGTCTCGAACCCAGTGCTCTCAAGTCGCCGCCGAAGTTCACCAGCACCGCCGCGCGCGTGCGCATCGACACCAGCTGCGCGGCGCGGTCGACCGCGTACTCCTTGCCCAGCCCGCCCAGGTCGATCTCCATCCCCACCGGCAGCGTGATCGACGGCCGCGCCCACGTCACCTTGTCCCATCCCACCAGCGGCAGCAGTTCCTTCACCGCCGCCCGCGACGGCACATTGGCCGAACCATCGAACCGCCACACCCGCCGCAGCACGCCCGACGTCACGTCGAAGCGTCCTTCGCTCAGGCGGAAACACTGGTCCGCGAAATCGAGCAGGCCGGCCGTCTCGTCGTCGACGAGCACCGGCCGGCCTGCAGCATGGTTGATCGTATGGATGATGTTGTCGTCGCGGTAGCGGCTCAGGCGCTGCTCGATCCGCCCGGCCTCGGCCGCCGCCAGTTCACCCAGCGAGGCGGCCTCGTCGCGGTCGTCCACGTCCAGCAGCACCTCGCAGGGGCTGGCCATCGCCGTGAACGCGGCCAGCCACCCGTCGGGGCGACGCTGCACGTCGACCGTCATCACTGCTTCCCGAACGTCAGTCCCACGTTCGCGATCCACGCATCGACGGTCGGGAACAGGTCCATGGTGCGCAGGTCACCGATCGCATCGGCCGGGGCGTGGTCGCCCGACTGCTTGTAGTACTCCAGGCGCAGCGTCAGGTCGTTCCCGCTCTCCAGCTTCGTCCCGTACTTGAGGCCCAGCGAAACCGCGTCCATCTCGCCCAGCCGGTAGTCGGCCGAGGCGAAGTCCGGCAACGCCTGGCCGTCGACCAGGTAGCGCCGGTAGAAGTCGGCCGCGCTCTGGTGGTACCAGCGCAGGTTCGGCTGCAGGTAGCGGTCGGGCTGGAAGTTAAGCCGGTAGCTGACCTCGGTCGTCTTCGACGTGATGCCCCAGTCGTCGTCGTACCAGCGGTACGACAGCATCAGGATGTCGCGCCCCAGGTTCTGGATCAGCTCGGCCGCCGCCACGTGCTTGGAGCGGTGTTCCGGCCGCTTCTCGTACAGGTCGAGCTCGGGAGTGGCCGTTCCGGGCATGGGCGCTCCGGTCGTCGCGTCGACCACCGAGAGGATCTTGTACGGGTCGGTCTGGTAACCGCTCACGTTCGTGCCCGTGTAGTTCAGCGCCAGCAGCGTGCGCCGGGTCACGACCTGCGTCAGGCCCACGCCCAGGTCGGTCACGCCCTTCGACGCGCTGCCGCCGCTTGCGAATGACTTGTCGTCGCCGCCCCCGTGCGGTGTCGCCGCGACCATCGGCGTCAACGGGTCGGGCACGCCGTTCATCGGGCGCACCGAGTCGGCAAAATGCGAACCGCGCAGCGTGATCGTCGTGTTGCGCTGGAAGAGGTCGTGCGACAGGGCGCCGTTGACGCCCAGCGACGTGTAGTCCCGCTCGAACGAGGTGTACGCGCCGAATGTCGCCTTCGTCAGCCGGCCCCAGGGCAGTGTCAGGCCGCCGCTGCCGGCGATGCGCGTGTCCTTGAACGACATGTCCAGGGGCGTCTCGCCCGGCAGGATCACGTAGCCGCTCCCGCCCGACGGGCTGGTGAACGTCTGTGCTTTTTTCGACGGCACTGCGCCGTTGGCCGAGGCGCCGGTCAGCGCGTCGAACACGAAGCGGAAGTTGCCGAGGTTGCCGTTGGTGAATTCGTGCGTGCCGTCGGCGAGCAGCTCGAACACCTTCACGCGCCCGGGCTCCACGTACGCCAGCGCGCCGGTGCTCACTTCGGTCGCGTGCGCAGGCGCGCCCGCCACGCCCAGCACGCTGCAGGCCGCGGCCAGCGCCAGGCGCAGGCCGCCGGCCTTGTTTGCCCCTGGTTTGCGATCAGTTGCACCCACAGCCGCCACCTCCAGAACCCAGGCCGCCGGTCGAGGCTTCCTTCGAGAAGTAGATGTGCTCGTCCAGCGACGACATGACCACGTCGTCGCCCGGCGTCATGCCCGGCCGCGCCAGGATGTCGCGCTCCCACGGCTTGACGCCCACCGAGGCGCAGCCACCCAGCATCATCCCCGCCACCAGCAACAGGAGCGCCGGCAGCAGCCGGCGCGTGGTCCGTGCGCTCATCACTTGCCCCCCGCGGGTTTGTCCTCGAGCAGCTTCGCCAACTCGGCCTCGCGCGCATCGGTCTCCGCATCGCGGAACCCGATATGGCTGCCCTTCACCGTGCCGGCGCGATCGATCAGGAACGTCGTCGGCATGCCCTCCAGCTTGTACTGCTCGGCCAGCTTTCCCTTCGGGTCGAACACGACGATGATGTTCGGATCCAGCAGGTCCAGCCGGCTGCGCATCGCCTTCTCGTCCTTGTCCACGCTCACGGCCACGACCTGCAGGCCCTTCTTGCCGTACACGCGCTGCATCGCCGACATCCACGGCATCGACGCCTTGCACGGGTTGCACCACGACGCCCAGAAGTCGAGCATCACGACGCGACCGGCGTAGTTCTCCAGCTTGAAGTCGGCGGCGGCCACGATGCCGCGCGCGCCGGCATTGTCGGCGGGCACGGCGCCCTGGGCCCGGGCCGAGGCGGCCGCGACCACCAGCGCGACAACGAGTAAAGTTCTACGGGCCGGATGACGCATCCGTCGCCTCCTTGGTCGGGTTGGGATTGCCAGCAAATCAGTTGGCGGCGATTCGGGCAAGCGCATTCAGGGCGCCGGTCGGGGCACAACAACGACAATCCCCGTCCGGTTCCCGCCATGGCCCAAAGTCACGGCCCGGATACGCATGCGGAAGGCCCGGCCAATGCGGGGCCGGGCCTTCGCTCACCGTCGCGGGTTGCGCCCGGGCCCTAACGGGTCTCCGGGAACGACGGCACTCTGTGCAGCCACTCAGGGTGGCGCGGGCTGTTCCCGGCGTGGATGCCGGTCAGCATGTCGCGCAGCTGGCGGGTCAGCTTGCCTTCGCCGCCGTCGCCGATGCGGTGGTCCGAACCCTGGAAGTGGATCGTGCCCACCGGCGTCACCACGGCCGCGGTGCCGCAGGCGAAGACTTCCTTCAGCTTGCCGCTGTGCGCGTCCTCGATCACCTGCGCGATGGCCGGCGCCTTCTCTTCCCAGGTGATGTTCATGTCCTTCAGCAGCGCGCCCACGCTGTCGCGCGTCACGCCGTGCAGGATGGTGTCGCCCGCCTTCGAGGTGATGACGCGGTCCTCGTAGACGAACATGATGTTCATCGCGCCCATCTCCTCGACGTACTTCATTTCCTTGGCGTCGAGCCAGATGATGTTGTCGTAGCCGGCGTCCTGCGCCAGCTTGATCGGCAGCAGGGCCGCCGAGTAGTTGCCGCCCGTCTTCGCGAAGCCCGTGCCGCCGTGCGCCGACCGCACATACGTCTCCTCGACCCGCAGCTTCAGCGGGTTCACGCCGCCCGTGAAGTAGCTGCCCACCGGCCCGATGATGATGAAGAAGATGTACTCGGTCGAGGCGCGCACGCCCAGGCCGCGCTGCGAGGCGATCATCGTCGGCCGCAGGTACATCGCGTCGGGGCTCTCGGGCACGCGGTCGCGATCGAGGTCGATCAGCATCTCGACGCCGCGCATGAACATGTCCGTCTCGACGCGCGGCATGCACATGCGATCGCACGAGCGGTGGAAGCGCTCGAGGTTCATGTCCGGGCGGAAGATGTGCACCGAGTCGTCGGCCGCGTTGTGGTAGGCCTTCATGCCCTCGAAGATCTCCTGCCCGTAGTGCAGCACCTTGCAGGCGGGATCGAGCATGAACGGTCCGTACGGAATGATGCGCGGGGCGCTCCAGAGGCCGTCCTTCCAGTCCGCCACGAACATATGGGGCGTGAAGAACTGGCCGAAGCCGTAAGGAGCCTCGGGGGGGGCCTGGGGGCTGGGGTTCCTGGTGACGCTGATCTGCATCCCGTGCACCTCCTGCGGTGTCGCCGGGCCCCCCGCGGCAGCGGGGACGGCGTTCCGGCCGGCAAAATGTCGCCAACGGAACAGGTGAAATCAAGCGGTGTGGAGAAGGCGGCCAAAGCCGCAACACAAAGCAAACCCGGATGGTACGTCGCCCTCGCACCATCCGGGCCTGGGGGGGAATATGGGCGGGGATGGGCTCACCCTTCCACCCCCGCCTCGCGCTGACCCGGCCCCTCGCTAAGACCGAATCACGTGGCTCCCGCGGGGTTTGAAAGCATATCCGGTGCCGATTTCTTCAGGCGCAGCTATGTGGCGGCGTGCCTCGTTCTTAGCTTTGCCGCCGCCGTTCACCCGGCGCCGGCAGCCGTGGAATGCGCCCGAAAAGTGTCCCCTGACGGTGTCAGCCCGTCCACAATGATCGGCAGGTGGCTTGACTGCCACTTGACTGCCACTTGACGGCCACGTGACGCTCACTTGCCCGGGCACACGCACGCCGGGCACCCGCGGTCGAACACCACGCGCCACTTCCCGTCCGGCTCCAGCCGCCAGATCGACATGAACGACCCCGACGGCGTGCCGTCCGGGTCGTACACCGGCCCCGAGGTCAGGGCCAGCGTGCCCGACGCGAGCACCTCCACCGTCTCGGGCCGCCACGAGAACGGGGCCTCTTCGCCCTCGAAGTATTTCTGCCAGGCCGCGCGCACGGCCGGCGCGCCGCGCTGCGGGCCGCGGCCCCCGAAGAACACACCCTCGTCGGCGATGAAGGTGCAGAACGCGTTGAAGTCGCGCGCCGCCATGGTCCGCGCGAAGGCCGATTCGGCGGCGCGGACCTGTTCGACCAGGGCCTGGTGTTCCGGGCTGTCCACCGCCACGGCCGGCGGCGTTTCCATCGCCGTGGCCGCCCCCGCCCACGCCAGCGCCAACATGGCCACTGCCAACAACTTCTTCATGGTCCCGCTCCTGTTGAAAATGAAAGTCGTTTTATGCGTGCCCGCGTTGGGGGCGCCCCGTAACTCCAACTACTATAATGTTAACCGCTGGAACCATCAGCCGATAACCCGCGCGAGCCCCCGGTCTCCTCCAGCCCGGACCGGATTTTCGACGACCTGCGCGATGTGGAGGCAACAGCCATGCGCCCCATGATGATCCTGCTGCTGGCGATCGTGCTGATCGCCGCGCCCGCGACAGCCCAGACGGCAGACCAGGCGCCGATCCAGCCAACAGTCAAGGCGACGCCCCGTCACGACCTGCCGGAGATCAAGGCGGCCGGCAAGCTGCGCCACCTGGGCCTCCCCTACGCGAACTTCGTCACCGGCGCCGGTGATGGCCTGGACGTCGACCTGGTGCGGATGTTCTGCCGCGAGATCGGCGTCACATATGAATACGTCGAGACCGACTGGAACCGCACGTACTCCGACCTCACCGGCCTGACCTTCACGCGCGCCGGCAACGAAGTGACGATCACCGGCGCCACCGAGGTGCGCGGCGACATGATCGCCCACGGCATGACGGTGCTGCCGTGGCGGCAGAAGCTGGTGAACTTCGCCGAGCCGATGTTCCCGACGCAGATCTGGCTGATCGCGCCGGCGACGTCGCACACGGTGCCGATCACGCCGACCGGAACGCTGGCCGGCGACATCGCGCTGACGTTCAAGCTCATCAACGGCGTCAGCGTGCTGGCCAAGCCGAACACGTGCCTGGACCCGAAGCTGTACGACCTGTCGGGCCACGGCGCGAAGGTGGTCAACTACGAGGGCAGCCTCAACCACATGGCGCCGAACCTGCTGGGCGGCATGGCTGAACTGACGATCCTCGACGTGCCCGATGCGCTGGTGGCGCTGCGCCGCTGGCAGGGCAAGGTCAAGATCCTCGGGCCGCTGTCCGAGCCGCAGTACATGGCGGCCGCGTTCCCGAAGGACTCGCCGAAGCTCGAGGCCGCGTTTGCCGCGTTCCTGGCGCGCTGCCGCGCCGACGGCACCTACGAGAACCTCGTGCGCAAGTACTACCCCGGCGTGTGGACCTACTTCCCCGACTTCTTCCAGAAGGGCGCTTCCGCGCAGTGACGCGCCCCAAGGGCATCGCCGGCATCCTCAGCCAACGACCATGGATCGCGGTCGTCGGCGTGGGCCTGCCGGCGGTCGCCCTCGTCGTCTTCCTGATCCAGGGCCTCTACACCGGGCGCCAGGCGCAGCGGGCGGCATTCGAGCGCGACGAACTGGCGCACACGTCGACCTTCAGCGTCTCGCTCGACCATTTCCTGTCCGGCCTCCAGGCCGAGGTGAACGATCTCTCCGATCGCCGCGAGGTCAGCGCCTACTTCGAGAACGCGGCGCTGGGCCTGAGCCTCGAGTACGGCCTGCGCATCAGCCTGCTCGACCTCGAGACCGAATTCGACAAGCGGCTGACCCACAAGCTGCCCGGCGGCCAGCCGATCTATGAGCGGCTCGTGCTGCTGGACGACCAGGGCCACGTCGTGCTCGATTCACGCGATCCGCGCCACGACCCCGGCCTGCCGTTCAACGAAGGCTGGGCGATGCCCGCCGCGGGAACCGACAGCGTTCACGTGGACACGGCCACCTACCTGCCCGGCGCCAACGAGATCGTGTTGACGAGCGAGTGCCGCGTCCTGGATCGTCACGAAGGCTGGCTGCTGGCGTTCGTGCCGGCGGCGACGCTGCACGCGCAGGTGTCGGGGGCGAAGACGGACTCCAACCGCGACCTGTGGCTCATGTGGGCCGGCCGCCTCGTCGGCAGTGATTCGCCCCCGCCCCCCGAACTGCTGGCCACGAGGCTGCCGCTGCCGGGCACCACGGCGCTGGTCGACATGCGGCCCACGGGCAGCCGCACGTGCCTGTTCAGTTGCGTGCGCACCGCCCATTACCCGTTGACGGTCACGCGCGCCAGCGACGTGGCCGCCGGGCTGGCCGGCAGCCCCCGCGTCTTCCTGTGGGGCCTGGTGGCGCTGGCCGTGACGGCGATGGGCCTGTCGGGCGCCGTCTGGGTGGGCCAGCAGCGCACCCAGGCGCTGGCCTCCCGCCTGACCGTCGAAGCCGGCCACCGTCGCGATCTCGCGGCGCGCCAGCAGGAACTCGAGGCCGAGATCGAGCGTCGTCTTGAGGCTGAGCACGACCTCGAGCGGGCCCGCGACGATGCCGAGGCCGCCAGCCGCGCCAAGAGCGTCTTCCTGGCCAACATGTCGCACGAGATCCGCACGCCGCTCAACGGCGTGCTCGGCATGACAGAACTGGTCCTGGACACGCACCTCGACGGCATGCAGCGCGAGCAGCTCGAAGTGGCCCTCGAGTCCGGCCGCACGCTGCTGGTGGTCATCAACGACATCCTCGACGTGTCCTCCATCGAAGCCGGCGCCCTGCGCCTGGACCCGCAGGACTTCTCGCCCGCCGAGGAGCTGGAGAAGATCCGCCGCTCGCTCCTGGTCGGCGCGCACGGACGCGGCCTGCACCTGGAGTGGGACATCGACGCCGGGCTGGCGCCGCGGCTGCGGGGCGACCCCGGCCGCATCCGCCAGGTGCTGGTCAACCTCCTGGGCAACGCGCTGAAGTTCACCGAGCGCGGCACGATCACCCTGGTCGTCCGCGTGGCGGCTGCCGACGAGGCGAACCAGTATCTGGAGTTCAGCGTCCGCGACACCGGCATCGGCATCCCGCCCGAGAAGCAGGAACTGATCTTCGAGGCCTTCCGCCAGGCCGACGACTCCCACACGCGCCGCTACGGGGGCACGGGCCTGGGCCTGCACATCTGTCGTCGACTGGTGGCGATGATGGGCGGGCAGTTGATGATCGAGAGTGCGGTGGGCGAAGGGTCGTGCTTCCGCTTCGCGCTGCAACTGCCGGTGGTCCAGGGGGTGGCGGGCGCCGTCGCCCCGCCGGCCAACACGCCGCCCCGCACCGCACCGCGCCGCCTGCTGGTGGCCGAGGACAACGTGGTCAACCAGAAGCTGGTCGTCGCGCTGCTGCGCAAGTGGGGCCACGAGGTCACGTTGACGGCCGACGGCGTCGAGGCCCTGGCCGCCCTCTATTCGGGCACGTTCGACGGCGCGCTGCTCGACCTGCAGATGCCGAACCTCGACGGCATCGAAGTGGTCCGCCAGTGGCGCGCCCACGAACATGCCACCGGCCGCGCCCGCCTGCCGATGGTTGCCCTGACCGCGCGCGTCCTGCCCGAGGACGCCGCCCTGTGCGCCGAGGTCGGCTTCGACGCGCACATCCCCAAGCCGCTCAACAGCCGCCTGCTGCAGGAGACGATCGAGCGCACCATGCCGCCGCTAGGGTCGCTGTCGCCGATGGGTTGACCAGTGGATGGCGCGGATGCGCCACCCGTCACTGTCGCGCGCGAGCACCATCAACTCGGCCCCGATCGATTCAACGAGGTTGCCCCGCCAGTTCCCCCGCGTATCCGAAGTGGACCACACCCAAGCCGCGTCCCCCGCCTGCCGCACGCCTTTGACAATGCGCGTCTCGCTCATCGCCTTGGCGAACGCGATGTCGGCCCCGACGTGATGCGCCGCATACTGCGCCCGCGTCTCGAGGTCGCCCCCCTCGATCACCACCGCATCGTCGGCCAGCAGCGCCAGCGCCGCCACGGAGTCCCCCGCCGCCAGCGCCCCATGAAATGCCGCCGTCACCCCAACGATGGCCGCCGAGTCCGCCGCCGCGGGCGCCGCGTGCCCAACGAGGGGCGCACCCCAAAGCGCGCCGACGATCGCAACGATTCCGAACATTCTGCCCACGTCGATCCCCCTCCACGCCCACTTGCGCCGGCGCAAGTCCCGCGAAGTCCACTTGCGCCCTGGCCGCCCCGACACCCCGGGACATGGCCGGGCCTAGCCGGCACAACTTGCCACACGCAAGTTGTGTCGGCTACGCCCCGTCCAAGTCCTGGGATGACGGCACGGACAGCGCCACCGCCCCCGCCGCCACAAACAACGACGCACAAAAACACCACCCGCCCGGCAACAACCGCAGCCGCGGACCACCGGTGGCGCTCGAGGCCGCGCACATCCCGATCATGAACGCCACGCCCAGCGCCGCCACGCCCCAGGCCGCCAGGCGCAGCCGCGGGCCCAGCGCCCGCAGCCACCGCGGTACCACGTGCCACGGCGCCCACGACACGAGTCCCGCCGTGCCCAGCAGCGCGAGCGGCAGCACGACCACCACGAACGCCACCATCCACGTGACGGCGCCCGGCTGCTTCTTCGCCAGTTGCTGCATGAAGGCCAGCAGGGTCAGGTCGCGCGAGAACGCGAGCAGCATACGGATGGTCCCGTGCACGAACGGCAGCACCAGCGTGGCGGCGTAGAGCGTGACGGCCAGGCCGGTCAGCGCGCGCGCGAATTGGCGCGGCGTAGCTTTGGTCCCCATCCCCGGTTCCCCCTTGTGTGAGAGCGGGGGCGCTGCGAGAGCGCCCCCGTGACGAACGAACGGCGTGGCGCGCCTAGTAGAACGTGAACCCGGCGGTCACCTTGGTATCGGGCGAATCCTGCGCGCCCAGCTTCAACTCCAGGAAGAAGTCGTTCCCGGCCGACAGCTTGCGGCTCATCCCGCCCAGGAAGTTGAGGCCGACCCTGGTCTCCGAGTCGTCGCCGGGCACGTTGCTGTCGAAATTGTAGAAGTTCACGCCCAGCCCGCCTCCCACGTAGAAGCCCCAGTCCGAAGTGCCGCGCTTGCTGAACTTGTAGACCAGCTCGGGGTTCAGGGCGACCAGCGTCAGGTGGTCGCCGAAGCCGACTTCGAGGTTGGGGATGAACCAGCCGTCGGTGAACAGCTCGCCGCCGTTGACGTGCACGCCCACGTGCACCTGGTCCGGGTTGGACGTGATGCCGCC
The DNA here is from genome assembly GCA_903859215.1 of uncultured bacterium. Lineage (GTDB taxonomy): Bacteria > Krumholzibacteriota > Krumholzibacteriia > LZORAL124-64-63 > LZORAL124-64-63 > CAINDZ01. Next base: position 8,622 of record CAIOLW010000360.1, on the reverse strand, counting down.
ACGCACGCCCCAGGCGGTGGCCGCCTGTGCGGCGCCCGCGATCATCGTCATGGCGACCAGCGCGCCGATCAAGGTCCTCTTCATGGTGTGCGGCTCCCTGTCTGTGGGTGGCTGGGTCAGTACTGCGACATTGCGTGAAGGCACGATAACAGAGACGGCCTGCTGGAACAACGCCCCTAGCCTGTCCCGTGGCAGTGCTTGGCCTTGCGGCCGCTGCCGCACGGGCAGGGGTCATTGCGTCCGGCCCGCGCCACCGCCGCCTGCAGGTCGCGGTCGCGGCGTTTCATTTCGCCCATCACGGCAGCCGGGGGACGCTGGGCCAGCAATTCGCCGGCCATGAAGTCCACCGCCGGCGCGATGTGCCGGAAGAAGGCGCGGTACCCCTCGCACAGGTGGTTGAGGCCGGGCTCGCCGTCGGGCGTCGTGGCGAACCGGTCCTTCGGGCACCCGCCGTGGCACTGGTGCAGCACATCGCAGTCCCGGCACATCTGCGGCAGCGCATCCTGCTTTTCCTGCCCGAACTGCCGCTGCCGCGGCGAGGCGACGAGCTCTACGAGCGGCGTGTCGTGGATGTTCCCCAGGCGGTAGTCCGGCTCCACGTAGTGGTCGCAGCTGTAGAGGTCGCCGTTGTGTTCCAGCACCAGGGCGTCGCCACAGGTCGGGGCGTGCACGCACAGCGCGTATCGGCCCAGGCGGTTGCCCAGCGCCACGTCGAAAGCCTGGACGAAGACCGTGCCCACGTCCCGCCGCACCCATTCGTCCCAGATGGCGGTCAGGAAGGCGCCGTACTGGCTCGCCCCCACTGAGCGTGGCGCCGCCCGGTCGCCCTGCTGCCGGTAGAGCGGGCGGGTGGCTGCGTGGTCGTCGCCCCAGCCGGCGGCGGTCAGGTTGATGGTTTCCGCGGTGGCGCGCTCGATGACGGGGATGAACTGCAGGTGCCGGGCGCCCAGCCCGTCGCGGAAATACCGGTACACATCCAGCGGGTGGTCGCCGTTGTCGGCGTGTACGGTGCACAGGATGTTGGTGTCGACGCCGTGCCGTTTCAGGGCCTCCCAGCCCGCCAGCACCTGGTCGAACGAGCCCCCGCCGCCCTTGGTCCGCCGGTGCCGATCATGGAGCTCGCGCGGCCCGTCCACGCTCAGCCCCACCAGGAAGTTGTTGTCCTTGAAGAACCTGGCCCACTCGTCATCCAGGCGGGTGCCGTTGGTTTGGATTGTATACTGAATATCCACGCCCGGGCGGCGGTATCGCGCCACCAGTTCGACTGCCCGCCGGAAGAACGGCAGCCCCATCAGCGTGGGCTCGCCGCCCTGCCAGGCCACGACCACTTCGGGACCTGGTTGGGCCTCCAGCAGCTGGCGGATGTAGGCTTCGAGGCCCGCGTCGTCCATGCGCAGCCGGCTGCCCGGGTACAATTGGGCCTTGGACAGGAAGAAGCAGTACGAGCAGTCCAGGTTGCAGGCCGCGCCGGTCGGCTTGGCCAGCAGGTGGAAGGGGCGGGGTGTCGGGGGCGTGTCCATCGGGACATACTATAAGGTCAGGTGGGGGGCGTCGTCAGCAGAGTGGGTTCGCCGGGTCAATCCCCCGAACCGGTGTCGTTCCCCGCGGCGCCGCCGCCCAGGTGCTCGAGCTCACGCGCCAGGAACGCCGTCAGGCTGCCGCACACCACGTCGCACAATTCGAAGACACGGTCATCGGACACCGAGTAGTAGACGAACATGCCCTGCCGACGCCGGTCCACCAGGCCCCCGCGCAGCAGCAGCTGCAGGTGCTTCGAGACGCTGGCCTGCCCGGCGCCGGTCACCGCCACCAGATCAGCGACCGAGCGCTCGCCACCCTCCAGCGATTGCAGCAACCGCAGCCGCACCGGGTCGCCGAGCAGGCGAAAGCGCTCCGCGATCAGCTCCAATGTCTTATCGTTCAACACGTTACCAGCCACGCCACCATCTCCTCGTTTTTCCCCACCAGCACCGCTTGACACCGTCGACATAATCTAATATATTCTATTATGTTCATATGGTCAAGAGGCTATAAATAAAGTATGGCCTCGGGCGATCGGAAGCGCAAGGCGCGCAGGTCGCCACCACGAGTCGACGAAAGGTTCGTCCATGAGGATGAAGGACTTCCCGGCCATCTGCGCGACGCTCGCGACGCTGGCTGCCGCCGGCGCCGCCTCTGCGGAAACGCTGACGCTGAACCAGGCCGTGGCCGCGGGGCTGCAAAACAGCCCGGCCATCCTGCAGGCGCAGGCGCAACAGGAGCAGGCCGCCGCCGGCAAGCGCGAGGCCAACGCGATGCGCCTGCCACAGGTGCAGGCGCGCGAGATCGCACTGCGCACCGACTCGCCGGCCGACGCGTTCGGCCTGCAGCTCATGCAGGAGCGCTTCAATTTCCCCGCGTTCACCATGAGCGACCCCAACCAGCCCCTGGCGATGAACAACTACGCCACCGAGATCGAGGCCGCGTGGCCGATCTTCACCGGCGGTCGCGTGATGGCGGGCATCGGCCAGGCCGGCCGCATGGCGCAGGCCGCGACCGAGATCAGCGACCACACGCGCGAAGCCATCTCGCTGGCCGTCGCCTCGGCCTACATGGATGCGGTGCTGGCGCAGCGCGCGGTCGAACTCGCGACGCGCGCCCACGACACCACGGCGAAGCACGTCGAGCAGGCGCAGGCCTTCTTCGACGCCGGCATGCTGGTCGAGAGCGACCTGCTGCAGGCGCAGGTGCAGCTGGCGCGCATGGAAGAGAAGGTCATCAGCGCCACGAACGGGGCGAAGCTCGCAAGGGCCGGCCTCTTCCGCGTGATGGGCATCGCACAGGACGCCGCCTACGAACTGCAGGCGCCGACCGACGATGTGGCCCCGGTCACGATCACGCTCGACGAAGCGATGGCCGGCGCCCGCACGCGTCGCCACGACGTCAAGGCCGTCGCCGCGCAGGTCGACGCCGCCCGCCTGGGCGTGCGCCGCGCGCGGGGCGAGTACCTGCCCGAAGTCGTGCTCGTCGGCAAATACGCGCTGAACGCCGACAACGTGTTCGGCGGCGACGGTCGCAGCACCACCCTCATGGCGATGGCCCGCTGGAACCTGTGGAACTGGGGCCAGACGCGCGCGCGCGTCAGCGGCGCCCTTTCTGGTGAACGCGCCGCGCAGCAGGCGCAGCGCGGCCACACCCAACAGGTCGAGTTCGAAGTGCGCCAGGCCTGGCAGCAGGTCGAAGAGTCCGGCGCCCGCCTGGCTGTGGCCCGCGGCGCCGTCGCCCAGGCCGAAAAGGCCCTCAGCATCCTCGAGCAGCGGTTCGGCCAGGGCGTCGCCCGCATCACCGACCTGCTCGACACCGAGACCATGCTCGATGAAGCGCGCGTGCGCGAACTGAACGCCGGCTTCGACCTGCGCCGCGCCGCCCGCACCCTCAATTTCACGATCGGCCTTCCCCCCGTCCCGGAGGTTTCGCGATGAAGCGGACGCCGCTGATGATCACCCTTGCCGCCTTCGCGCTGGCTGTTGCCGGCTGCGGCGGCGGCTCCAAGCAGGAAGCGGCTGCGTCCGCCCCCGTTGCCGTCCGCACCGTGACGCTGGCCGCGGCGGATGTCGCGAGCGGCATCGAGGTCTCCGGCTCGCTGCACGGCGCGCGCGAGGCCGTGCTCTCGGCCAAGGTCATGGGCACCGTGACGGCCATCCGCAAGCTGGCCGGCCAGCCCGTCCGGCGCGGTGAGGTCGTCATCGTGCTGGACGACCGCGAAGTGGCCGGCAACATCGGTCAGGCCGAGGGCGCACTCGCCCAGGCCAGGGCCGCCGCCGCGCTGGCCGCTGCCAACCTGGCGCGCTTCGAGACGCTGAAGGAGAAGGGCGCCGCCTCGCAGCTCGAGCTGGACCAGGCCCGCTACGCCAACGACACCGCCCAGGGCGCCGTGAAGCAGGCCGAGGGCGCCGTCTCGACGGCCGGCAGCTACCGCGCCTCGGCGCAGGTGCCCGCGCCGTTCGACGGCCAGGTCGTCGACCGCCTGATCGAAGTGGGCGACATGGCGGCCCCCGGCCGCCCGCTGATGCGCGTCGAGGACACGACGACCCTGCGCCTGCACGTCTCGCTGGCCGAGACGCAGGCCGCCGGCGCGCAGCCGGGCGATTCGGTCACCGTCACCGTGCCGTCGCTGCCGGGCCGCTCGTGGGCCGGCATCGTCGCCGAAGTGGTGCCCGCGCTCGATCCCGCCACGCGCACGCAGCTGGTGAAGATCGACCTGCCCCGCGATGAAGCCCTGCGCAGCGGCGCGTTTGCCCGCGCCACGTTCCGCACCGGCCGCCGCGCCTCGGTCAGCGTGCCCGGCAATGCCGTCGTCCGCCGCGGCGGCCTGGTCGGCGTGTTCGTGGCCGAGAGCGGCAAGGCCGTCTACCGCCTGGTCGAACTGGCTGAAGCCCCTGTCGCTGGTGTCTATGAAGTGCTTTCGGGCGTGAAGGCCGGCGACGTCGTCGTCACCGCGCCGCCCGCCACCCTCACCGAAGGCGCCGCCCTCGAGGTGCAGCGATGAGCCGCTCTACGCTGGGCCTGGCCGGACGCGTGGCCCGGGCCTTCATCGACAACAAGCTGACGCCGCTGTTCGTGATCGCGGCGCTGGCCATCGGCGCTTTCGCCGTCATCATGACGCCGCGCGAAGAAGAGCCGCAGATCGCGGTCCCGATGATCGACGTCATGGTGCCGTACCCCGGCGCCACGGCCCAGGAGTCCGAGCAGCGGGTCGCTGCCCCGCTCGAGAAGCTGCTGTGGGAAATCCCCGGCGTCGACTACGTCTACACCACCAGCGGCCCCAGCTACGCGATGGCCATCGTCCGCTTCAAGGTGGGCCAGGACGCCGATGGCAGCGCCCTGAAGGTGCACACCAAGCTGATGGCCCATCCGGAGATCATCCCGGCGGGCGCCGGCCCGGCCACCGTCTCGCCGAAGGGCATCGACGATGTGCCGATCGTCGCCTTGACCGTGTGGAGCCCCACGCTGGACAGCTTCGCGCTGCGCAAGGCGGGCGAGGAACTGGCGCTGGAGATCCGCAAGATCCCCGACATTTCCGAAGTGACGATCATCGGCGGCGAGCGCCGCGAGATCACCGTGCGCCTGGACGCCGGCCGCCTGCAGGACAGCGGCCTGAGCGCGCTGCAGGTCTCCCAATCGCTGCAGAAGGACAACTGGAGCCTGCCCGCCGGCTCGCTGACCGCGAACAACCAGGAAGTGCTGATGTCGGCCGAGGGCGCCCTGCGCACCGCCGCCGACGTGCGCTCGGTCGTGGTCGGCGTGCGTGACGGCCGCCCCGTCAAGCTGGGCGATGTCGCCGAGGTCACCGACGGCGCCGGCGAGCGCCAGACCTACGTGCTGTTCGGCGCCGGCCTTGCCGCGGCGCGGAAACACGTTGAGGGCAAACCCGTCGACGCCCCCGCCGTCACCCTGGCCATCGCCAAGAAGCCGGGCAGCAACGCCGTCCTGCTGGCCAAGACGATCGAGCACCGCCTGGCCGCGCTGGAGAAGACCCTGCTGCCGCACGAGGTGCACGTGACCTTCACGCGCAACTACGGCGAGACGGCGCAGGAGAAATCGAACGAGCTCATCTTCCACGTGCTGGTCGCCACGTTCGCCGTGGTGCTGCTGATGCTGTTCGCCCTCGGCAAGAAGGAAGCCCTGGTCGTGGCCGTGGCCGTCCCCGTGACGCTGGCCCTGACCCTGGCCGCGAGCACCGCGATGGGCTACACGCTCAACCGCGTCACCCTGTTCGCGCTGGTGTTCGCCATCGGCATTTTGGTGGACGACGCCATCGTCGTGGTCGAGAACATCCACCGCCATTTCAAGATGGGCCACGCCGACCGCAAGCTGGCCGCCGTGTTCGCCACCGACGAAGTGGGCAACCCCACCATCCTGGCCACGCTGACGGTCATCGCCTCGCTGCTGCCGCTGGCCTTCGTCGGCGGCCTGATGGGCCCCTACATGCGGCCCATCCCGGTCAACGCCTCGTGGGCGATGCTCTTCTCGCTGGTGGTCGCCTTCGTGGTGACGCCGTGGGTCACCCTGCGGGTGCTCGGCAAGCAGGCCCTCACCGGTCATAGCGGCCCCTCGGCCGCCGACCAGCGCATCGACCGGCTCTACAAGGCCGTGATGACGCCGCTGATCAACAACCCGAAGAAGCGCTCGCTGGCGCTGCTGACGGTCGTGCTGCTGCTGGGCGCGTCGGTCAGCCTGATGTTCGTCCGCGCGGTGCGTGTGAAGATGCTGCCGTTCGACAACAAGAGCGAGTTCCAGGTCATCGTCGACATGCCCGAGGGCACCACATTGGAAAACACCGCGTCGGCCGCCAAGGCGCTGGCCGCCGCCGTGCGCACGCTGCCCGAGGTGACCGACACCCAGATCTACGTCGGCACCAGCGGCCCCATCAACTTCAACGGCCTGGTGCGCCACTACTTCATGCGCCAGGGCGCGAACGTGGCCGACATCCAGGTCAACCTGGTCGGCAAGAAGGACCGCAAACTCCAGAGCCACGCCCTGTCCAAACAGGTGCGCACGCTGCTGCTGCCCATCGCCAGGCTGCACGACGCGAACATCAAGGTGGCCGAGGTGCCGCCTGGCCCGCCCGTGCTCTCGACGATGGTCGCGGAGATCTACGGCCCCGACCCGCAGCGCCAGCTGGAGGTCGCGCGCCAGGTCCGCGACGTGTTCGAGTCGACGCCCGGCATCGTGGACGTGGACTGGATGGTCGAGGCCCCGCAGCCGAAGCTGGAATTCGTGGTCGACCGCGAGAAGGCGGCGCTGGCCGGCATCAGCCCCGACATGACCGCCTACGAGCTGCGCCTGGCCGGCGCCGGCGCCCAGGCGGGCCTGCTGCGCACGTCCGACGGGCGCACGCCGGTGCCCATCATGCTGCGCACCAACCGCGCCGGCCGCGCCGGCCTGGCTGGCCTCGAGGGCGTGTCGCTGCCCTCGCCGACGGGCCGCATGGTGCCGCTGGCCTCGCTGGTCACGATCCACGAGACGGTCGAGACGGCCAACATCTACCACAAGAACCTGCGGCGGGTGACCTACGTCACGGCCGAGGTCGCCGGCGCCACCGAGAGCCCCATCTACGGCATCCTCGACATGAAGGAGCGCATCGCCGCACTGCCCCTGCCCGAGGGCTACAGGATCGAGGAGCTGTACTCGGCCGGCCCCACCTCCGAGGAACGCCTGCGGATGAAGTGGGACGGCGAGTGGCAGATCACCTATGAGGTGTTCCGCGACATGGGCATCGCGTTCGGCGTGGTCATGCTGCTGGTCTACGTGCTGGTGGTCGCCTGGTTCAAAAGTTTCCTGACCCCGTTGGTCATCATGGCCCCCATCCCGTTGACGTTGATCGGCATCCTGCCGGGCCACTGGCTGACCGGGATGTTCTTCACGGCGACGTCGATGATCGGCTTCATCGCGCTGTCGGGCATCATCGTCCGCAACTCGATCCTGCTGGTCGACTTCATCGACCTCGAGCTGGCCGGCGGCGCGGCGCTGGAAGACGCCGTGCTGCGCGCCGGCGCCGTCCGTTTCCGCCCCATCGTCCTGACCGCCGCGGCGCTGGTCGTGGGCGGCCTGGTCATCGTCCTGGACCCCATCTTCCAGGGCCTGGCCGTCTCGCTGATCTTCGGCGTGATTGTCTCGACGATGCTGACGCTGGTCGTGATTCCCCTCTTGTACTACCTGCTGCTGCGGCACCGCGCCGTTTCGGCTTCAACCGTTGCGTCCGAAGGAGAGTAGCTCATGACCCTCAACGAAGCCCTGCGCGCCATCGCCGGCGTCTTCATCCTGGTCTCGGTCGCCCTGGCCCACTTCGTGAGCCCGAACTGGCTGTGGTTCACGGCTTTCGTGGGCGCGAATTTGCTGCAGTCGGCCTTCACCCGGTGGTGCCCGATGATCAGCATTTTGAAGAAGGCCGGACTGAAGGAGTCGCGCGAGGGGTGCTGCAAGTAGCCTTTCGATGCGTTGATCGAACGAAGCGGGCGGAGGTGGTTGGCCTCCGCCCGCTTCTTTTCACGTCGAGCCCCCGCGAGGAGGGCTTTCGGTGCACGCCTGTTGCGGGCAAAGTAGCACGGTTGGCGTTCACGCGCCACGGAGCGATCACTTGCGCCGGCGCAAGTGGCGGGCACTGGGCCCGGTGGGCCGTCGCCTCCGACCCGGGCGTGCGGACGCATCACTGCCCGCAAGGCGCCGCGCGCTTTCCCTGCGGATGATTGTGGCTGGATCCTTCACGCCGGTCAGGCGTGCGGCCCGGGCCAGCGGGGGATCATCGGCGTTCATGGCGTGTTGGGCGAATCGGGGTTCGCCACTTGCGCCGGCGCAAGTCTGCCGGCGTGTTCATGCGCGAACCGATGGCACCGACCACACAGCGTGACCAGGTTCTCGGCCTTGTTCGATCCACCATGTGCCCGCGCCACAACGTGATGCACTTCCAGAAACCGCGTGGCCCCGCACCCCGGCGTCGAACACCGGTGCCGATCCCGCGCCACCACCGCAGCCCGCACCTTCGGCGGGATGGTCGCCCGGTTCGCCCCGCCGGCCTTGCGCACCCGCGCGTCGCACGCCGCCGCCGCGACTTGCGCCGGCGCAAGTGGGAGCTCGCCGCGC
>CAIOLW010000359.1 GCA_903859215.1 uncultured bacterium | reverse complement strand
TCACCCGGCCGCCCTGTCACCTGCCCGCAACCGCCTGTCCTGGGCGGTTTTTTGCGTTCGGCCTCAAGCCGTACCTGTGGGGGTCGATTAAGGAAGGGAACCGGTGCGCCCGCCGCGCTCCTGACCCTGGCCCGATCCCATGGGGACCGCGATGCCCGAACCGCGCGAACGCCTGATCCTGGTCGTCGACGACTCGCCGCCGACGCGCCTGTACCTCAAGCGACTGCTCGAGCGGAAGAACTACCGCGTGCTGGTCGCCAGCGATGGCGCCATGGGCGCGCGCATGGCGATGGAGAACCTGCCGGACCTGATCCTGTTGGACAAGGAAATGCCGGGGATGCACGGCTTCGATGTCAGCCGCATCCTGAGGCGCCACCACGACACGCGCAGCATCCCCATCCTGATGATCAGCTCGGAATCGGAGACGCAGGAGAAGATCCGCGGCCTGGACATGGGCGCCGACGACTTCATCGCCAAGGGCATCCCGGCCGACGAGTTGTATTCGAAGATCAATGCTTTCCTGCGCATCAAGGACCTGCAGGACACCCTCAAGCTCGAGACAGACAAGCTGAACCAGATCTTCCGGTACATCCACGAGCCGGTGGCCATCTGCAAGTCCGACGACAGTGTCTACATGGCCAGCCAGGTATTCCTGGGCCTGCTCAGGATGCCGCGCGAGGTCATGCAGTTCAAGACGATGACCGAGGTCCTGCGCACGCTGGACGTCGCGCCCGACGTGATCGAGCGTTTGCGCGCCGGCACGCACGAGGATGTGCGGCTGGGCATCACGCTGGATGGAAACTCCAGCTTCCTGACCTGCCGCACGGCGCGCATCCAGCTGGGCGAGGACAGCAGCGCCATGGCCTACATCTTCCGCGACATCACCAGCGAGGTCGAGACCGAGCAGATGAAGGCCGACTTCCACTCGATGATCGCGCATGACCTGCGCTCGCCCATGTCGGTCATCCAGGGCTACGTGTCGCTGATGGCCTCGGGCAAGACGGGGGAGATCAACGCCACGCAGGCCGAGTTTTTGGATTCGGTCAACCGCAAGATCACCGAGATGACGGCCCTGTTGAACGATTTCCTGGACATCAACAAGATCGAAGCCGGGTTCGTGAACCTGAAGTGCGATGACATGGACCTCGGCGAACTGATCCGGGGCGTAGTAGACGACCTCACGCCGATGGCCGACAGCTCGAACCTCCGGGTGTCGGTCGGCCTGCCCGAACAACCGGTCCGGGTACATGCCGATTCGCTGCGCGTCACGCAGATCGTCCGCAACCTGCTGTCCAACGCGATCAAGTACAACGTGGACGGGGGATGGATCCGCCTCGACCTTTCCGGCGCCGACGACTGGGCCCGGGTGCAGGTCAGCGACGGGGGCATCGGCATGAACGAGGACGAACTGAGCGTCCTGTTCCAGCCCTACACGCGCGGTTCCGCGCAGCGGCGGATCAAGGGCGTGGGCCTGGGTGTGGTCATCGTCAAGAAGCTCGTCGAGAGCCACGGGGGCCGGGTGGACGTCACCAGCCAGCCGGGCCACGGTTCAACCTTCACGTTCACGCTTCCGCTGGCCGCCGCGGCCGCGGCCGAAACCGCCCTACAGGCGGCCCCCGAGGTTCCGGTGGGCGTCCACTAACCGATCACCCCCTGTCCCGGTTCCAGCCAGGCCGGGCAGCCCTCGCGGCGCCCGGCCTGGTCTTTTCCCACCCACGGCACTTCCTGCCCACACGGCAATTCCTGCCGGTTCCCGACGCGCCTGCTGCCGTCCGCGGCGCAGGCGTCCGATTCGGCGCCGTTCCGCGCCGGCACGGGGCGGCAATCCGTGCCGGCCGTCATTGCCGGTCGGGGCCGCGGCGGGGGCACGGTGTTTGCGGATCCGGCGGGACGCATTGTGTCCCGACGGGGAAGGAGTGCCCGTGATCCGTAGCCTGAACACCGCCGCGAACGCCATGATGATGGAGCAGACGCGCATCGACGCCCTGGCCAACAACCTGGCCAACGCGACCGCATCCGGATTCCGCCAGGTGATCACGCGGTTGGCCGAACCGGTCAACCCGTCCCAGGCCGGAACCACCCGCGACGCCACCGCTGCCATCGCCGGTCGCCAGAACGGCGGGGGCGGCGCCGGCGGCACCGGCGCTGCGCCGAAGTGGGCGCCGGTCACGCGGGCCGACCTTTCGCACGCATTAGACGCCCGGCCGGGACCGATCCAGCCGTCCGGGCGCGATACCGATGTGGCGGTGATGGGCAAGGGGTTTTTCGAGGTCACCACGGCCGAGGGCCCGCGCTACACGCGCAACGGCTCGTTCATCCTCGATTCCCAGCACCGGCTGACCACGCCCGACGGGAAGCCGGTCGCCGGCGACGGCGGCGAGATCCGCATCGACGGCGGCGACTTCACCATCGGCGCGGACGGCACGGTGACCGTTGACGGGCAGAACGTGGGGCGCATCAAGCTGGTCGACTTCGCCGACCCGTCCAGGCTGGAGCACATGGGGGATTCTCTGCTGAAGGCGCCGGCCGACCTTGCGCCGCAGCCGATGGCCGCCGCGGACACGATCATGGCGCAGGGCCACATCGAGGGCAGCAACGTCAACCCGATCGATACGCTGGTGGCGATGATCGAGGCCCAGCGCGCCTTCGAAATCCAGAGCAAGGTCATGCAGACCGAGAACGACCTGTTGAACAAGTCGGTGAACAATCTGCCGCGGACCAGCGCCTAGCGCGGCCGCGTAACCGCAAAGAGGGGTACGCACATGATCAGGGCAATGGGCTCCGCCGCCTCGGGCATGAAGGCCCAGCAGATGAACATCGACACGATCGCCAACAACCTGGCGAACGTGAACACGACCGGCTACAAGCGCAGCCACACCGAATTCCAGGACCTGCTCTATGAGAAGGTCATGCCCGGCGGCCTGGTCAACGCCGAGGGCCGGGCGACCCCGGTCCGCGTCGAGATCGGCCACGGCGTCAAGCTGGTGGCGACGAACAAGAACTTCGACCAGGGCACCATTACGGCGACCGGCAATCCGCTGGACGTGATGGTCGAGGGCGACGGCTTCTTCCAGCTGCGCATGCCCGACGGGACGATCAAGTACACGCGCGACGGCAGTTTCAAGATGGACGCCGACCGCAACGTCGTGACCGCCGCGGGCTACCGCCTCGAGCCGGCAATCGTCATCCCGGCCGATGCGCAGGAGGTCTCGGTCTCGCGCGACGGCATCATCAGCACGACCATCGCGGGCGACGATTCGAACGTCCAGGAGATCGGCCAGATCGAACTGGCGCGATTCCCCAACGCGGGCGGCCTGGCGGCGCTCGGCGGCAACGTGTTCAGCCAGTCCCCGGCCAGTGGGCAGCCGATCCTCGGGACGCCCGGTCTCGCGGGCATGGGCGCCACGTCCGCCGGCTACCTCGAGATGAGCAACGTCGAGACCGTCGACGAACTCGTCAACATGATCACGGCGCAGCGCGCCTACGAACTGAACTCGAAGACCATCACCATGGCCGACGAGATGCTGCAGATCGTCAACCGGCTGGTGAGGTAGGCGATGAAGTCCCTGGTCCTGGCCCTGTCCATCGCGTTCGCGGCGTCCCTGGCGCCCGCGGTTGCGCCGGCGTGGGTCGTGGACCTGCCCGACAGCCTGAGCGCGGGCTCGGGCCTGGTGCGGTTGGCGGACGTGTCGCTGACGCCGGTCCTGCCGGATGCGGCCGGCATCGTCATCGCCGAGGGCGGCGCCCCGGGCGAGACCACGATGGTCACGCGGCAGGGCGTGCTGCGCCGGCTGGTCGTGGCCGGGCTGGCCAGCGAGGTGCAACTGACCGGCGCCCCGCGCTGCATCATCCGTTTCGGCGGCGGGAACCTCGACCCGTCGGCGCTGCAGGCCGAGGCCGAGCGCATCGTCAACGGCCTGCTGCCGCCGACGCCCGCCGGCGCCCCGGCGGTGTGGGCGACCGTCACGATGCCGACCGGCACCCTGGCTGCCGCCGGCGCCTGGTCCCTCGATTGCGAGCGGCGCGAGGCGCTGCCGCCCGGTCGCAGCCAGCTGCGGCTGGCCCTGCATGACGGCTGGCAGTCACGCGACATCCCGGTGACGGTCGTGGTCCACGCCCCGGGCGAGCTTGCCGTGGCGCGACTGGGCGTAGACCGGGACCAGCCCCTGGACCAGGGCCAGTTCGAGTGGCGCTGGACCGACCTCTCGGAGATTCCCGGCGGCATGGTCACGACGCGTGAGCAACTGCAGGGCGCCAGCGCCGCGCGGACGATGCGCGCGGGCGATCCGCTGCGCGCGAGCGACCTCAAGCCGACGCCCATGGTCCGGGCCGGCGACCCTGTGGAACTGATCGTGCAGCGGGGCAACGTGGCGGTCAGCGTGCGCGCGATGGCGCGGCAGGCCGGCTGCCTCGGACAGACGATCCCCGTCCGGAATGAACTGACCGGCCGGCTGGTCAACGCCCGTGTGGCGGGGCCCGGCGTGGTCGAATGGAGGCGCTGAGATGAAGCGGAACGCATGGTGGTCCCTGGCGGCGGCAGTGGCGGCAGCCGTGGCCCTCGCGCCGGCGACGGCGTCGGCCAACCGGCCGCTGATCGACCTGGAGACGGGAACGTCCCTGGTC
>CAIOLW010000358.1 GCA_903859215.1 uncultured bacterium | reverse complement strand
GCGTCGTTCCACCAGTGCAGCTCGGGCACCTGGTGCCCGTCGGCGCCGCCCCCGCCGAGCTCGCGCACGTTGTACCACACGTCGATGAGGTTGGCCCCGTCGGCGACCGTGTAGTTGCGATTGTTGCCGACGCCGGGGAACTCCTCGGTGCCGTCCCACAGCCCGTTCAGCCGGAACTTGTACTCGATGAACTGCCCGGTGGTGAACCCCGCTACGGTCACCGCGTACACGGTGTCGCCGTCCGCGTCGGCCAGCTGCGTCTGGGGCGAGCCCCAGCCGTTGAAGCTGCCGGCCACATCCACGAAGTCGGTCGCGGGGTGGAACACGCCGGAAGTGACCTGGTCGCGCATGTGGACCTGGAAGGTGACGTCCAGGGCGTGGGCGGGGCGGGCCGGGCCGCAGAAGGCAAGCAGGACCAGGACGGCGGCGGCGATAGGGCCGGCCGTCAGGTGTCGGGCGATGGTGGGCAAGGTGATGCGGCTCCCGGGTGGCGTGGCGGCGAAGAGTCGGCGACTTGTGTACCGGATATTATAACACAGGGGAGGGCTGGTGTGGCGGCGGGGCGAGCCCGTGCCTTCGGGACCAGTGAGCCACCCCCCGAATCGCGGGCCAGGTCCGGTTCGTGAGCACACCCCTACAATGTCTGTTCAATCGAGTTCGCCGTGACGGCCATCACGGCACGCGCCCAGGGAAACCTGGCCCTGGTGGCGTCAAAGTCAGAACCGGTTGCTTCAATGCTCGCGGTGCCTTTGATCAGAAAACCAGTACCGGGGCCTATCTTCCCAGCGACCTGGCGGCTTCCCAGAGTGATCAGCACCTGATTGTCGTGGGCGATGTTCGCTTCCGTACGACGCATGTAGCCGACAGGAATCAGGATCCGTTCAACAGCGGAGAGTTGCAGGTAACTGTTCCAGGTATTGACCATATGAGGCCCATCCTGTCCCAGTGTCGCGATCGCAACCACGCCCTCGTGCCTCAACACTTCCGCCAGTTTCCCTGGAATCATCCGCATCCCCCTTGTGTTTGTCTGCTCCAATGCGATCCAGATGGCGTTCTTTCTCCGCCTTGTGCAGGATCTCGCTGCCAAGCGAATCAAGCCACCGCGCCACAGAAGAAAACGCCCTGCAACAGGTATATCGGGTCGGCTGCCCGCGCGTCAAGCCGCACGGTCGCCATCGTCGGCCCCCGGTGCGACACGCGCGACGCGTTTGGTCCGCGCATTGCGCCGGCGCAAGTCCCCTGAAATTCAAGCACGGGCCAGGCTCAACCGGACGCGAAGAGGCCGCCTCCCCGCAGGAAAGCGGCCTCGACATGGATCACTGCATTCTTCAGCGGTACAACGCCTTGATGCTGCCGAACGCCGCGGGCTCGTCGGTGACGGCGCAATCGGTGATGTCGATCTTCGCCGAGTACACGATGCCGCTGACGACGAAGGCCGCGTCGCGGTTGTAGATCTGCAGCGCGTTGTTGCCGCAGTGGATCAGCGAGGTGATGTCGATCGGCCCCGCGGTCGTCGGCACCGCATAGCTGCCGGTGTTGATGCTCGGCGTCACGGCGACGCCGTTGATGTACACGCCATCCATATTCGGGCCGCCGTAGATGCCGTCGCCGAGCGCGTCATCGCCCGACCAGCAGAACGTCAGGTACGCCGCGCCGATGCAACACGTCTGCACCGTGAAGGGCTGGCAGTACAGCGCCGACGCCGGCGTGCCCACGGGGTCGGTGCCGATCCACTTGGCGAGCGGGTCGCAGGGCAGCGACTGCAGCCAGGCCGGGTGGGGCGTGATGACGATGGCGGGACGGCTGCTGCACGCCGCCGCGAAATCGGCCGCGGTGAACAGCGACGCCGACAACGGCGTGCCGCCGAGGCCGACAGTCATATTGATGAGCGGATCGGGGCCGCCGATCGGGGCGTTGCCGCTGCGCAGGGCGATGAATTCCGCCGACGCCGGGGACGCGCCGAGCAGGGCGACAATGCCGAGGGAAAGGATGAACACGGAACTCAGGACGTGGAACTTGCTGTAGCTGTAGCGGGTCATGGCTTAACCTCCGCAGGTTGGAGCTGGGCCGATTCACCTTCAAGAGCGGCCGGCCAGGGTTCCGTCCCGGCCGACCGTCAAGGCGATTATTTTAATCCTGTTTAAAGGGAGCCGCTAGGCAATGGTCTCCCGGCGCCCGCGCGCCTGCCGACCTCCGCGCCGCTCCCGCGCCCGTCCCCTAGTCGAATGGAGCCTCAAGCCATGACCACGCCAGCAGTTGACTCCCGCCGGGCCTGCCAGTTGTGCGGGGCCGACAGGCCCTCGGCCCTGCGCCCGGCGGTCCTGGTCCGGCCGGCACTCGGCGAGTTGATCCGTGACCGAACCGGCGGGTGGTCCGAGGACGGCTGGATCTGCGAGGACGACCTGCAGAAGTACCGCCACGAGTACGTGCTCTCGCTGCTGGCTACCGACCAGGGCGAGTTGACGGCTCTCGACAACGAGGTCGTCGAGAGCCTGCGGCAGCACGAGATCCTCGCGCACAATCCCGACGAGGCGGCCGAGGCCGGGACGTTCGGCCAGCACCTGGCCGATCGCATCGCCTCGTTCGGCGGCAGCTGGCGCTTCATCATGATCTTCGGGGCGGTGCTCGTGACGTGGATCACCATCAACGCCGCCGCGCTGCTGGGCAAGCCGTTCGACCCGTTCCCGTTCATCCTGCTGAACCTGATCCTGTCGTGCCTGGCCGCGATCCAGGCGCCGGTCATCATGATGAGCCAGAACCGGCAGGAGACGCGCGACCGCCTCACCGCGCGGCGCGACTACCAGGTGAACCTGAAGGCCGAGCTCGAGATCAGGCACCTGCACCAGAAGATCGACCACATGCTGTCCCACCAGTGGGAGCGCCTGGTCGCGATCCAGGAAGTGCAGATGGAGCTGATCAACGAGATCCGGAAGCAGGACTAGGAAGAAGCAACGGGCGGCACGCGCGCCGCGACGACCTTGCCCACCAGGCGCGCCAGCGTGGCGACGTTCAGGTCGGGCAGGTGCGCGATGGCGATGGCGCGCGTGGCGCGGATGAGCTCCTCCTCGCTGCGGAACGCCAGGTAGACCGGCTCCCAGCGCGGCTGGAACTTCGCCTTGAACTCGAACAGCGACTGGAAGTTGTAGAACGCGTCGAAGCGGTGGTAGACCAGGTCGAGCAGGCGCTGCAGCGGCGAGGCGGCGCCGTCGCGGTCGAGATCGGCCAGCGGCGCCGTCGCCAGGCTGGCCTGCCGGTAGCCGCGCTCCTGCAGCGCCAGCAGCGACATCCCGATCAGGTACTCCATGATGCCCGACATCGCGCCCTCGCGGCGCCGCATCAGGTCGATGACCCAGCCCTTTTTCGCCGGCACCGGCAGCCAGTCGACGAAGGCCAGCACGCGGCCCTCGGCGTCGACCGCGGCGGCGACGTAGACCTCGGGATCGTCGACGTCGCCGGTGCGGCCGAGCGTGAACTCCATCGCCGGCAGCACGCGTCCGGCCTCCCACTCCGCGCTGATGGCGTCGAACTGCGCGCGGAGGGCGGGCGGGATCGCGCCGCCCTCGAGGAAATGGAAGGTGACGCCCTCGCGCGTGGCGCGGTTGGCCGCCGTGCGGATGTTCTGCCACTTCTTGCCGGTGAACGAGAGGTCGCCGAGCGGGATCACCGCTTCCTCGCCCACCTGCAGCAGCGTGTAGCCGGCCTCGCGGTAGAGGTCGAGGTTGTCGTTGCTGGTGGCGTAGAAGAGGTGGTCCCAGCCGTGCGCGGCGGCCGTCGCGGCGAACGAGCGGACCAGGCCCGGCAGCGCCTCGGCCGGGCCGATGGGATCGCCCAGCACGACGGCGACGTCGGCCTTCACGCGATAGGCCGCGAACGACGAATGGGCGGCGTCGAAGGCCAGCGCGTTGCCGGGCCACAGCGCCATGTACGAGGTGCCGTTGCCGCCGTAGCGCATGACCAGGTCGCGCGCGGCCTCCTCTTCGGTCAGCGAGCGCGGCCTGGGGCTGACCCCGCGCACGATCAGCGTCAGCGCGACGACGATCAGCGACCACCCGACCACCGGGACGGCCGCCAGGAACGCGCGCGCGGCGAGCGTGCGCGGCACCAGCGCGTGGTAGCCGGAAAACACAAGGTGTGCGCCGATGTCGCGCAGGGCGATGTCGAAGGTGTAGGTCCCCGTGAAGGCGTGGCGGAACAGCCCGATCAGCACGCCGCCGACCAGCGGCAGCACCACGAGCACGCCCACGAGCAACCCGCGCCCGCGGCGCAGCGAGCGCACGTCGGACGGCGCGGTGAAGTCGGGCGCCAGCGACAGCAGCACCACCAGCAGCGCGAACGAGAGCACGGTCTCCAGCCGGTAGGCGCTCCACGGCAGGTGCAGCGCGAACGCGCCCAGTTGCAGGGCCACGGCGGCGCCCCAGGCGGCGCGGCGGCGGCGGCTGATCGCCGGCGCCAGGACCAGCAGGACCAGGCCGCTCATCAGCACGAGCATGCGCGGCGGGTGACCCGCCGTCACCGCGAGCCAGGTCTCGAGGCGCTCGAGCGGCGCCGTCGGGTTGCGGACGGCGGCGCTCAGGATGTCGACGATGCCGACCGCGGCGACGATCATCGCCACGAGCGCCGGCCGCTGGTGACGATCCGGCCGGCGGTGGATCGCGGCGGGCAGGGAACCGTGCCGCCGCGGAAGCAGAAGGCTCGCACCGACGCCGACCACAAATGCGATCGCGTGCTCGACGTCCCAGCTGCGCGACGACAGGAAGAGCGCCAGCGTCAGGAAGGTGACGATCCCGAGCGCCGTCCAGCGCCGCAGCAGCGGCGGCAACGCGACCACCGCCAGCCCGGCCGCGCCGAAGGCCAGGTTCGAGGCGCCGACATCGCGCGTCTGCACCATCAGCGCGGCCTGCACCAGGCCGAACGAACCGAGCGCCGAGAGCAGCAGCGGCGTCAGCACGCTGGCTGTGACGTGGCTGAGCGTCGCCACGGCGAACGTGCGGCGCGTGCCGGCCAGCCATTCCGCGGCGCCGCAGAAGAACAGGACCAGCGCGACCACCGGCAGGAACATCGACGGGTGCAGGATGAACCACGGGTTGGTGGCCAGGCGCCACAGGTGTCCCGCCGCAAGGTCCTGACCGCCGAAGCCCCAGCGCGCCAGCGCCTCGGCGGGCAACGGATGGCGCACGGTGCGGGTAAGCATGGTGGCGACGACGATGGCGACGACGATGCCGGCGGTCAGCGGCATCCGTTTCAGCCAGATCGTCGTGAACCTGCGCCACAGCGCGCGCGCTTCCATGCGGTGGTGCTCTCCTGCCCGGGTCCGGTCGGTCGAAGGGTCGGTGACGAACGCGCCGGGCGCGCCGCCGGTTCCGGGCGCGCGCCCGGCGCCGATGATCATGTGCTTTCAATCAGGCCGCAAGCACAACTCAGACTATTTCGGAGGTGTGGATGCAAAGGAATGATCAAATAAGCGGACCCGACCCCATGAAGCAACGGTGCGCCGCCGGGAACGTTCGACGGCATCGCGGAATCGGTCGCGATGCCTCTGGACTCCCGCCCGCCGGTGCGTAGAATTGGCACGAAACCCAAGTCATGCATGCACAACCCCGGGCCAAAGGGGCACCGATGAAGTTCCTTCCCTCGCAGGTCGACTTCCTGGAGTTCTTCGAACGCGCCGTCGACAACGTCCTGGAGGGCGCGCAGGCCTTCAAGGCGATGGTCGCCGACTACACCGACCTCGAAACGAAGGTCGCGCACATCAAGGAGATCGAGACCAACGGCGACAAGATCACCCACGAGACCCTCGAAGCGCTGAACAAGACGTTCATCACGCCGATTGACCGCGAGGACATCCACGCAATCATCTCGAACCTGGATGACATCCTCGATTTGATCGACGCTGCGGCACACCGGCTTCTGGGCTACCGCATCACCGAGGCGACGCCGGACCTCGTCGCGCACGCCGACCAGCTCATCCCGCCCATCGAGACGATCAAGGCGGCGTTGAAACTGCTGGGCAACATGAAGAACAGCGAGCGGGTCATTGAGCTGTGCCGCGACGTGCACCGCCTGGAGCACGAAGCCGACATGGTCCACCACGCGGCCATCACGCGCCTGTTCGACGAGGAGAAGGACCCGATCCGGATCATGAAGCTCAAGGAAATCTACGAGAATCTCGAAGAGTCGACCGATTGCTGCGAGGACGTCGTCGACGTCATCGAGTCGGTCATCCTGAAGAACTCCTGACCGGCGGAGGCACGACCATGCTGAACGTGTGCAGGGCCGACGTCCGCCTGCCGGAGGCGCCATGAGCCTGGATCTGGCAATCGTCCTTTTCATCATCCTGGTGGCGCTGGCCTTCGACTTCATCAACGGCTTCCACGACGCGGCCAACTCGATCGCCACCGTCGTCTCGACGCGCGTGTTGTCGCCGAAGTACGCGGTGATGTGGGCGGCGTTCTTCAACTTCCTGGCGGCGTTCACGTTTTCGCCCCACGTGGCCAAGACCATCGGCAAGGGCATCATCAATGCCGACGCCGTCACGCCCTGGGTCATCGTGTGCGGCCTGGTCGGCGCCATCGTCTGGGACCTGCTGACCTGGTGGTGGGGGCTGCCGACGTCGTCGTCCCACGCGCTGATCGGCGGCTTCGCCGGCGCCGCGGTGGCGCATGCCGGCACCGGCTCGCTCATCGCCCACGGCCTGGCGCGCATCGGCCTGTTCATCGTGCTGGCGCCG
>CAIOLW010000357.1 GCA_903859215.1 uncultured bacterium | reverse complement strand
GGGCTGAACCCGGCGCTAGCTGAGGTGCCGCGCCACGATCGCCGGCGTCACCTGGTCGAGCCGCGTGATCGCCGACGCCGTTTCCCGCGCCTGCGCCCCCCACACGAGAAGCGGCACCGGGTTCGTGGTGTGCCGCCGCGTCGTGGCGTCCTCGAGGTTGCCGTGGTCGCTGGTCAGCAGCACCTGCACGTCGCCATGCGCCAGTTCGTCGCGCAGTTCGTCGAGCACCGCACGCACGAACGCATCGAGCTTCGCGAGTTCGCCGGCGATCACCGCCGCATCCCCCGTGTGCCCCGCCTTGTCGCTGAGGAAGTACTCGTACAGCGTGAAGCCGCCCGCGCGCGCCGCGCGGCCCAGGATGCGCCCCGCCTGATCCGCCGTGAACGGCTGCAGGTCGAAGCCGCGGTGGATCAGGTCGGCGTTGGTGAAGTCCTGGTAGATCGAGCGCCCCGCCGCGATGTCGTCCATCGTGAAGAACGGCAGGTCGGCCGCAAGGTTGGCCACGGTCGTGGCCGAGAGCGTCAGCTGCTTCTCGCGCGACAGCTCCCAGAACCGCGGGCGAAAGGCGTTGAGGAACCGCGCCGGCACGCCGCGTTTCGTCAGGGTGCGCAGCACCGAGTGCTCGAGCAGGATGGCGCGCAGCTGTTCGTTCGGAAAGCCGGTCAGGTGCTTGCCGATCGCCGCCTGGCTGTTGACGCCCGACAGCAGCGTGGTCTGGCCGGTCGCGCTCTGCGGGATACCGGGCACGCCCAGCACGGCGTCGATCGCGCGCACCCAGCCGCCGCCGAAGGCAGGCGCCGGGGCGTCGATGGCCGGCGCCGGGCCGGGCAGCCGGAACACGTCGCCGCCGTAGGCGTGCTGCGGGTTGGTGGCCGCATCGGGAGCGCCCCAGCCGAGGCCGTCGATGAAGATGAGGATGGTGATCGGCAATGGTCGGCATCCTTCGAGCTGGGGTCCGGGTGCTGGCGCATCCTTCAAGATCGCCAAAGGTCACTGCGTTCTTCAGAATCGTGAAGATCTGCGCCACCATGCTGGGCGAGACCGCCGGCGACTTACTGACCAGGTCCGTTGCCATGGACGGCCTGGACGAAGCGAGGACGCACACGGGCAAGCCCCGCCGCCATCGCCCCTACGCCGACCAGCCCCGCGAACGGCGCGCCCGGCTGCGCCGCCATGGCGGCGGCCAGGCCCGGCATGATCCAGGGCAGCAGCAGGGTGGCGACGACTGCGAGCAGCGACGGCGCCACGGCCGAGCTCTTCCCCCGCCACGGCACGAAACAGGCGGCCAGCATCGTCACGAGCGCGCCGAACAGCGTGCAAAGGGACGGCAACACCTCGCCGCACAGCACGGGCTCCCGACACCCGTCGGCCGCGACATTGACGCGTCCGCAAAGCTGCCCGTCGACGTGGAGGCGCGCCACCCTGCCGTCGTAGCCGGCGACGATGGTCACCGGGCGGCCGGCGTCGAGCACGCCGGGCGACTTCAGGTCGGGGCGGCGGCCGTTCTCGCCGGTGGCCGGGGTGCGGAAGCGCAGGATCAGCCGGCGCCCCTCCTGGGCCAGCGTGAGGTTGCGATGGTAGGGATCGCGCGAGAAGCTGACGATGCGCGCGGGCCCGTTCTGCAGCGTGTCGCGCGGCACGAGGCGCGCGACGACGGTAAAGCCGTTCCGCTCCTGCGCCGAGCGTGCCAATTCGCGCGCCGCCGCCGCCGGCAACGGCACGCCGGGGCCGCGCGTGACCAGGACGCTGTCGTGCGAGGCGTAGCACGCGCGCGCGGCCTCGAGGGCGCGGGCCTCGGG
>CAIOLW010000356.1 GCA_903859215.1 uncultured bacterium | reverse complement strand
TGAAGCGCCGCATCGGCTACATGAGCCAGCGCTTCTCGCTGTACGACGACCTGACCGTCGACGAGAACGTCGAGTTCTTCGGCGGCATCTACGGGCTCGAGGGCGCGCCGCTGCGCGAGCGGAGCGACGAACTGCTGCCCGTGCTGGGCCTGGCCGATCGCCGCCGCACGCTGGCGGGCGACCTGCCGCTGGGCTTCAAGCAGCGCCTGGCGCTGGGCTGCTCGCTGCTGCACCGGCCGCGCGTGCTGTTCCTGGACGAGCCGACCGGCGGCGTCGATCCCGTGGCGCGCCGGCGCTTCTGGGACCTGATCTACGCGCAGGCCGCGGCCGGGACGACGGTCTTCGTGACGACGCACTACATGGACGAGGCCGAGTACTGCGGTCGCGTCTCCATCATGGTGCAGGGAAAGCTGGTGGCGCTGGACACGCCCGGCGGGTTGAAGGCGCTGACCGGTGGCCGCGACATGCAGGACGTCTTCCTGAGGCTGGTGGACGCATGAGGCGCGTGCGGGCCATCGCAGCCAAGGAGCTGCTGCACATCCTGCGCGACCCGCGCAGCCTGGCCGTGGCGGTGCTGATGCCGGTGATCATGGTGCTGCTCTACGGCGCGGTCATCGACATGGAGATGCACGACCTGCCGGTGGCGGTGCTGGACCAGGACCACTCCGACCACAGCCGCGAACTGGTGCGCGCGATGGGCTCGGGTGGGTTCATCGTCGAGACGGCGAGACTGGAGAACGCAGCCCAGGTGGAACCGGGCTTCAGGCGCGGGTTGTTCCTGGCAGCGCTGGTGATCCCCCGCGGCTTCGCGGCCACGGTGGCCGGCGGCGAACCTGCCACGGTGCAGGTGCTGGTCGACGGCTCGGACGCCGCGACCGCGGCTCTGGCCGCCAACTACCTGCAGGCGGTGGTGCAGCGGCAGGCGCGCGCCCTGGCCGCCGCGGCGCCTGCGGCGACCCTGCCGTTCACGGTGCGGCCGCGCGTCTGGTTCAACCCGGAACTGCGCAGCGCGCACTTCGTGGTCCCGGGACTCGTGGCGCTGGTGCTGATGATGATCTGCGCGATCCTCACCAGCATCGCCATCACGCGCGAGAAGGAAACCGGCACGCTGGAGCAGATCCTGACGACGCCGATCCGGCCGGCGCAGGTCATCGTCGGCAAGGTGCTGCCCTACATCGGGCTGGCGGCGGTGGACGCCGCCATGATCCTCGGGATCGGCCGCTTCGCGTTCCGGGTGCCGATGAACGGCTCCTGGTTCGCGCTGGCGGGCTACTGCCTGCTGTTCATCGTCATCGCGCTGGGCGTCGGGCTGCTGATCTCGGCGAAGGCCCGCAGCCTGCGCGTGGCGATGATGGCGGCGGTCACCGCCACCATGCTGCCGACGATGATGCTCTCGGGCTTCATGTTCCCGGTCGCGAGCATGCCGGCGCCGCTGCAGGTGCTCTGCCGGCTGCTGCCGGCCACCCATTTCCTGGTCGTGCTGCGCGGCATCATGCTGCGCGGCGTCAACTGGTACCCGCTGGAAACGGCGATCCTGGTCACGCAGGCCGTGGTGCTGCTGGGCCTGGCGATCCGCAGCTTCCGGCTGCGACTGGAGTAGGCGATGTCCGTGCTGCGGACACTGGTGCGCAAGGAATTCCGGCAGCTGCGGCGGGACCCGGCCCTGCTGCGACTGGTCCTGGTCCTGCCCATCATGCAGCTCCTGGTCATGTCCTACGCCCTGAACAGCGACCTGCGCGACCTGCGCGTGACGGTGCTGGACGAGGACCGCACGACGCTCAGCCGCAGCCTGGCCGACGCCTTCCCCCACGGCGTCACGTTCACGACGGGCCCGGACGCCGATGGCGAGGCCGGTCTGGCGCGCCTGCTGCGCGAGGGCCGCTGCGACATCGCGGTGCACATCCCGGCCGGCTTCGCGCGCGACGTGGCCGACGGGCGCAGCCCGGCCATCGGGCTGGCGGTTGACGGCTCCAACAGCAGCGTCGCCGGGCGCGGCGCCGGCTACGCCGAGGCGCTGCTGACGCGCGAGGCGACCCGCCTGGCGGCGGACGGC
>CAIOLW010000355.1 GCA_903859215.1 uncultured bacterium | reverse complement strand
CGATGGTCCCTGATCGACTTTGTACGAACTCCGAACAAAGTACCCGGGCCCGTAAATACCGGTCAAGCGTATTCTTGCGAACTGTCCGGGCGGGCCGGGCCCTTCGGCCGCGGCCTAGCGCAGGAGTGTCGCCGCCCGGCTCTCGGTGAAGTTGCTGCCGTGCAACTGCATCAGGTAGACGCCCGAGGCCACGCTGCGGCCGGCGTCGTCGCGGCCGTCCCACTCGGCTTCGTGCGGTCCGGCCGCGAACGCCCCGTCGAGGATCGTCCGCACCCGCCGCCCGGCGGCGTCGAAGACCACCAGCTGCACCACGTCGGGGCGGTCGAGCTCGAAGCGCAGCGTCGTGCGCGGGTTGAACGGGTTCGGCGCGGCGTCGTCCAGATGGCCCGTCGGGGCAGAGGGCAGGCCGCGCGCGCCATCGTCGCCCACGGGCGCCGCGGAGCCCACCGGGTAGTACCGGAAGCTGCGGAACACCACTTCCTGGTTCGCGGCCGGCGTGCCGTCCAGCTTCCAGAAGTTCAGGTGCATGCGCGGCGACTCGGGCCGCGGGACGTGCGGGCCGGCGTAGTTCCACGAGTAGATCATGTTCGCCGGCGACTCGTCGTTCGGGCCGCCGCGCCACACGCGGTACTCGACCTTGTTCGGCAGCCAGCGCATGGCGTGGCTGGTCACCTCGCCGTCGGCGAAGGTGGCGTCGAAGCGGGTGATGTTGCCGTTGTAGTAGTAGGGCTGCGCCACGAACTGCGTGATGGCGGCGGCCGGGTCGGCCCAGCGGCTGTACTCGATGTCGATCTCGTTGTACGGGTTCCACCACAGGTAGCCGGCGTCGTAGCAGGGGCCGTATTCCCAGAGGAAGATGCCCAGCACCGACTGCGGGTCGACAAGATCGAGCCGGCCCTCGGTCGTCAGGATGTAGTCGCCGTAGCCGAGCGCGTCGGTGGCGGTCACTTCGGTGGCGTTCCAGGTGCCGTTGACGTTCTTCAGCGTCAGGTGCAGGTAGCCGTTAGCGTCCACCCAGGTGCCGCTGGCCGACGGCGTGAAGTAGTTCGTGCCCGGGCCGTACCAGCCGCCGCCCTTGACGCGCCAGTTGCGGCCGCTGAACGCGATCGTGCGGCCGCTCGGGAAGTCGAGCCACTGCTCGGTCTCGAGCGTGGGCGGCGTCTGGCTGTTGAAGGTCAGCTGGTCGAAGTAGGCGTCGGGGATGGGCGCGCCGGGGGCCTGGAGGAGGCCGACCACCAGGCGCGCGGTGGCGGTGTTCGCCGGGGCCGCGGTGCTGGTCAGCGAGAACTTCGTGTACTGGTCGAGCGTCGTCGCCGCCGTCGCGACGGTGAACGAGTCGTAGTTGATGAGCGTGCCCGCGGCGTCGCGCCACTCCACGTTCACCAGCGCCGTGCACTGCCCCGTCAGGGGCTTCATCGACGGGATGCGGACGTAGCCGGTGATCGCCCACTGCTCGCCGGCGGCGCACGCCTGCGCCTGCCAGAACCCGGACATGTCCCAGCCGCCGAGGTTGGGCCCGATCACGCGCGCGGCGCGCTGGCCGTGCAGCGTGACGGTCGTCGAGCCCGTCGACCCGAACTGGTTCCAGCCCCGGAAGACCGCACCGCCGGTGCCCAGCATCTCGAAGCTGGGGTTGGCGAAGATGCACTGGGCCTGCGCGCGCGGCGCCGCCGCGGCACCCGCCGCCAGCAGCAGCGCGCCGGTCACGATGAACTTGCGCAGGGACATCAGACTCTCCGATCGGCGGGCTACCGCTCGCCCTTGCGGCGCGGGATCCCGGCGGGTGCGAGCAACGTGTGTGCGGGAACGCCGATCTCCAGCTGCCGGATACGCCCGTTGCGGGCCAGCACGTCGGCCCCCGCGCGCGCGTCCAGCGCGTCGCCCGACTGCTCGAGCGTCGTGCCGTCGGCATAGCGGACCGTGATGCGCGCCGGGCCGTCCAGGCGCCGGTAGACGACCGGCACCTGGCAGAACGTGAAGGCCAGGCTGCCGGAAGGCAGGCCCAGTTGTTGTGCGGCGCCTTCGCCGTCGAAGTAGTGGAAGGTCGCCGGCGCGTCCAGGAATTCGTCCGCGCGCAGCAGCACGGGGCTGAAGTGGATGACGCCGTCGCGCACGCGCACGCCCAGCTCGCCGAACCGGGTCAGGATCTCCTCCTTCACCTGGCCGGTCATGCCCGGCTGGCGCGCGCCGCCGTCCGGCGGCGTGTGCGAATAGGGATCGGCCGGGAAGGCGCCGTACTCGGCGACGGACTTCTCGCAGCCGAGCCCGGCGCGGATGCGGAAATACATGGCGGCGAGGTCGGCCTGCAGCGGCGCGCGCGCGCCTTCCTGCTCGGCGCGCAGCAGCACTTCCTGCGTGGCCAGCAGCAGCTTGGCGACCATGTGCCAGTAGATGCAGCCGAGGCCCTCGTAGCCGTACATGGCGCCCGAGCGCCCGGTGTACGCCTTGTGGTTGAAGACGTCCTCGAACAGGGCGAGCACCTCGGCGCGGTCGCGGGCCACGCCGGCGGTCCAGCGCGCGCGGGCGCCCAGGGCGTCAAGCGCGGCGCCCAGGTCGCGGCCGTTCCGGAAGTCGCCGTTGAAGCGGACGACGCCGTCGACGTCGCGCGAGACGATGCTCGTCTCGTCCGCCATCAGCAGTTCGCCCAGCAACTCCACCTCGGCGGCGCGGGCCGCGGTCAGCGCGTTCTTCGCCAGGAAGCCCGGCAGTTCGCGCGCCGGGTACAGCAGGAAGCTGTGCTGGTCGGCGCGGTAGAGGTCGCTGGCGAACAGGCGGTCGAGGATCTCGAGGCTGGCGCCCGCGTCCAGCACGCCGGAACTGAGCACCGCAACCTGGCCCTCGAGCATCTCCGGCAGCCGGCCCACCTGGGCGGCGGCGCCGTCGGCGCTGGTTTCCAGCAGGTTGTAGGCGTGGTAGAGGCCGTCCTCGCGCCGGTTGGCGGCGATGCCGTGGTCGACCCAGGCCAGGGCGACGCGACACATGGCGACGACGTCGGCCGCGGACACCTCGTCGCGGCCGGTGAAGCCGCCGTCGTAGACCGCGGCGCGGTAGTCCGAGAAGGCGCCGCCGAGGCGGTCCATCAGCCGCATGCGGTCGCGCGGGGACACCTCGCGGTTGACCAGCACGGCGATCTCGTCGGCCAGCACGTCGTGGACGCGCCGGAACCAGGCGGCCACCTCGCTCGACATCGGCACCGTCGCGGCCTGCGCGCGGGCCGCCTGGCCGGGCTGCGGCCGGGCCAGGTGTTCCTCGAGCAGTTCGGCCAGGAACGACAGGTACCGGCGCAGGTAGCACAGCGTGACCATCGAGACGCCGCCGCCGCCGAGCGCGTTGTTCGCGTCGTTCCACTCGGGCCGCTGCGTGTTCATCCAGATGCCGGCGTCCGGCACCAGGTTCGACAGCTTCGACAGCACGGGGACCAGCAGCTTCTCAGTCAGGTTGGCGTGGTGCACGCCGCCGCCCTGTCCCTGCAGCAGCCGTCCGTCGGTGCCCAGCGCGGCCACGCGGGCGTCGATGCGGGCCTGGCGCGCGGTGTCGAAGACGATCGTGTCGCGCGGGTCGGCCAGGATCTCCTCGTACGGCCGGATGCGGTAGGGCACCTCGGCGTAGCTGAAGATGTCGGCCGTGAGCATCGAGCCCAGGACGGCGGGGTCGTGCTGGCGCAGCGCCTCGAGCAGCTTCAGCAGGTAGATGACCTGGTGGTCGCCCCAGTAGCCGATGTTGCTCCACGGGTCGTGCGGCGAGACGGTCTCCCAGTCCACGCCGTCGCGCGTCAGCCGGTACGGGTTGAAGCCGTCCACGGTCGAGGCGTTGACGAACTTCGCGACCAGGCTGGGCAGGAAGCCGGGGAACGCGGCGCCGAGCGCCTCCCAGTTCTGGAAGATGTCGCGCCAGTTGCCCTCGTAGTTCAGTTCGCGTTCGCCATCGGCGCCACGCATGCGGATCGAGAAGCGGTTCCAGGGGCGACTGGGGTCGCCGTGGCGGCGCCCGAAGTGCAGCGGCAGGTATTCGTGGCACAGGCGCGCGAAGTCGGCGTCGCCCGAACCCAGCGCCGCCTCGCGCAGCGCCTGCACCGTCAGCGTGGCGGGCAGCGTCGCCAGCACGTCCTGCCGGCGTTCGGCCACCGCGGCGTTGCGGACGCGCAGGAAGCGGACGAAGTCGTCGGCAGGAACATCATGGTTCCGCCAGAAGACCCCGCCGCGCATGTTGTTGAACAGGACGTTGGCGAAATGGTGCGTCCAGGCTTCGCGGCGCGCCGTCAGCTGGATGCCGTCGGCGCTGCCCACGTTGCGGCGCAGGTTCTCGCCGGCCTGGCGCAGGCCTTCGTCCAGGCGCGCGGACAGCTCGTCTTCGCGGCGCAGCCCGTCGCGCAGCGCGGCCACCTGCACGTGGTCGCGGCCGGTGTCGCCCACCAGGCGCCAGGTCGTGGACGCGCCCGCGTCCAGTTCGGCGCCGAAGCTGACCAGGTAGTTGCCGCGGGCGCCGCACAGCGCGGCGTCCTCGGCCAGCACGCGGCCCTGGCGGAAGGCCGACACGGCGCCGGCGGCCAGGTGCACGCGGAACGATTCGGGTCCCGTGCAGAAAACGGTATTGGCGCGCAGCACCTCGAGCGCCTCGGCGCGGTCGGTGATGCCGGCGGTCAGCGAGAAGACGCCCAGCCCGGTCTCGGCGTCGGCCTCGGTGCGCTTGTAGGCGTCGACCAGGTTGCTGAAGCCCTGGTACATGCCAAGCGGCGCGCCGAACGGCAGGATGTTGCGCAGGCCGTCCAGCAGCGTGACGCGCGCGGCGCCGGCGCCGATGTTCTCGAGCGCCGCGGTGCGCACCCAGCCGAAGGCATCGGCCGGCGCCCAGCTGTAGCGGAAGGCCAGGCCCAGGTCGCGGCGGATCTCCTCGAACTCGAGGCGATGACCGGTGGCGGTCTTGTAGAGGTTGCGCTCGACAGCGGGGTCGTCGGTGCCCGCGGCGCTGAACGGTTCCCAGAGCACGGCGGGGCCCTGGCCGCGCACCACGCGGACAAGCGTCACCGGGCCGGTGTGGGTGTGCGCATCGTGGAGCTGGTCGACGGTCAGGTACGGGAACAGGGCGCCGTCGGCGTCGACGCGCCCGGCGGTCAGGCCGCCGCCCGCGGTGACGAACATCCACAGGTCGGTGTCGCTGGCCAGGCTCATCATGAACGCGGGCATGCGATGGTAGCCGGAGATCCGGTGGCAGACCTCGCCGTCGCGGACGACCGAATCGCCCACGGGCAGGCCCAGGCCCAGGGTTTCCTTGGCGATGGGTGGGGAGGAAGTCGCCAGTCTGGCTTTCATCGATAGACTCCGGCCGCGTTCGTCGACGGGCTGCTCTGGAATGAGTTCCGGGTCGAATTCCGTTTCGACGGTTCGGTCGCCTCGAGCGGGCAGGATCCCCTGAGCGCCGCGCCGGGACCCGGGCCCTGCCGGGCCCCGGCGCGCGGAGAGGTCCTACTTCACCAGCATCATGCTGCGGGACACGCGGCCGGCGTCGGTGGTCAGCACATAGCGGTACTGGCCGGCGGCCGCCGGGGTGCCCTGGTCGGTGCTGCCGTTCCAGATGACGTCATGCTCGCCGGCGGCCAGCGCGCCCTGCTGCAGCGTGGCCACGCGACGGCCCGCCAGGTCGAACACGGTCACATCGACGTTCGTCGCGTGCTCGAGCTTGAAGGCGATCTTCGTCGACGGGTTGAACGGGTTCGGGTAGTTCTGGCGCAGCTCGACGCCGGCGACCACGGCCGACGGCACGCCCGAACTGACGAACCGGCGGAAGTCGACGTTGTCGTAGTAGATGCCCGACGACTCGTAGAACGTCGCCTGGTTCATGAAGCCGATCTGCAGCAGCTGGCCGGTCATGCCCGCGACGATCGGGATCTGGATCGAGTAGTTCGACCAGGTGTCGGGGATCGCCGTCATGTCCTGCGTGAGGTAGTTGGTCATCGCGTAGCCGGCGGCCGGGTTCAGCGTCTTGATGAACGCCTTGGCGATCGAGGCGCCGGCGATGTTGCCGCGCTTGGCGTCGAAGGCGAAGACGTAGGTCTTGCCGATGTCGCTCGCGCCGATGACCATCTCGCGGTACACGTTCGACTCGACGATGTTGCCGTTGCCGTGGTCGGCGTTGTTGTAGTCGCTGTAGACCACCAGCTGCTGCAGGCCCTGCTGGGCGCCGCCCTGGCCGCCGTCAAGGTCGCAGAACGACGAGCCGCCGTTGGGCGCGGGGTACGGGCCGTAGCCGTACATGTAGGCGAGCGTGCCGCCGTCGAAGACGTTGCCGTAGACGACCCAGCCGTCGGCGGACAGTGCGGTCGAACTGGCCTGGTTCAGTGATTCGAAGTTCTGGCTATACGGTGCCACGGGCGCGGCCTGGACGGCGAAGGCCAGGCAGACCAGCGCGATGGCGGCGATGGTGGTGATGGCGAAACGACGCATGGTGATGACCTCTCTCTGTGCTCTCAAGTCGCTTTTGCGGTCACGGCCACGCCCGATGAGCGGGGCGGAGACAACTCTTGACAGGGCCGCAAAGATCATACACTATGTTCGGCGTCCGAACAAAGGTTATTTTTGAGCATCGGACGGAAAAGACAGGGGCCCGCCTGATGAGCCAAAACACCTTCCCCGACGGGTTTCTCTGGGGTGTCGCCACCTCCAGCCAGCAGATCGAGGGCGGCCGCCACGAGGGGGGGCGCGGCGAGTCCATCTGGGACCGCTTCGCGACCGTGCCGGGGAAGATCGCCGACGGCAGCAATCCGGACATCGCCTGCGATCATTATCGATTGTGGCGCAACGACATAGCTATCATGAAAGGCCTCGGCCTGGGGGCCTACCGGTTCTCCATCGCCTGGCCCCGGATCCAGCCCACCGGGCGCGGGGCCGCCAACCTGGCCGGTCTGGACTTCTACGACAAGCTGGTCGACGGCCTGCTCGCAGCGGGCCTGGAGCCGTACCCGACCCTGTACCACTGGGACCTGCCGCAGAGCCTGCAGGACACCGGCGGCTGGGCCGCGCGGGACACGGCCGAGGCTTTTGCCGACTACGCGGCCATCGTCGCCCGCCGCCTGGGCGACCGCGTCAAGCGCTGGACCACGCACAACGAGCCGTGGTGCGCCGCCACGCTGGGCTACGAAGAGGGCCACCACGCGCCGGGCCACCTGAGCCCCGCCGAGGGCCTGGCCGCCGCGCACCATCTCATGCTGTCCCACGGCTGGGCCTGCGAGGCCGTCCGCCGCGAGGCGCCGGGCGCCGAGCTGGGCATCGTGCTCATCCACAGCCCCGCGCACCCGGCCACCGGCAGCGCCGGCGACATCGACGCGGCCCGCTGGTTCGACGGCTTCTTCAACCGCTGGTACCTGGACCCGATCTTCCGCGGCGCCTACCCGGCCGACGCGATCGCCGACCGGACGGCCAACGGCCAGCTGGACGGCGGGGCCATGCCTTTCGTCAAGGACGGCGACCTGAAGGCCATCTCGACGCCGCTCGAGTTCCTGGGCGTCAACTATTACAGTCGCGTGGTGATGCGGGCGGGTGCGAACGGCAAGCCCGAGGCCGTGCCGCCCCCGAAGGTTCCGTCGCTGACGGACATGGGCTGGGAAGTGTATCCTGCGGGCCTGGAGGAGACGCTGCTGCGCATCCACCGGGAGTACGCGCCGCCGGTGATGTACGTCACCGAGAACGGCGCCGCCTACGACGAGCCGATGGACGCCGACGGGCGCATCGACGACCAGCGGCGCATCGACTACCTGCGCGGGCACCTGGCATCGTGCGCGCGCGCGGCCGCGCAGGGAGTGCCGCTCAAGGGCTACTTCCTGTGGTCGCTGCTGGACAATTTCGAGTGGGGCTTCGGTTATACGAAGAAGTTCGGCCTCTATGCGGTGGACCCGCAGGATGGTCGCCGGATCCCCAAACAGAGCGCGTCCTGGTATCGCGACGTGGTGGCGGCCAACGCCGTCACGGATTGACCAGGACGCCTGACGGCCCGGGGGCGCAACGACCTTCCGGGCCAAACGACCGCGTCGGCGACCGTGCCCCTGCGGCCACCATGTTAAGGAGAGTCCCGTGCGTTCGATGCTCGACGGCTTCGCCCGCTTCCGCGTGACCACCCTGGTCGCGGCGCTGTTGCTGCTTTCGCTGCCCGTGGCCGCGCTGGCGGCCGGCGGCACGCTGCCCCGCCTGGGGGTGCTGACCGACGACGGCGGCTCGCGCCTGCAGGTCGACGGCCGGGACTTCATGGTGCTGGGCATGAACTGGGACTACGTGCCCATCGGCCAGAACTACGGCTACAGCCTGTGGGCGCAGCCGGACGACTTCATCCGGACGGTGCTCGACCGCGAGATGCCGCTGCTGCAGGCGATGCATGTGAACGCCATCCGCCTGTACGTGGGCATCCAGCCCAAGTGGATCCAGTACATCTACGAGCGCTACGGCATCTTCACGGTGCTCAACCACACGGTGGGCCGCTACGGCCTGACCATCGACGGCGCCTGGCTCCCGTCGACCGACTACAGCGACCCGAAGGTGCGCTCGCTGCTGAAGAGCGAACTGGCCGCGCTGGTCGACCAGTACAAGGACACGCCGGGCATCCTGATGTGGCTCCTGGGCAACGAGAACAACTACGGCCTGTCGTGGGCGTCGTTCGAGATCGAGGCGCTGCCGAAGGGCGAGCAGAACACGGCGCGGGCGCGCTACCTGTACTCGCTGTTCGGCGAGATCATCGGGGACATCAAGCAGCGCGATCCCAACCACCTGGTGTGCATCGCCAACGGCGACCTGCAGTACATCGACCTGGTGGCCGAGTACTGCGGCAAGATGGACGTCATGGGCTCGAACGTGTACCGCGGCATCTCGGCGCGCGACTTCTTCCAGGTCGTGAAGGACAAGCTTCACAAGCCGGTGATCTTCACCGAGTTCGGCTCGGACGCCTTCAATGCGCGCGACATGCGCGAGGACCAGGCGATGCAGGCGCGCTTCCTGGTCGGGCAGTGGAAGGAGATCTACGAGCAGTCGGCGGGCAAGGGACAGGTGGGCAACGCGGCCGGCGGCCTGGTCTTCCAGTGGAGCGACGGCTGGTGGAAGTACATGCAGGAGAGCCGGCTGAACATCCACGACACGAACGCCTCGTGGCCGAACGCGGGCTATCCCGACGACTACCGCGAGGGCGACAACAACATGAACGAGGAGTGGTGGGGCATCACCGCCAAGGGCTTCCCCGACGCGTCCGGGTACTACGACCTGTACCCGCGCGCGGCCTACTACGCGCTGCGCGATGCGTGGAGCCTTGACCCTTACGCGCCCGGCGTCGACAAGGCGGCGGTCGTGGCCCATTTCGCGGACGTGCGTCCGATGACCGCCGTCCTCGAGGCCCGCGGCGACGCGGCGGCCCTGAATACCGGCGCGCTCAGCAAGGTGCGCCTGGCCGGGCTGCGCGCCGAGTTCGAGACGTACTCGACCGGCGCCAGGAACACGTCCACGCCGGCCAGCGATGCGCCCGGCACTTCGTACCCGTCGTGGCGCGGCTTCGACCACGGCGAGTCGTTCTGGGCCGACCTCGAAGCCCAGCCCAGCGATGCGGTCACCGGCCACCTGTCGCTGAACGTGCTGGGCCACGTGCCCCTGAACCCGATCGACGAGATCTTCTACGAGAACCGTGGCCGGCCGCAGCAGATGCAGCGCGAGGACGGCACGTCGTTCCAGATGGACTCGATCGAGCGCGTGAAGGTGTACCAGTCGACGATCAGCTGGGACGACCGCATGTTCACGCTGGACGCCTTCTACCGCACCGGCCACCTGCACTGGCAGTACGAGGGCGACTTCTTCGGCCTCTACCGCGACGCCTACTACGGCGAGAACATCGACATCTACAACGGCGAGGCGCCCGTCGGCTTCGAGATCGCCGGCAAGCGGCAGCTGGCCGGCCTGAAGCTGGCCTTCGGCCCGCAGCTGTGGTGGGGCGCCAACCCGGCGATCTTCGCCAAGTACGGCCGCGACTTCGCCGGCTCGCACTGGACGGCCATCTACCAGGAGGATTTCGCGCAGCAGTCGCAGGTGACCACCTCGGTGGCCATCCCGACGCGCACCACGCGCAAGGCGGCGCTGGCGATGACCCGCCGCGTCGGCCCGTTCAACTTCGAGGGCGGCGCGCTGTGGTCCGGCCAGCCGCGCATCGGCGAGCCGTTCCAGATCGTCGACGAGAAGCTGGTCGACGCGAACGTGAACATCGCCCCGGGCGATGTGCGCAGCGACACGGTCAAGAAGGACGACACCTGGGGCCTGAAGGGCAAGCTGACCTGGCAGAAGGGCCGCTACAACTGGTACGGCCAGGCCGCCTACATGGGCCTGGTGGCCGACGGAGGCCCGACGGCGATCCCGACCTTCACCGGCTGGGACCTGAAGGACTCGGGCTCGAGCAACCAGGTCAACGTGCTGACCGGCATGGCCGTGACCAGGGGCGTGTGGCAGATCGGGCCGAACCTGCTGTGGCAGAAGCCCATCGTGGGCCCCATGCCGAACGCG
Organism: uncultured bacterium; assembly: GCA_903859215.1. Taxonomy (GTDB): domain Bacteria; phylum Krumholzibacteriota; class Krumholzibacteriia; order LZORAL124-64-63; family LZORAL124-64-63; genus CAINDZ01. The sequence goes on along the minus strand of CAIOLW010000355.1, from coordinate 4,118 downwards.
AAGTACATGACCGGCACCGCGGGCCTGGTGCGCAACGTGATCGACGACCCGTTCGCCGTGCGCGGCAACCGCGAGACGACGGCCGGCGAGATCATGGTGACCTACGACCCGACGCCGGCCACCTGGATGTGGCAGTGGGACAACGACGTGCGCGAGGACGCCGACCTGGCCGCCAGCATGGGCCTGTCGGTGCGCCACCACGCGACCAGCGCCGACGGCGCGCTGCTGGTGACGGCCGACGGCCTGGTGCTCGGCTTCCCCGGCGCCACGCCCGCGCGCGACCTGTGGGAACTGCGCTGCCGCGTCGTCAAGCGCCTGGGCGAGTCGTCGCGCATGGTCACGCACCTGACGTGGGGCACGGCCGAGCCGAACGGCAACGACGAACGCCTCGTGCACCGCTTCGCCATCGACACGCGCGTCACGATGCCGACGCTGGTCATGGCGGGCGCCTTCAAGCTGAACGACTACGGCCCGTACGACTACCACCACGACTTCAACCTGACCTACCCGATGCAGGCGTGGCTGGACGTGTCGACCACCCTGGGCACGCCGCGCTGGTTCGACCTGCCGCAGACGCGCCTGGGCGTGCGCGCAACGTACCGGACGCTGGACCAGTGGTCGCCGCGGTACCAACCGGAGGGCGAGCCCGCGCCGGCGCTGAACGAGAAGTATCCGGACGGGCTGGCCGGTGGGCACGAGTGGGAGATCCGGACGTATCTGCACCTGGCGATCTAGGGGTACGTGCAGCAGTTGAAGCGAGCCCCGCTGCCTGGGAGGGTGGCGGGGCTCTTCTGTTGTTCAACCTTCAGGGAACTTGCGCCGGCGCAAGTGGCGGGATTCAGAATGCGCGTCCGAGATGCATCTGCCGATGTTCGTCTGAATGGGCGCGCAGGAGTGATGAGACGTCGGGCGACACGGTCGCGATAATCACCTGCACGCCCTGACGGCGCGCGAACTTCATGGCCGGAACGAAGTCCGTGTCGCCGGTGACGAGGATGATCCTGTCCACGATGTGCATGGAGGCCAGCCAGGCGACATCCAACCCGATCTTGATGTCGACTCCCTTCTGCGTGAACTCGGGCTGGAAGTCATCCGCACACACGGGCCGGTTGGCTTTGACCAGGTCGCGCAATCGGTGGCGCGGGATGGTCCAGCCTTCGAAGACGAGTCGGCCCTTCCGGAAAGCCATGTGCGGCGCGACTTCCAGACGCCCATGGAGCGATTGCCGGGCACGAGCCGTATCGGTCGCGGCGAAGTTGATCACGCGCTGGTCAACGGGGTTGTTCCTGGTGCCTTCGAACGGGGGACAGTCATAGTAGTAGATCCGGAAGAGATGCTCGTCCTTGCGCAGCGTGCTGCGCGCGGCATCAATCACTTCCTCCGGTTCAACCAGCCGATGTCCGAGCGGCGCATGTGATTCATGAAGGAAAAAGCCGGCGTCGATCAGCACTGCCACCTGGTAGGCGGATTTCGACATGGTGGTCTTTCCCCAATAAGAGCGATCCCCGGCCTGCACTTCGATAAGCAACGGCAGCCCGGGGACCTCTTATAGATTGAGGGAGGATACTCCGGCCGCGTGGTTCCTGTCAACCTCATGGCAACCGACGTGCCGGATGGTGTCCCGTTGGTCGAATTCGTGCGGGCAGCGGTGCGTGCGCCCATTCTGGCGGTTGCGCAGGCGTAACAGCTTGCCGGCAGCACCGCGCCCGGGAGTTCGCATGTCCGTTGTGACCTGTCCACCACCGGTGACGCGCCGGGACAACGCGGCGGATGGGGACGTGTGCACGTGGGGGCGCGCGCAGGCCGGCAGGAAGGGCGGGTTTCACGGCAGATCCCGACTTGCGCCGGCGCAAGTGGCGCCCCTCGTGGCTAACGCTATTCCGCAGCGTCCGCGTAAACCCGCACGTAATCAACAAGCATCGCCTGCGGGAACACAGTGGCGGCGTTCGGCGCCCCCACCCAGTTGCCGCCCACCGCCACGTTCAGGATGATGAAGAACGGCTTGTCGAACACCCATGGCGCGCCGGAGGGGATGCTCGACGGCGTTGCGCGATGGTAGTTCACGCCGTCGATCGACCAGGTGATCTCGCTGGCGTCCCACTCGATGGCGTAGACGTGGAAGTCCTGGTCCAGGCCGGCGGCCGCCGTGTAGGTCTTCGTGATGGGGTTGCCGCCCGAGTAGCCGGGGCCGTGCAGCGAGCCGACCAGCGTGCGCGGGTACTGCCCGCGGTACTCCATGATGTCGACCTCGCCGCAGGTGGGCCAGCCGACCTGGTCGATGTTCGCGCCTAGCAGCCAGAACGCGGGCCACATGCCCTGGCCCACCGGCAGCTTCAGGCGCGCCTCGAAGCGGCCGTGCGCGCGCTCGAACAGGCCCTTGGTCTTGACGCGGGCCGAGGTGTAGGACTGGCCGGCGTAGTCCTCGCGGCGGGCGGTGATGGCCAGGTTGCCCGCGCCGTCGAGCGAGGCGTTGCTCGCGAGGCTGGTGTCGTACTCGAGCTGGTTGTTGCCCCAGCCGGTGCCGACGTCGTAGCGCCACTTCGTGTTGTCCAGGCGGGTGCCGGCGGCGCCGTCGAATTCGTCCTGCCAGACCAGGTTCCAGACGACGGGCTTCGTTTCCTCGCTGCAGCCGGGGGAGACCGCGAGCGCCAGCAGGGCCAGCGCGGTGGCCAGGCGCGCGCCGATCACGGCGCCACGGCGTCGCCCACGCCTTCGGGGCTGCTGTCCACACGCGGGAACAGGTGCGAGTCGGCCAGCGCCGCCTTCAGCACCATTGTCGAGGCGCCGACCGCGATGCCCAGTTCGCCCAGGCCGCCGGCGCGGATCTCGGCCGCGGCCACCGAGCTGACCAGTGTGCGGCTGACGATCGTTTCGCGCAGCGGCACCAGCAGCAGGTCGCCCAGGCGCGCGAGCATGCCGCCGATGATGACCATCGACGGGTTCATGATGTTGAGCAGGCCGGCCACGGCGCGGCCCAGGTGGGCGGCGGCTTCCTGCGCCACCTGCAGCGCCAGCGGATCGCCGGCCAGCGCGGCGTTCTCCAGCTCGACGATGGTGACGGTGCGGCCGGCGAGCGGGCTGTCGGGGAACGAGGGGGCCAGTTCGGCCGCGCGCTCGACCAGCGCGGGCGCGCCGACCAGCGTGACCAGGCAGCCGCGCAGGCCGCACAGGCAGGGCTTGCCCTGCGAGTCGATGGACAGGTGGCCGATCTCGCCCGCCACGCCGGTGGCGCCGCGGTAGATGTCGCCGCGGATCACGTGGCCCGAGCCGATGCCCATCGCCAGCTTGATGTAGGCGAGGTCGTCGACGCCCTGGCCGGCGCCCCACCAGTGCTCGGCCAGCGCGCCCAGGTTGGCGTCGTTGTCGACCATCAGGGGCACGCCGTACTTGCGCGCCAGGTTATCCAGGCCCAGCCGCCCGCCCCAGGCGGGCAGGACGATGGTCGACAGGCGGTCGGGGTGTGACGGGTCCACGGGGCTGGCCACGGCGACGCCGATGCCCACCAGCGGGCGGTCGCCCGCGGCAGGGGCGGCCAGGCAGATGTCGCAGAGTTCGGCGATCAGCGCGCGCGTGCCGACAGGGTCGGTGCGCACGGCGTGATCCCGGGAGAGCCACATCAGCACGCGGCCGCGCAGGTCGGTCAGCGCGACCACGATGTGCGTGGCGCCCATCTCGACGCCGAGGATGACGCAGCTGTCGTCCTGGAACTCGAGCACGATGGGGCGGCGGCCGCCGCGCGAGGGGCCCTCGCCGACCTCGGTGACGATGCCCATGGGCAGGATCTCGCCCACGATCTCGGAGACCGTGGAGCGCGACAGCCCGGCCAGGCCGGCGATCTCGGCGCGTGAGATGCGCTTCTTCTGCCAGATCAGGCGCAGGACGGCATCCGCGAGGGGGCGCGGACGGTCAGGGTCCGTGCGGCGCAGGCCCTTCCAGCTGAGATCCTCGTTGGTCATCCGGCCTTCGATCCTCCCGGAACACGTCACCCGCGGCCGAATCTACTTGTGCCAGTAGATATTGTCCACCATCACCAATTGGGCGTCGGTCGTGGTCAGAACAAGCTGGCCGATATGGTTCTTCACCACCGAAGGCGCGAACGGGAAGCTCGACAGCGGAAT
>CAIOLW010000354.1 GCA_903859215.1 uncultured bacterium | reverse complement strand
CGCCGTGATGATCTCGTAGGTGATCGACAGGCCCAGCCCCGAGCCGCCGTGCCGGGTGGTGAAGAACGGGTTGAAGGCCTGCGCGCGGACGTCCGGGGTCAGCCCCGGCCCGTTGTCCGTGAAGTCGAGGATGACCTGCCGGTTCTCGCGGTCGAGCCGGCTGGCGATCGCGATCGCCCCGCCTTCCGCGACGTGGTCCAGCGAGTTGGTCAGGATGTTCAGGAACGCCTGGTGCAGCGAGTCCGCGTCGCCCAGCACCTGCCCGTCGGCGGCGGTCAGCCTCATGTCGAGGTCGACGCGCCGCTGCACGATGCGCGGCTTGGCGAACAGCACCGTGTGGCGCACCAGGTCGTTGATGTCGACGGCCCGCATCTGGTCCTGCCTGACCGGGCGGGAGAAGTAGAGCAGCTTTTTCAGCAGCCCGGACAGGCGGTCGATCTCGTTGAGGACCAGCTGCATCGACTCGTTCTGCAGCGGCGGCGGCACGTCGTGCTCGCGGCTGTACTGGTCAAGGTCGCGCTGCCAGATCTGGACGCGGGTCTTGACGATGGCCAGGGGCGTCTTGATCTCGTGGGCGACGCCCGCCAGCAGGTTGCCCAGCGCGGCCATCTTGTCCTGCTGGTGCAGCTGCGCCTCCAGCGCCTGCCGGTGCCGGCTTTCCTGCTCGAGCGAACCCAGCATCTGGTTGATGGCGCGGCGGATGCTGCCGAACATCCCTTTCCGGTTCGACAGGCGCACCGTGGGGTCGCGCTCGATGAGCCGCAGGTTCTCGTTCAGGCTGTGGATCTCCCGCCGCTGGACCATGGTCGTCACCAGCGCGGCCAGGAAGGCCACGAGGGTGACCAGCCCGGCGAGGTTGAAGAACGGCGTCAGCTTCGCGGCCGGCAGTTCCTTCTCGATATGGATGCGGACCCAGGCCACCGCCACGATGCGGCCGTCGCGGCGGATCGGGTGCGTGGCCAGCGTGAACACGGTCTTGCTGACGGACACCGAGTCGAACTCGTGCACCTCGACGAGGGGCACGCCCTTCGCGATGGAGTCCTGGACCTGCTTGAGAATGACGGAATACGAGCGCGGCGGGGGTCCGAACGTGGGCGCGGGCGGCGGGGACCACGGATCGGCGTAGCCCATGAACTCGTCCTGCTGGATCACCCAGAACCCGCCCTTGAGGGCGTGGCCCGAGGCGAAGACGTTGTTGGCGATCGTCTTGAGGCCGACGTCGAGATGCTCGGGCGTCAGGTCGACGACGGGGACATTCCCGCTCAGGCCCACGATCGGCCATTGCCGCCACTGCGCCTCGGCCCGGGCAGCCATGTCCGCTGCCGCGACACTCGTGAACGAGAGGTTCTTCCGGACGATGTCGTCGCGCCAGTGGTGCATGGCCCGGACGGAGAGGAAGCCGGCGGCCGTGAGCACCACCAGCACCGTGGCGACCAGCGTCAACGGCCTGCGGAAAGCGGTGCGGACGGAGGCGGCGGTGCGGTGCAAGTGCTTCCCGTTTCGGTGGATCGCGTGCTCCTGGCGGGTGGTCCCGCGGCGCCGGGGCGGGCCCCCAACGTCCGGTTTGCCCTCAATGCGACTGTGCGATATTAGCACACTTCTGGCGTTAGAACAACGCAAATGCTTTGATTGCAACGCGTGGGCCGTGGCATGGACCTTGTTATTCAGCGCTCACTGGCCCGTCGGGACTTTCCCGGTGTCCATCCGCGGACGCCCGGGTGATCGTGCGACGGCGGTGAGGTTCTGCGCGGCGCCGCGATGACGGCCGCCGGGCTGCCGGCCACCGGAAGGCGTGCAGCCGAACGACCAAGGGGAGATCGATGATCGCGAATCTGAGGAGACGGATCGGCCTGGCCTCGCTGCTGGCGGCGTTCGTCGCCGTTCTCGGGGGCTGCAACTTCTTCATGGCCGACGGCGACGAGGCGGTCGGCATCCAGCCCAAGGGCGGCTACTTCTACCTCGTCGACAACGAATCCCAGCGGCTGGTGATGCTGGACCGCAACCTGGCCGAGCGCCACAGCTGGCCGTTTTCCGACTTCACCGACGAGACCGCGCTGCAGGGCGTGACCTTCGACGGCGCCGCGTTGTGGGTCTCGATCGCCGGCGCCGAGGACGCCATCGTGCAGCTCGACCTCGCCGACGCCGGCGGGGCCACGGGGCTCCGCTCGTTGCAGGCGCCGCCGACGGGGCAGGGCACGGTGCGCGACATCACGTGGGACGGGCAGTACCTGTGGGCGCTCAACAGCGGCTCGACGACGTACAACGTGCCGCCCACGCTCTACAAGCTCGACCCGGCCGACGGCGCGATCCTCGCCCAGTACCCGCTGCCCAGCAGCGAACCGCGCGGCATGTGCTACGTGGGCGCGAACGCCGATGTCTACGGTTCCGGGATCATCCAGGGCTGCTACTACACGGACAAGGATGACGACACCATCCACGTCTTCGAGACCGCGCGCGCGGTCTTCCACACCGGGTTCCCGGCGCCGGTCGGGCCGCGCGGCGTGAACTACGTCTATCCCGTGGGCCTGACCTTCGATGGCCAGGACTTCTGGTCGACCAACAGCAGCGGCTTCGCCGATTACCTGTTCCGCATGGATTCGGCCGGAGCCGTGCTGCAGCAGCTTGACCCGCCGTACGCGCAGATGGGAGCGCTGGTGTGGGCCGCTGCCGACCTGAGCGTCCCCGCGGCGCCCGTCATCGCGCAGGTCGCGCCCAATACGGGCGGCCCGCGCGCCCGCAAGACCGTCGCCGTCACCGGCTCCGGGTTCCGGCCCGGGCTGACCGCGTCCTTCGGCGCGGGCGTCGTCGTGGACTCCCTGACCGTGGCGAACTCGATGTCGCTGACGGCCTACATCTCCATCGACGCCGACGCCGCCCTGGGCGCGCGCGACGTCACGGTGACCAATCCCGACGGGCAGAGCGGCGTCGGCGCCGGGCTGTTCAACGTCGTCGACGTCGACCCGTCCACGGGCTTCCTGTGGGTGGCCGACAGCGCGGCGCGGGTGCTGTACCGGTACTCGATCAACGATGGGGTCTTCGTCGCCGCGTACTCGACCGCGACGATCGCCCCAGGTGGTTCGGTGCAGGGCCTGGCCTTCGACGGCACGCGCCTGTGGCTGGCCGCGGCCGGCACCGACGACTACATCGCCGCCATCGACACCACCGGCGGCGTCCTGTCGATCACGACCAGCTTCCAGGCGCCGCCCGCCGGCTCCGGCACGGTGCGCGACATGGCCTTCGACGGCACGGCCCTGTGGGTGCCCAACGACGGTTCGCTCTCGGTCTACCGGATGAGCACGGACGACGGCTCGATCCTCGAGACCATTGCGGCGCCCAGCGTGGGCGTCCGCGGAACGGCCTGGGCGAACGGGCACCTGTATGCGAACGACAAGGACGCCGACACGGTCCTGATGTGGGATTCCGCGACGTCCACCTGGAGCACGGTCTTCTCCACGCCGGTGCCGCCCGCCGGCACCACCGCCAACCGGTTTGCCACGGGCATGACCTGGGACGGCGTGAATTTCTGGATCGTCAACAGTACCACCACATTCGACTACATCTTCCAGGTTGCGCCGGACGGCACGGTCCTCAGGACCGTCGAGGTACCCGGCAGGGGGACCGCAGCACCGACCGGCCTGGCCTTCAGCCAGAACTAGGGGAGCAGGAATGCAGATGTCCAAGCACAGCCACTGTCTCATGGTCCTGGTCGCGGCCGCCCTGTCGCTCGCCGCGACGGCGGCCAGAGCCCAGTTCCAGTTGAGCGGCGATTTCATGACGCGCAACTACTGGGAGTCGTTCTCGGGCGATCGAGACAATCGCGAGAACCTCGAGTACATGCGGTTCATGGGCCAGCTGACGGCGCTGGCCCCGCTCGGCACGAACGGGAAGTTCCGAACGGACCTCGTGACGATCAGCGACAACCCGGTCTACCCCTCGCGCTCGCTGGCCGGGCTCGGGGGCATCCGGTTCGGGCTCAGCCAGATCTACGGCGAGTTCACGCAGCCGGAGTTCCTGGGCTTCGACATGGCCCGTGTCCGCTTCGGCCGCCAGCACTACGAGCTGGGCAACGGCCTGGTCCTGGGCGAGAGCTACTACCAGCTCGAGGACTACGACGGGATCCGCGCGGACTTCGCGCGCGACGCCTTGACGGTCGGCGTGTTCGGCGCCATCACCCAGCAGGCGCTGACACCCGACGGCTTCTATCCCGAGCCGCAGAGCGACCAGCTGTACGTGGCCCAGGCGCAGTACGCGCTGAAGGACCACACGCTGCTGGCGTACTCGGTCTACGAGAAGAAGCGCGGCGACTTCAACGACAACATCATCGTCGGCGCCGGCTCGTCGGGTAACATCGTCCTGCCCAAGCTGGTGTACTTCGCCGAGATCGCCCAGCAGACCTGGAACACGCCGACCGGGCTGCCCGACAAGGCCGGCATCGGCTACATGGCCGGCGTCAGCTACAGCTGGTCCATGCCGCACATCCGCTCGGCCAAGGCCGAGATCCGCACGGCGGCCTACCAGGGCGACGATGCGTCGACCGTCGACGAGGAGATGTTCAGCCCCTATTACCCGTCGTGGTGGTGGGGCGATCGCACGGGCTACGCCAACGGCAACATCGGCGGCGACTACCCCAACCGCGACAAGCAGGTCGAGGGCAGCCGGGTCTGGTACGGCCGGGTGTACATGAGCCCCACGTTCCTGCCGAAGTCGCGGATCCAGTTGCAGTACGTCACCGTCGGCGACTACGTGAACAACGACAACTACACCGAGCCCGACGACGAGTTCGGCGTGAAGCTCTACTACGATATCAACGACAACGTCTCGATCCAGGGTCGCTATTTCCGCCGCATTCCCAACGGCGGCGACTTCGACCAGAACGGGGACGGCAACATCTCCCAGATCGAGGACAAGGTCACGGCCAACAGGTTGATGTTCGAATTCCGGGTGCAGTTCTAGTTCCGGCATCCCCGCCGGTGCGGGGCCACCAAGAGCAAGGGTAGGAAGACATCATGTTGAAGAAGCTCCTCCTGCTGGCGATCGTCATCGCATCGCTGGCGCCGCTGTCGGCCTTCGCGGCCGAGACCAAGTTCCAACAGCCGATCCTCCTGACGACCGCGGGCCAGAGCGTGGACGTGAAGCTGGCCGGCGTGCTGCTCGACCGCCTGAAGGTCACCTTCACGTCGAACGCGGCCGCGACGGCCGCCGACCTGAAGGGTTTCAAGACCCTGATGGTGGTGCCGGGTTACAGTTCCAAGGGCCTCGGTTCGGCCGGCGTCAGCCGCGAGGCCGAATTGACGCGCGTCAGGAGCCTGCTGGCCGCGGCCAAGGCGGCGGGGATCCCGGTGCTGGCCGTGCACCTGGGCGGCAAGGCCCGGCGCGGCGTGCAGTCGGATGACTTCAATAAGCTCGTGGCCGAAGCGGCCGCGACGGTTATCATCGTGGACCAGGGCGACGAGGACGGCTTCTTCACGCAGGTGTGCGCCGGCTCGATGATCCCGCTGAAGCCCGTCAAGAACATGGCCGAGGCCATGAAGCCGCTGGAAGAGGTGATCGCCAAGTGATGTATCTGTCTGCCGGGCGTCAACACCTGCTGCGCCGCCGGTCCCGCCGTACGGCGTGGGCGGGGCTCCTGCTCCTGCTTCTGGCCTTCGTGTGGTCGGTGGCCCTGGCCGGTGGCACGGGCGGCGTCGCCGCCACGGCGCACCCGCTGGCAACCGAGGCGGCCAACGAGATCCTGTCCCGCGGCGGCAATGCCGTGGATGCCGCGGTGGCGGCGGCTTTCGCCATCGGCGTCGTCGAGCCCGATGGCTCGGGCATCGGCGGCGGCGGCGGCATGTTGATCTACCTGCATGACCGTCGCCAGACGGTGTACATCAACTACTACCCGCAGGCGCCGCAGGACCCGGGTTCGATCTCGTTCTCGCCGACCGAGGAGCGGGACACCGCCAAGTCGGCCCTGGTCCCCGGGACCGTGGCGGGCCTGTGCCAGGCGCTGCGCGATTACGGCACGCTGCCGCTGCCGGTGGTGCTGGCCCCGGCGATCCGCTACGCCGGCGAGGGCTTCCCCGTCGACCCCACCCTCGCGGGCCTGCTGCTGGACAACATGGATGCGCTGGCCAAGCGGCCGCCGCTGGCCGCCATCTTCATGAACGAAGGTTTCCCGAAGATGGAAGGCGAGCTGCTGCAGCAGACGGACCTGGCCCACGTGCTGGAACTGGTCGCGGCCCAGGGCCCCGACGGCTTCTACCGGGGCGAGACCGCCGAGCGGCTGGTCGAGGGCGTCACCGCGGCCGGCGGCGTCATGACGCTCGCCGACCTGGCGGCCTACAAGCCGACGATGAGCGAGCCGCTGCGCGGGACGTACCGGGGCGTCGAGGTCGTCACGGCCCCGGCCCCGCACTCGGGCGCGACGCTGCTCGAGATCCTCAACATGATGGAGCACGTGCAGTTCGAGGCGACGGACCACTTCACGTCGTCGTCGCACGATGTCCACATGATGGCCGAGATCTTCCGGCGCACCTACGCGGACCGCAGCCAGTACCTGGGCGACCCGCGCTTCATGGCCGTCCCGGCGGGCGGCCTGATCTCCAAGGCGTATGCGGCCGAGCGGTTCGCCGAGATCAACCCGTATCGCGCCGAGCCCCGCCTGAGCAAGGACGTGCCGTACGGGTTCCCGGCCAAGTTCGAGAACCGCGGTCCTGCCGCCGCCGCCCGGTCGGACGCGAATCGCCCGCAGCGGCTGAAATGGGACGACGACCGGGACGAGGACCCCGGCTCGGCGCGCCAGGTCGACGACCCGTTCGACCGCTGGAACCAGCGCAAGGCCGGCAAGGGCACCAAGGACGTATCCACTCCGGCAACCGCGCCCGGCACCGAGACCAAGCGCAATCCCGGCGAGGGCAAGAAGGACGACGATTTCGACGGCGGCTCGACGACGCACCTGTCGATCATCGACGCGGACAGCAACATGGTGTCCCTGACCCAGACCCTGGGCAACTTCTTCGGCTCCAAGACCATGGTCAACGGCATCCTGCTGAACAACGGACGCGTCAACTTCTCGACCGCGTCGCCGTCCAACCTGATCGGCCCGGGCAAGCGGCCGCGGTCGTCGATCACGCCGACGCTGGTGTTCCGCGACGGCCGGCCGCTGATGTCGCTGGGTTCGCCCGGCGCCGGGCGCATCATCGCCACCGTGGCCCAGGTGATGGTCAACATCATCGACTTCGGCATGGACGTGGAGGCCGCGAACGAGGCGCCCCGCTTCTTCGCGCAGAAGTTCGACGAGCACCTCTTCATCGAGTCGCGTGTGTCGCCCGCGGTGATCGAGGAACTGAAGCGGCAGGGCTACGACGTCCGCGTGCTGGGCGACATGGACCTGTATTTCGGCGGCGTTCAGATCGCGGCCTTCAAGGAGGACGGCACCGGTTTCGTCGGTTCGGCCGACAAGCGGCGCGGCGGCACGGCTTCGGTCCTCGGGGCCAAGGCCCTGGAGACGGTGCCTGGTGACTAGCGTGCGGGCGGCATCGGGATGATTCCCTGGGCCGTGCTGCTGACGGCGGCCTGGGTGGCCTTCCTCGTGCTGGAACATCGATCCCTGCGACGGGCACGCGAGAGCGTGCCCGTTCGCATCATGGTGACCGGGACCCGCGGCAAGTCGAGCCTGGTGCGCCTCCTCACCGCGGGCGCGCGTGTGGCCGAGCCGTCGACGTGGGGCAAGATCACCGGCGACGTGCCGACGCTGCTGACGCCGGACGGGGACGAAGTGATCCGCCGGCGCGCGGGCGCGCGCCTGGCCGAGCAGGGCTGGCTGCTGCGCATGTGCCGGCGCGGCGGCGTGCACTGCCTGGTGGTCGAGGCGATGACCATCACGCCCGACCTCATGAAGGCCGAGGCGCGGTTGCTGCTGCCGTCGGTCATCGCGCTGGTCAACGTGCGCGACGACCACCAGGAGACGCTCGGTGACGATCCCGCGCAGCAGAGGCAGGCCTACCTCGACTCGCTGCCCGCGCGGAGCCGCGTCGTGACGCGCGATCCCGCCCTTGTCGCGCTGCTGCCGCGCGCGGAGCAGACCAGGCAGCCGGCAGCGGCGGACCATGCCGACCTGCTGGCCACGCTGGCGCCGGTGCAGCGCGAACTCGTGCTGCTGGCCGACGAGGTGCTGGCTGCGCTCGGCTGGTCGTCCGCGGCCGCGCTGCAGGCGATGGTGGAGGCGGCCCGGCTGATGGAGGGCGCGCCGCGGCGCGTGGCCTGGCAGCAGGGCGAGGCCGTGCTCCTGGACGCGTTCTCGGCCAACGACACCGAGTCGCTGGCCGCCCTGTGGGACGGCTGGCGCGGGACGCTGGGCGCGGGCCGCCCCTGGTCG
>CAIOLW010000353.1 GCA_903859215.1 uncultured bacterium | reverse complement strand
CGGGAGACATCGACGATATGGACACTCCAATAGTGGTTCACGTAAATGGTGGAGCCGAGGGCGGCCATCTTGTTGGGCGTGACACCCCGTACGGGTTCGAACGCCAGGCGACCCTCGACCTTCAGCTTCCTGCCGCCGCCGTCGACCACCACGTGCAGCACGCCGTCGCCGGTCAGCGCGCAGACCCGCGCATCGGTGCGCACGACATCGACAATGCCGGCCGACAGCTCGACGCGGGCGCGCACCCTGGGCAACGCCGGATCCGACACGTCGACGGCCTCCAGCCAGGCGCCGTTGGCCAGGTAGACTGTCTGGTGGTCGACGACCATGCCGCCGCAGGGGCCCTCGGTCCAGCCGCCGAGCCGCGTAAAGTCCAAGCCGTCGGGCTTCCCAGCCAGGGCGTCAAACGGGTGGAATCCGACCACGAGCAGGCCGAGAACGGTGCACAGGAGAAGTCTCTTCATGTTCCAAGTCCTTGCCGTGCAAGGTGACGGGCGAGGGTCCGCTGTTCCAGGGGGCAAGCTGCGTGCCGCCTGTCCGTTCCGGCTCCCGAGTCAGGTTGAGCCGGTGATCGTGCCGCGAACGCAACAGTGCGGTGAGTGGGGCGGTGTGTGTTGGCGCGTGACGGAATGTACGGCTGACCTTCCTATCTGCAATACCGGAATAAGATTGGTAAAGTAACACAATGTGTTATATTGATGATCCACATCCGGAGGATTACATGACCCTCGCGAAGTACCTGGACGATCTCGCCTCCACCGGCCGCTACCACTTCACAACCGCGGATGCGATCGCCGCCCTGGGCGCGTCGCCGGTCGCCGTCCGGGCCGCCATCCGCCGCCGGGGTGAAAAGGGCCACCTCGTGTCACCCTCGCGCGGCTTCCACCTGATCGTGCCTCCCGAATACCGCTCCCTCGGTTGCCTGCCGCCGGACCAGTTCGTGCCGCAACTCATGGAGCACCTCGGCCTCGAGTACTACGCGGGATTGCTGACCGCCGCGAGCCTGCACGGCGCGGCGCACCAGGCGCCGATGGTGTTCCAGGTCGTTGTCCGCAGCAGCCGGGCCGTCATCCGTTGTGGACGGGTTGCCGTCGACTTCACGGCGCGCGCCAACGTGTCCGCAGTCGCTGCGATGCACCTCAACACGCCCCGTGGCCTGCTGCGCGTTTCGACTGCGGAGGCAACGGCTTTCGACCTCGTCGGGTACCCGCACCTGTGCGGCGGCCTGTCCAACGTCGCCACCATCCTTCATGAACTGGCAGACTGCTTGAAGGAGGGACCACTGCTGGAGGAGGCCGCGAAGTCGCCGCTGCCGTGGTCGCAGCGGCTCGGCTACCTGCTGGATGTCGTCGGTGAGGTGTCGCTTGCCGACGCGCTTGCCGAGCGCGTGTGCGATTCAGCCAAAGAGTACGTGCCGTTGCGAACGCGGTGGACGACAGCCGACAGCGTTCGCAGCCGGCGCTGGCGTCTCCTGGTGAACGACGAAGTGGATCCCGACGTTGATTCCGCACGATCACATCATCGAGTGGCGCCGGGAAGCTCCGTGGGTTAGCCAGGCGCAGGTTGAGCAGGACCTGATCCTCTCACGTGCGACTATTTTGCTCGATCCCCACAAACACTTGCGCCGGCGCAACTGTTCGGCGGCCTTACCGCCTCCCGCCGCTGCAAGCTGGCGCGCTGTTGGGCCCTGCTCCTGGCGCGCATCTACGAATGCCTCCCCCTGAGATGCATGAAGTGCGGCGAGCCGACGCGTATCATCGCGTTCGTGCTCGACGCGCCGACGATCGAGCGGATCCTCGAACACATCGGCGAGCCTACGCAGCCGCCCGCGGTGCTGCCGGCGCGCTCGCCGCCGCAACTGGCATTCAGGTTCGACCAGCCGTCTGTGACCGTGGACTGGCCGGAGATGGACCAGACGGCGGGGCAGGGCGGGGGCTGGGAATGACCACACTAGTCAGGTGAGGTGGTGGCCGTGCTGCGCGCGCAACAGCGCGGCGGGTGGGGCGGTGTGTCCGCGAGCGGCGTCAGGCGCCGCTTTGGCGGCTGGAGGCCTGCATTCGGGGCTGGATTGACGGGCGGAGGCGGGGCGTGTAGCAATAGAGGGGTGGCCGACGGGTGGCCGGGGCGCGATCGTCGGGCGGCAAGGGTAGAATGCGCGGTTGATCTTCCTATTTCCAAGACATTTTCCCACAGACAGAGGGAGGGGGCAAATGATAAGCTACAACGCGGGGAAAATGTGGTCCGCGTCGACCAAGGACAGCGCTTACTTTCCCTGCTCACTCATCCTTAGACGGAGGCACCCATGAGTAATCGTCTTCCTTTGCGCCGCATTGCTGTTGCGGCGCTCATTGTAACAGCATGCATGTCTTCCTCTGCGTTCGGAGTTGACATCAACGGCGGCTCTTCTTGGAGCGGCTGGACAAGCAGGGGCGCTTCGAATCAGTTGGGTATCTACGGCTCAGGTTCCACCACGAATGTGTACGAGGTGTACTCGACCGAGTTCACTTTCAGCAATGACGCGGTGAGTGGCGGTGCCGTTGGCGGCGGTCCGACGGGCGGCGCCACGGGCTTCGGTACGGGCGCCTTCTCGACGGGCGCGTTTGCCAGCGGCCACCAGATCCTCGGCGTCGGCGTGCGTGTCGTGAGCGGGGGCAGCATCAGCGGTTTCACGCCGACCGTGCGTTTCGATCTCGACGGTGACAGTTTTCAGGCCGCTACGTCGGTCGGCGGCGCCGACGGGCGCACCAGCTTCACCAGTTGGTCTGAATCCGGGGACTACACCGTTCAGTTTGAGGGCGCAAACAGCTGGCGGGGCGGTACCCTCACGATGCAGGCGGGCAACGGGACCTCCAACGGCGGACCGAACAATCAGCAGCAGATCGTTGGTGGAATCGGCTCCGGCGTGAGCTACGACTGGGCGTTCCGCGCGTTCGCACAATCGGACAGCTACCAGATGTTCCTCGACCTCACGGCGATGCAGGCCCTCTACGGCGTCGCCAATCCGTTTGGCCTGAACCCGGGCTTCACGGGCATCGGCGCATTCAGCGGCAACGTCCGCATATCCCTGAACGGGCTCGGCACCAACAACGTCGTGATTGGTGGGCCGGAGACGCCGGTTCCCAATGAGTCATCGACCTGGGGAGACCTCAAGGCCCTGTATCGGTGACATGGAGTAACCCACCGTCAACAACGACCACCCTTGATGTCGGGGGTGGTCGTTGTCTTCACGGCTCGTGACTGGAGTCGGTTGTGGCACCTTCCAGTCATTCCCCCCGGCGGCTTTCGGAATGCGTGAGCCTATGCAAACCCCATCCATCACGCTTTCATCACAGGCAAAGGGCCTCGATCGCAGAACTGATCTGCTGCTCTTCGGAAATTGATTCGATTAGCCGACTGCGCAGCCCGCCCGCCATCCATGGTAGTACTCGAGATACCCGCGAAGGATGCGGCGCGCGTGCGCCTCGTTGAACACGATCATGTGGTTCAGACATTCGCGCTTGAGCGTGCCGACGACGCGCTCGCAATCGCCATTCTGCCAAGGGCCGCGCACGGCGGTGACGACCTGCTCGATGCCGAGCTCGTCAAGAGCATCCACGACGGCATCGCCATAGATCTTGTCGTGGTCGCGCAGCAGGAATCGCGGCGCGGTATCGAACATGAACGTCTGCCTGAGCTGCAGCGCCGTCCACTCGGTGGTCGGGTGCGTCGTGACGTTGATGTGCACGATGCGGCGCCGGTCCTGGGATGCCCGAAGTGCGGCGAGCCGATGCGCATCATCGCGTTCGTGCTCGGCGCGCCGACGATCGAGCGGCGTCAGGCGCCGCTTTGGCGGCTGATTGTGCTATTCCCCGTACTCCTACCGCCGCCCCGCCCCACCATAGGCCACAAACCCGCCCCACGCCGACGGCGCCGCGTACGGCCGCGTGCCCGCCGCGGTGACGGTATCGCGCAACCGCAACTGCGCTGCGCGCAACGCGCCGCCGACGGTCACCGGCGCCCCGCGGGGGTCACTGCGCGACAGCTCCTCGTAGAAATACGCCATCAGCTTCGCTGTGGCCTGGTCCTCGACCTTCCACAGGCTGCTGACGACGTTGCGGGCGCCGGCCGCGAAGAACGCGGCCGTCAGGCTCAGCATGCCGTCGTCGTCGGTCTCGCGGCCGAGGCCCGTCTCGCAGGCCGAGAGCGTGACCAGGTCCGCGTCCAGCACCCAGCCCAGGCGCACCTCGCGGGCGGTCAGCAGGCCGTCATCGCCGGCGAGGGCATCGCTGAGGTCGGCCAGCACCAGCGCCGAGCGGTCGGGCGCCCGGCAGTCGACGAGCGCGTGCGTGGCCAGGTGGATGATGCCGACATCCTTCAGGTCGCCGCTGCTCGCCATCCGCTCGAGGCCGGCTTCGCTGGCGTCGGCGCCCAGCAGCGTCCGGCCGAGGGGGAACGCCGTGCGGATGGCGAGGGCCTCGTCGCGCGAGGCGGTCAGGCGCGGCAGGCTGCCCAGGGCGCTGCGGTTGTGGCCGAGCGCGCTGCGCAACACGGCGCCGTCCGGCATCGCCTCGCCGGCTGTCGATTCGTCGCCGGCCCCTCTCGACGCGACGACCATCGGCTTGCCGCCGTACGGAGGGTCGGCCACGACGAGGGTCGATCGCAGGTGCATGCGCGCGGGCGAGGCGCCGATGCGGGTGAAGTCGACGGCCGACGTGGCGGCGAGGATCTCGCAGCGGTCCAGCAGCGACGGGCCGCCCAGCGGGCCGAGCGGCGCCAGCGGGATCCCGCCCATCGGTTCGGCGGCCACCACGAGCACGCGGCGCGCGCCGGCCAGGTCCTTCGCCACGGTGCCGAAGCGCTGCGTCCAGACGGAGTCCGCCAGCGCGCCCCAATGCGCACCGGCCGCGCCGGCGCCGGCCCCGGCCACGGCGTTCCGGTAGCGGCGCAGCAGGCTCGTCGAATTCTTCCAGGCGGTGTCGGGCGAGCGTCGCCACGTCACCGGCTTGCCCGGGGCCATCGCATAGGTCCAGATGCCGCGCTGGCCGCGT
>CAIOLW010000352.1 GCA_903859215.1 uncultured bacterium | reverse complement strand
GAAGCTGAGCCAGCCGAAGAAGCGGTAGAGCATCCCGTCGCTCAGCCCGAAGTACACGCTGACGCTGAACAGCATCACGTTCATCGCCATCGCGATGGCGACGGCCATCCGCATGACCAGGGCGCGCGAGTGGTGCTGCACGCCCTTGCGCGCAGGGCCCAGTCGATAACCGAAGCGCTCCAGATCGGCCAGGAAAGCCTTGAGGTCGCCGCGCCCGGCGTCCCACACCATCTCCACCTTGCCCAGCGCGGGGTTCAGGCGCACCGACACGCCGGCTGCCTGTCGACGGAACAACTCCTCGATCAGCCACACGCAGGCGGCGCAGTGCACACCTTGGATGTCGAGGTCCAACCGCAGGATGTCATCGCCGGGCGGCGGCGCTTCGCGCTCGGCCAGCAGGCGGTCCAGCCACGCAAAGCTGTCCGGGCGCAACGTGGCGGCCGGCGCGGTGGTGGGCGGCTTCAGGTTGTAGAAGCGCTCGAGGCGGGCGTCGTGGATCAGGTCCCACACGGCGTGGCAGCCGTGGCAGCAGAACGGCCCGTCGCCCGGCTTCCAGTAGCGGCCGAGGCGGTTGCCGCAGTGCAGGCAGGCGCCGGCCTTCGCGGCGCGTGTCCAGTCGTCGGCCCAGTCGTCCGGAATGGCGATCGCTTCTGTCTTCATGATCCTGCGGGGGGCTCCCGATCGCAAAAAGCCTGCGCCGCGCAAGGAGTTGCGCAGTCCGGACGAAGACGGTCCGGGGGATAGTAGGGGGTCCGGGGAGAGGGGTCAACCGTGGTCCGCCGGCGCCGTAGTCGGCGGCGGACCACCGGAATCAGCGGCCTTCGCCGCTTCCGGTCGGATTGTCCGGCCACTCTTCGCGCGGCTTGGAGTGCTGCCCGACAAGCGGCCGGTCGCCGTAGTCCTTGGCGTGGCACTTGTTGCACAGCGAGCGCTGGTTGCCGCTGAACACGCGCCCGTAGTAGCGGCCGGCGACGTCCTGCGTCGTGGCGCCGCCGTCGCCCGTCATCGGGTGCGTGTCGCGCTCCAGGTAGGTTGCGGCGAAATCCCAGCGGCCGGCGTCGGCGAACGGCGAGGCGTGCGCGCGGTGGCAGGTCAGGCACATGACCTCGTCCTCGGCGCCGGGCCCGGCCGTCGCGTTCGCCGGGTCGATGGTCGCCAGGTCGATGGTGACCGCTTCGAACGGCACAAGGCCCGAGTAGGACGTGGTCGCCGACCCGCCGCTCGGGTCGTCCGTGCTCACGTAGCGGTTGTAGTTGTCGGCGATCGTCGCCCCCAGCATCGCGCCGGCGGGATGGGTGAAGCGCGCGCCGGACGACTCGTGCATCGCGGGGTGGCAGTTGGCGCACCATTCGTCGATGCCGTCCTTGTAGACGGTGTGCCGCGTGTCGGTCTCGCTGCCGGTGTTCCCGACTACCGTCGAACCCGGCGTGCCGATCGCGGCGGGCGCGCCGGCGGAGAACGTGTAGCGCGCGCCGTCACCGTACGCCGGGCCGAGATTCGTGTCGTAGAGCATGCGGAAGTTCCCGTTGCCGTGCGGGTCGTGGCAACTGGTGCAGCCCATGCGGCTGCTCAGGAAATCGCCGCCGGGCGCGTAGGCCAGCGTCGGGTCGGCCTCCAGGCCATACGCGGCGGCGACGACGTTGTGCCCGTGCGAGGACCCGGCGCTGCTGACGCTCCCGCCGTGGGAATCGCTCCAGGTGAACGTGCGCGACAGCCAGTGGAAGTCGCCGCCGGGACCATAGCCCGTGCCGCCGGCGAACTGGCCGCGCGCGGCGTGGCAACGCAGGCACGTGTCGGTGGCGCTGCCGTACTTGAGCAGGTCCGGGTTGCCGCCCGGCGTGACGCCCGGCGGCACCTGGCCGTCCTGGCTGACGTGCATCGTGTGGCAACCGGAGCAGGCGGCGACGCCGCCGCTGTGGAAAGCGAATGCCGGTGCGACGAGACAGGCCGACAGGCCGATGACGGACGCTGCGACAAAGGGCACAAGGCGGGCGGCGCGCATGGATCATCCCTCGCGAGTATGCATCATTCTGTGTGGCGCCTTTTGGCGCCGCGGGTGTCATCTGCGTTCCGGAGGGCGAATCCGTCGAGGACCTCGTGGTTTCCCAGAGTTCTTCGTAAGGAAGAACTCTACCGCACCGGCGGGATTTTTGCAAACCAAATGACAAAATTGAGATATAGTATCTATTTACTCCGGTATCCGGGCTGCGGTCGGGAATCACCCGGTTGACCCATAAGGCTCAGAACAGGGGAAGAAAGCCCCAGCGGATCTCCCGCACCATCCCCGCCAGCTTGCCGGCGCGGATGAGGAATTCCAGGCCCATGAAGACCACCAGCAGGGCGGCGCCCAGGTTGAACCGCCGCTGCAGCGCGGGGGCCAGCCGGCCGGCGCCCAGGCCGACCGCCAGCAGCACCGGGACCGTGCCCAGCCCGAACATCGCCATCGTGCCGGCCCCGTGCAGGGGCGTCGGCGCGGTGAGCGCCGCGGCGGCCATCGCGTAGACCGGGCCGCAGGGGACCATGCCGTTGGCCATGCCCAGGAAGTACCGGCCGAACGGCGAGCGCGTGCCGACCAGGGACAGGAACCGGTCGGCGACCAGGCGGCCCAGGCGGCTTCCGGCGAGCAACCGCCCCGTCGGCAACCAGCCGCCGAGCCCCAGGCCCATCACGATCATCAGCGCGCCGGCGACCAGGAACACGATCGCGCGCGCGCCGGCGGTCGGCGCCGCGGCATGCGTCGCGGTCGAGGCCAGGCTGAGCACCGCGCCCAGCAGCGCGTACGTGTTCAGGCGGCCCAGGTGGTAGAGCAGCAGTCCGGGCAGCAGCGAGCGCAGCCGGCTGTCGGCCTTGCCCTGCGCCAGCGAGAACGTGCTGATGAGCGGACCGCACATGCCCAGGCAGTGGCCGACGCTGGTGGTCAGGCCGACGCCGAGCGCCGCCCAGAGCGTGAGCGTGGCGGCGTGGACGTCCGCGACGGGGCTGCAGCAATCCATCAGGGGGCCTCCCGGTGTCACCGGCGGCGGGCAAGGGACTGACAGGAGCGTGTACGATAAGGCTGCGGGCCGGTGCGGGCAACGCAGCGGTTGCCGCGCCGCGGGCCCGCCGCCGGTCGCCTTGACGCGAGTGGCGGCCGACTCTTATGCTGCCCCGCGCCGCAGCCGGCCCGGCCTGCGCGCCTCCCGAAAGGACTCCGTGGCCAGTTCATCCCGCAAATCCATCGCCAAGGCCGCCGCCGCGTTCCCCTGGCGCCAGGCCGCCATCGTGGCTGCCGTCGCGCTGCTCGCGCGCATCCTGTTCTGGCTCCCGGCCAGCCGCTCGCTCTTCATGCAGGTGCCCGTGGTCGATGCGTCGTTCTTCGACCAGTGGGCGCGCGCGCTCATCGACGGCCGGCCCTTCGAGACGCAGGCCTTCTTCAAGCCGCCGCTGGCGGGCTACCTGCTGGCCGCGCTCTACCGCCTGGGCCTGGGGATGCCGGCGGTGCTCGTGCTCCAACTGAGCGTGGGCATCGTCACGTCGGTGCTGACGTTCGCCGTCGCGCGGCTCGTGTTCAGCCCGCGCATCGCGTTCGCGGGAGCGCTGGCGGCTGCCGCGCTGCCCATCCTCCCGTTCTTCGAGGCGCAGATGGTGGCCGAGGCCTGGACGATGGCGCTGGCGCAAGGCTCGCTGCTGCTGTTCCTGCAGGCCGTCATCGCGCCCGCGCGGCGCGGCAACCTCCGCTTCGCGGCGTCGGGCGTGCTGCTGGGCCTGGCCGCGCTGGGACGGCCCAACGTGCTGATCGTGTTGCCGGTGCTCGGCGTGTGGCTGTGGCGGCAGGGGCGTGCCGGCGCGGCGCCCGGCCGGCGCGCGATCGTGCCGGTGGTCCTCGGTTGCCTGTTCGCGATCTCGCCGGCCACGCTGCACAACCTGCGCTACGGCGAGTTCGTGCCGGTCAGCGCGAACTTCGGCGTGAACCTCTACACCGGCAACAGCGACGGGGCGGACGGTGTCTCGGCGATCCCGGTCGGCGTGCGCTGGGACGGCCTGCAGTTGTCGGCGCGGCAGCGCGGGGCCGTCAAGCCCGGCGCGTTCTCGGACCTGATGGCGAGCGACTCCCTCAAGTGGATGGCGGCGCACCCGGGGCAGGAACTGCAACTGTTGCTGAAGAAGACCGTGCTGCTGCTGAACGCGCGCGAAGGACGCAACAACATCAACCCGCGCTGGCTGGCCGAGAAGGAAGGCGTCTTCGTGCTGGCGCGCTGGTGGCCGGGCACGTGGCTGCTGCTGCCTCTGGCGGTCGCGGGGTTGATCTTCGTCCCGCGCGACCCGCGCGTCGAACTGCTGCGCTGGCTGGTGGTCGTCCAGGCGGCGGCCATCCTGCCGTTCTTCGCCGCGGCGCGGTTCCGCGCGCCGCTGCTGCCGCTCGCGGCGCTGTTCGCCGCGGCGTTCGTCGCGAAATGCCTGGAGTGGCGACGCGTCGATGCGCGCCGGTTCGCGCTGGCCGCCGGCACGGTGGCGGCGCTGTTCGTCGTGGGCAACATCGACTGGTACGGACTGGGCGCGCCGCGCTGGCTGGCACAGGACGAGTTCAACCTCGGCGTGATCAACATGCGCCCGTTCGGGGACCGCCAGCCCGACCTGGCGCAGGCGGCGGGCCACCTGCGCCGCGCGACGGAGCTGGACCCCGGTGATGTCGACGCGCACATGCGCTACGGCGCGCTGTTGTTGATGCAGGCGCGGGCCGATGTTGACCGCGTGGGCTCGCTGGCGACGGCCGGCCGCACGGGCGAAGCGGCGCCGCTGGTCGCGCGCGCCGCGCCGCTGCTCGAGCAGGCGGCCGCGCACAGCGCGCGCGCGCTGGAGATCTATCCGCGTTCGCACCTCTCCGCGCTGAACCTCGGCCTGTGCCGGCTGCTGCAGGGTGAGCTCGCGCGCGTCCAGGTGGGGGCGACCCCGACCGCCGCGGACGAACCGGCCGCGCTGTCGGCGTTGTCGTTCTACGCGCAGGCGGCCACGGCGCTGCGCACGGCCGCGACGATCGACCCGTCGTGGAAAGATCCCCGACAGGGGCTGCAGGATGCGCGGCGTCGTGCGCTGTCGGTGCCGGCCATCACGCCGGCGGTGGCGGCCGCATTGCAGCGCGTCGAGGCGCAGTTCGCGGCGCCGCTGCCGTCGGCATCGCCCCGCGTGTCTTCCTGATTCCCGGCCCGGGGACAAAAACGGACCGGCCCCGCGATTGCGGGGCCGGTCCAACGGCTTGCCGGTGGGGGATTGGAGGGAGATACCGACAGGCCGCGAGCTGTGTGCGTGAACATTACATTATTCTTTACTGTTTCGCAACAGAAACGAACAATGTCTTGAGAATTGCTCATGTTTTCATTGAATTGGACTTCTTTAGTCCAGTTATTCGGGGTCGATTCTTTGCGCGCCCCCCGAACAATCCTACGATCTAGGATAGCCTGTCTGAAGGTCCGGAGGCCAATCGGGATTGCTGATGATTTGATTAGCGATTCTGATCATGACCCCGGGATCGATCAGGTTCCGGGCATACCCACGCGGGCGGACCTTGGCTATCTTGCGGCGGACCATCGCAGCGGGTCCGGATTCCGACGGACCTGCCGCCCGCATCGCCCTGCGAGCCCGAGGTGCCCGGCATGACCACCGACCCCGCCCGCCGCCTGTTGACCGTCCAGCCCCGGGGCTTCTGCGCCGGGGTCGAGCGCGCCATCGAGGTGGTGGACCGCCTGCTCGAGGTGCACGGGACGCCGCTCTACGTCCGCCGTGAGATCGTCCACAATCGCGCGGTGGTCGAGGACTTCAAGGCGCGGGGCGTCGCCTTCGTCGACGAACTGGACGAGGTGCCCGACGGCGCCACGGTCGTCTTCAGCGCGCACGGCATCGCGCCCGAGGTGCGGCTCGATGCCGAGCGGCGCGGGCTGCGCGCCATCGACGCCACCTGCCCGCTGGTGACGAAGGTGCACCAGGAGGTGCTGCGCCACGTCGACGACGGTCGGCACATGCTGTTGATCGGGCATGCGGGGCACGACGAGGTGCTCGGGACGATGGGCGAGGCCCCGGGGCACATCACGCTCGTGACGAGTGTTGCCGATGTCGCGGCGCTGCCGTTCGGACCCGACACGCCGCTGGCCCTGGCCACGCAGACGACGCTCAGCGTCGACGAGACGCGGGACATCGCGACGGCGTTGCGCGCGCGCTTCCCGCTGCTGGTCGAGCCCGCCAAGAGCGACATCTGCTACGCCACCCAGAACCGGCAGGACGCGGTCAAGGCGCTGGTCGGGATGGGCATCGGCCACCTCCTGGTGGTCGGCTCGACCAACAGCAGCAACAGCCGCCGCCTGTGCGAGGTGGCCATCAACCACGGCGTGCCCGCCACGCTGATCGACGGGCCGGCCGACCTGCGCGCGGGCGAACTGGCGCACATCCCGGTCATCGGCCTGACCGCGGGGGCCTCGGCGCCCGAGCACCTGGTGCAGGCGGTGGTGCGTGAACTGGAGGCGGCGGGCTGGCGCGAAGAGCCGGTGGTGGCGCTGCAGGAGAACGTGCGCTTCCAGCTGCCGGCCGAACTGCAGGCCCGGCCGGGGCATTGAGGCGGGCCTTGGCTGCGGTGTGGTTTACCAATCGCGCACGTGAACATATATTGGATCACCGGTCCCGAAGATGCGCGGGGGCCGGCTCCGTGCTGAAGGCGCTTGAAGGTGGGGGATATGGATCGCAAGCTTTTCGAACTGCAGGCGGAACTCTGCAAGACGCTGGCGAACGCGAAGCGGCTGGAGATCCTCGAGATTCTCAGGGAGCACCAGGAGATCTCGGTCAACGACCTGGCCGACCTGCTGGAGATCCCGAAGGCCAACACCTCGCAGCACCTGGCGGTCCTGCGCCAGGCCGGCGTCGTCACCACCCGCAAGGACGGCATCAACGTCTACTACAGCCTGCGCTCGACGAAGATCTCGGAGGCGTGCGCGCTCACGCGGCAGCTCCTGCTCGAGCGGCTCGAGGCAAACGCCGGGCTGACCGACCTGATCCGGCGCGGCCAGGGCTGAGCGATCCGGCCTTGCCGCGAGCTACGGGTTGAGCGCCGCCTGCGCCGCCCGCCACCAGCGTGACACACAATCTGCAACCAGCGCCGGATCCGGCGCCGGCGCACCGGTGTGTGCGGCGTCGCGGCCGCTATCGGCGAGCACGCGCTGCAGGACGGCCACCTCGTCGAGGATATCGCGCTCGTCGATGAGGCGCGTCTCGGCCAGGTAGTCGCGCAGGCGGATGATCGCCGTCTCGCGCAGGCCGCGCACATCGTCGAGTCCCGCCGACAGCTGCGCCGCATCGCCTCCTGCCTTCTCCAGCACCGCCAGGACGCGGTCGCGCATTACAGCCGTGATGGCGCCCGAGGCGTCGAGGTCCTCGACGGACACCGGGCGGCCCCGCCCGATGCGCCACTGCGCGCAGAAGAACTCCAGCAACCCGGCGCGCGCCGTCATCGTCGCGGCGGCCGCGGGGTCCAGGATGCGGGCCGCCACCAGGTGGTCGCGCGCCTCGAGGGCCGTGCCCACCAGTTCGGCGCGCGCCACGACCAGCCGGTAGAGCAGGTCGGCGTCGTCCAGCAGCAGCCAGTCGACATGTTGCGCGGAGGGTTCGCGGCGCGGGTCGAACGGCGGCACGCCCACGGCCAGGCGCCACGCGGCCAGCCCGGCGGGACCCGGCTGCGGCCGCGGCACCGGGGGCAGCGCCGCAGGGGGCAGTTGCGCCGGTTGCGCGGCGCGGGCCAGCCTGCGCGCGGCCGCCAGGTCCAGCACGCGCGGCTCGGGCAGCCCGTCGGCGCCCAGCGCGGCGCGCCAGGCCTCGATGTCGTGCGGCTGGCTCGTCAGGTAGAACACCTGCCGGTCCTGGTCGCGCGCGATGCGGCCCAGGCCGCTTGCCACCGCCGTGAACCGCTCGTCGTCGGTGGTCGTCAGCGCCTCGTCCAGGAACAGGGGCAGCGCCAGGTCGCGCTCCATCGTCTCGATGAAGGCCAGGCGCACGGCCAGCAGCAGTTGGGCGCGCGTGCCGTCGGACAGCTCGGCCGGCGACTGCCGCGCGCCGGTGTGCGTGTCGAGCACGGCGAAGGCGGGCTCTGTCTCCGCGCCGCCATCCACGTCGAGCGCGGCGCGACCGTGCGTGAAGTCCTTCAGCAGCGCCGCGGCCCGGTTCAGCACGGCGGGGCGCCGCGTCGCCGCGTTCCGGGCGCGCAGGTCGGCCAGCAGGGCGTCGGCCAGCGCCGAACGCCGCGCCTGCGCGCGATCCTCGACCAGGCGGTCGCGCTCCACGTCCAGCGCGACCAGCGCCTGCTCGTAGTCACGCGCCTTGCGCGCGGCGGCGACCTCGGCCTCGATCGTCGCGATCGCGCCGTGCAGCGCGTCGGCCCGGCCGGCGGCGGCGTCCGCCTGGGCGCGCCGCCCGGCAAGTTCCGGTTCGGCCAGGCCGCGGTGCGCGGGCAGGACGGCGTCCTCGCGCAGGCGCAACGCCGTGTCGGCGTCATCGCGCGTGCGCGCCGCGACCAGCCACGCCGGGTGCTGGTCGGCAAGTTGCGCGATCCGGTGGTCCTGCAAACCGTCGGCCGCCAGGGACAGGCGCCCGCGCAACTGGGCGAGCGATGCCGCGGCTTCCGCGTGGCGTCGCCGCGCGGCTTCGCCCAACTCGCGCTGGTCCTGCGCGGCCTTTGCCAGCGTCTGCGCCCGGCCCAGCGTTTCGCGCCGCACCTGCACCGCGGCGGCGGCGGCATCGGCGCCCGCCGGTTGCGGCAGGCCGGCCTGGGCGAACACCGCCCCGACCTCGGTGAGCTTCACGGCGAACTGTCGCTCGCGATCGGCGAGCTCGGCTTCGGCATCGGTCAGGTCGCGCTCCGCGCGGTGCAGGCTGGCGAGGTTGGCCACGTCGCGCGTCACGCCCAGCCCGTCCAGCCCGGCGCCCAGGCCGCAGGCGGCGCGCAGCTGCGCCGCCTGCGCGAGGGCCTTCTGCAGATCCTCGTCGGCCCGTCGCAGGTCGGCCTGCAGGCGCGCG
>CAIOLW010000351.1 GCA_903859215.1 uncultured bacterium | reverse complement strand
CGTGCGGCGGGCGGCGCCACGAACGAGATCGGACAGGTAGAGGACTTCCTGGGGCTTTACGGTGCCGGCGCTGCTGTCGTGGAAATCGAGAACGGCTACTCTCCGCTGGCCAACGCGCCCCTCTTGCGCGACTGCGGGCGTGGAGCAGACAACCGCAACGACAATCAGGCAGACAGATGCCAAGTGGCGGCGCCATGATGCATGGCAGTCGCGCCGCAACGCGCGGCCACTCGCCACCAGCGATCCAATGCTGAGCTCAGGCCACATGAAACGCCCTTTGTCCGGTACCAATTGACACCGCAAGCGATCTTCCCGGTCTGCCATCACGGGCCCTCGCGAACAACCCGGAACCCCAGGTTGTTGATCGCCGATTGGGGTGCGTACCACGACCGGAATGCAGATCGGGTCGTGCGTCCGTCGAAGTTCCAAGCCCCCCCGCGCACGACGCGTTTCGTGCCGTTGGCCGCACTGGTCCGGCCGTCCGGAAAGACTTGAGAGTACCAATCGTCGCACCATTCCCAGACGTTCCCGTGCATGTCGAACAGGCCCCAGGCATTGGGCGCCTTGGCGCCGACCTCGTGAGTCGCACCAGAGGAATTCCCGACGTACCAGGCCGCCTTGGCAAGATTCGACTCGGTTTCGCCGGAATTGTACGCGCTTGCGGTCCCGGCGCGGCAGGCATACTCCCACTCCGTTTCGCTCGGCAGGCGGTATCCGTTCCCCTCGGGATTTCGGCTCACCTTGGACCCATTGATGACATAGCAGGGCACCCACCCCTCGCGCGCACTGAGTCGATTGCAGAACTCGACCGCATCGGCCCACGTCACCTGTTCAACAGGCAGGTGTGCCCCCTTGAACCCGCTGGGATTGGAGTCCATGACAAGCTGATACTGTGCCTGGGTTATCTCGGTCGAAGACATGTAGAACGATGAGGCGATCTTGACTGTACGCTGATCCTCATCGCTGTCACGACCACCCTCCGATGCCGGACTGCCCATGAGAAACGACCCTGCAGGAATCTGAACCATTTGCAGATCCGCGGGCGCAGCAGCCAGCTTGACCTGCAGTTCGCCGAGCATTTCCTCGACGATCGCGTATTCGCCCTTCCAGGTGCCTCCTGCCCCCACAACCTCCACCTGGTGCTTTCCCCGCAGGGCAGTTATCGGCTCATAGGCGCGACCGGCGTTCCGCCCGTCGATCTTGACCGTAGCGGTGGTCGCATTACCCTGCACATCCACGGCTATGACCGTGAGGCCCCCGTTCCGTGGCACGGGCGCAACATGAATGGTTTCGACTTCGGCACGGTCCACGACAATGCGACGGCCCTCTTCGTGATAGTCGTCCGACGTGACCAGGATGTCGTGGGTGCCGGTATCGATTTCCTGCTTTGTCATCGGCGTGACGCCGGCCTTCTTGCCGTCGATGGAAACTGACAGGCCCGCGGGCTCGCTTTCCACCGTGACCCACCCGAAATCCGGGACAAGATTCGTATTCACGGCACCCGGACGACCGGTCTTCACCTCGAGCACCTGGGAATACGAGACATACCGCACTTTCTTGATGTCCACGCGATAGGTCCCAAGCGCCAGGGCCCGACGACATGGCGTCTCGCCGATAGGCTGCTCGTCGACCTCGACCATCGCACCGCCGGGCACCGAATCGAACGACACCACTTCCTTCGCCTGACCGGACGCGGACCACGCCTTGGCGCCCCCACCGAGCGGCACCTCGACGTCATTGGCACTCCCGGCGCCCTCGCCCCCTCCTCGCAGTGGCCGCAGAAGCCCCAGGATCTTCGCGTCGAGATCCTGTTCGACCCCCAACAGATCGGGGGCTCCCGCCCTGATCTGCCCCAGCAGGTTGCCACTCGCGGTTTCATGGAGATTGACGGTCACACGGATTTCATTGGCAAACGTCGTGACGTCACCTGTGGCGACATAGTCCGCCCCGATCTTCCTCCCTGTCTCCACCGCACAATCGCCGACACAATCCGCCAGGGACCGTCCCTGCGGCAACAGCTCCTGGATGTTCTCGCGGGTCATCAGCAGGAAGCGCTCGGCGGGCAACGTGCGGCGGGCGGCGCCGCGGACAAGATCGGACAGGTAGAGGACTTCCTGGGGCTTTACGGCGCCGGCGCTGCTGTCGTGGAAGTCCAGGACGGCCATGCGCCGCAGGCCCGCCTGATCCTCAGCGTACCCGGGAACGCTGCAGATGCCGATCATCAGTACAGCCACGAATATCGAAACCAGAGATTGGTGCTGCCGCATTTCCAGATCCTTGATTGGCCTTACGTCACGCTCGGGCCGCCGCCCTGGTGGCGGGACCGGAATTCAAGCCGCCGCCGCGCAACTTGCGCCGGCGCAAGTGGGCGGACGGCAACCATTGTCACATGCTCCGGCGAGCGCGGTCAATCGGGCCGGCAAGCGCACACCCGACCGCCGCAGGCTCACGGACTGATGATCAGGGCCGGGGTGGCCCAAGATCCACTGCTTGGCGTCAATGAGATGCGGGTGTCGACATTGTTCCCGGTGCTGTACATCGGCAGCGGGACATCCTCCCAAGTGGTCCAATAGAGGGGAGAGTCCCTCGTGAATCCCTCACCAAAATGCGAGACATGAATCGAAGCCACGTACACCGCGCCAGACCCGTTGGGCAGGAGGGGTTGGCTGATCTGCAGTTGGAATACGCCCGTGGGGCGCGGAACCGGCCAGGTACCCGCGACTAGGGTGTCGTAGGCAATCATTGTCAGCCCATCCGTGGCGATAGCTGCGTGCCAGTAGGACACGCCGCTCGCATCCGGATTGAGAATCAGGATATAGGCGTTGATGCCGTAGGCACCGTTCCAATGAGCATGCGAATTGAGCGACACGCCGTCACTGGTGGTGAAGATGCCGATCTTCACGGGCGCGGCATAGACCCCTGAAAACGTGTGGCTGCCGCCTTCAGCCACGACGGCGCTCGACGAAATCGGTGACGGCGATATCCAGTCACTGCCGGCGCTGCCCCACTGGATGGCGTACTCACCATTGACCAGCCCGCTCTGCGACCAATCGCCGGTATGATTCACCAGGAACCCGTTCGGCCCCGTCAACTGCCATTGCGCCGTGATGTTGTCCGGCGTGACATTGACGCCGATGGTCACTGGAAGGATCGCGGCGTATGTACCGGTGAATGTACGGGAGGCGCCTGCGACCACTGAATACGACACTGTTGCCGGTGACGGCGTGCGCCAGCTCGGACCTGCATCGCCCCAGGTAATCGAATACTGCCCGGCGGGCAGTCCGCCCTGCGACCAGTCCCCCGCTTGCGTCAGCGAAAATCCGCTTGGGCCGGTTACTGTCCACGGCGCCGTGATTGTGTTCGGGGTCACGTCGACACTGATCGTCACCGGCGGCACCTCGAGGTAGGTGCCGTGGAACACGAGCAACCCGTTTGCGGCGAGCGTACCGGTCGCCAAGGCAGGTGACGGGCTCGTCCAGCCACTGACCGTTCCCCACTGCACCGAGTACGAACCGCCCGGCAGCGACGACACCGCCGAGTCGCCCGTGCCGGTCGTTTGGTAGCCCGCAGGCCCCAGAAGGGTCCATGGCGCGTTCACGCTGTCCGGGTTCGGATCGATCTGCACCGTCCCCGGCGGCAGCTGGACCCACTGGGCGGCCACCGTGGCGAGGCCACCAGCGACGAGGGTAAACGCCTGCCATGCCGGCGTTGGCGAACGCCAACCGTCCGCGGCCTGCCACCTGATGACGTAATCGCCTGCCAGTCGCCCGGACATAGCGGTAGTGCCGGCGCCGGTCAGGAAATCGGCCCCGCCGTTCCATTCCAGCCGCCAAGGCGCGCTGCACTCCGCCGGACTGCAGTTGATTTCGATGGTGCCGGGCGCCAGCGCAACATACGTCCCCGTCAGCGTGAGCGTCCCACTCGCAGCCAAATCCCCCGTGCTCGGCACTGGCGTCTCCCACCCGCCGCGCGCACCCCACGTGATGGTATAAGTGCCGGCCGCCAGCGACCCGACAGTCGTCGTCCCCGACCCGGTGCGGTGCAGGCCAAGCGGCCCATCCATCGTCCACGGCGCACCCAGGTCAGCCGGCGAGACAACGACCGCCACGCTCCCCAGGTTGGCCGGATCGAACGGGCTGTCCCCCTTCTTCACGCCGCACGACATGCAGGCGATCGCGAGCACAAGGGCAACGGCGAACCACAGGCGTGAACGAAGCTGCTTCGACATGTCGTCCCCCTAGAACTTTCCAGCCAGAAGGACAACCTGCACACTGGCCCCGCGCGGCGTGACCTCCAGCGACAACCGGTTCTTGAGCAGCAGATCGCGGTAGCACTCCTCTTCCGTCGGGCCGCCGCGGAAAGCGCGCCACAGCCGCCAGCCGACGAACACCCCCGTCACGCCCAGCGCCACGTCCCGCTGGTGCGCGTTGGTCGTGTAGCGATCCCACGCCGTCGCCGCTTCCTCGACGCTGCCTGCCGCGGAGTAGTCGTCCCAGGCGCTATTGCTCTGCACGTGGGCGTAGGCGGCATACCCGCCCGCCGCCACGGCGCCGACCATGATCCAGCGGTTGAGGCGGGCGCGCGCCCGACATCCCTCGCGAAAATCCACCGCGGCCTGGCGGCGCAGCCCGCGCTGGTCGCGCGCCGCGTCCGGAAGGACCAGCAGCAGCGAAGTCGTCTCGTTGAGGAGGTCGGTCTCGAACGCGTCCATCGTGGCGCCACGCGCGCCGGCCTGCCCCAGCAGGTTCGCCGTGCGGCAGTCGTACAGGCTCAGCGTGCCGCGCAGCTGCGTCCCGATCTGGAGCACTTCGCCGGACACCACATAGTCGGCCTGGATGCGGCGCCCCACCTCGACGGCGCATTCACCGACGCAGTCGGGCAGCGATGTTCCCGGGGGCAGCAGCTCCTGGACGTTCTCGCGGGTCATGACGACGTAGCCGTCCGCGGGCAGGACATCGCGGCCGGCGGCCCGGACGACATCCGACAGGAGCCGGCCGACGTCGTCCGGCAAGGCCGCAGGGATGCGGAGGTCCAGGATCGCCAGCAGCTTCGGCTGCGGTGCGGGTTCGGCCGCGCGCGCCAATTGCGACACAGCGACGACGCTGGCCAGGATCGCCAGGACGGTGAGGAATCCCCGATATCTCATGCTGTTGGCCCCGGATCGTTTCATGCGTCCATGCGTTCGCGTTTGCAACAGGTTCGTCGCCCGATACCCTGTATCGTTTCAGATTCGGCCGGCCGATCGCGCGGCCGTATTGATCATAACCGATCAGGCGCCGCTCAGACCGCCTGCTGGTTGAACGAGTTCTGCACAATCGCCCCGCCGATGATGCCGAGGAAGAACACGAGCAGGAACGCCGTCCCGCCGCTCATGCGCCGGTCGG
>CAIOLW010000350.1 GCA_903859215.1 uncultured bacterium | reverse complement strand
CGCGACATCGCGCCCCCGGTCATCCTGGCCGTCCCACGTCGCCTGATAGCGGCCCACGGGCTGGTTCCCGGACTCCAGCACCCGCACACGATCCCCACGCACGTCGAAGATCGCCACTTCGACCATGCCGGCCTGCGCCAGATCGAACGCGATGGTGGTCCGGGGGTTGAACGGGTTGGGATAGATCGCGGACAGGCGGGTCACGCTGGGGGGGGCGTTGGGATCGTTGTCGACGGGCGACATGGGCGCCATCGAGAAGACCTCTGAATACCCGTGCGCCACGTACGCATGTGCGTTTTGGACGGCCAACGTCATGACAATCAACAAGATGAACAGCAAGCGGATGTCGGTCGGAACTGCCGGCTGCGCGGTCGCATCGGTGCGGGGCCGCACGTAAGTCATTTCACGGCAGGCATTTTTACGTTTCATGCAGCTGTGACTCCCCGGCGTCTGGAGTTCTTCAGTCACCGGGAATATGATACCATAAAAATCCACCATGTGTCAAACACACGCCCGTTGACGGGGCCGCTGGGTTCGACGCAAATGGCTCAGAGGGCCACGAATCCGTGATTTTGAGCCCAATGGCCACTCCGGCGAAAAGGCGACAAAAAATATCCACCAATCAATTCGCCAACACGCCCGGCTGGCTTCCGGATGCCCGGCAGCCTTCGGCTACCGCCCGTCCCGGGCAACTGTTGCCGTCAGCCCGCGCAACGTGCCTGCCGCCACTTCCGCGGCGCGACGTGCCCCGGTGTCCGTGAGGTGGACGCTGTCCGCGAAGTCTTCGGTATCGTGGGGAATGGCCGCCTCGAAATCGACCAGGACCACGCCAGTGGAGTCGCAGTAGGCGCGCGTGGCTGCCGCGAAAGAATCGGCGATCGCGCGAAGCCCGGCCGGCGAGAACGCCGGGAGCCAGAGCGTCCTGTCGAGCACGGCATCGCGCTCAGCCAGGGTGGGCTCGTCGCTGAGCGAGTTGGGATAGGTGCAGATGCCCATCTGGACGCCGCGCCGCGCAAGCCTGCGCTGCAGGTGTTCGAGCAGGTCGACATAGGCGACGAGGGCTTGCGGCGGCGGGGCGTCCAGCAGCGTGGCGGGGCGCTTGCCGGCGCGCTGCAGCTTGGCGAGCTTGCGTTCCTTCGTGGCGATGGCGAGCCGGCGCGTCCAGTCCGGCGGCAACCGCCGGAGGATGCTCCGCTGGGCCTTGGGAAGGAACCGCGACTGCTCGCGAAGCGCCGGCGCGCGGGCGACCCGCATGCGCTCGAGCCGCGCCGGATCCGCGAAATGGGCCGAGTCCGGCGCGGTGCCGGAAAGCTCCATCCCGTACATGAAGCTGAACGGGCTGATGATGAGCAGCACGCGGTCGGGCTTCTCGGGCAGGACATGCTGTTCGAGGTACCAGGGCAGTTCGAAGGGTGAGATGCCGACGACGGACGCATTCTCGACATCAACGCCGTCCGGCGCCAGCAGGTAGCTGAGGAGAGCCGGCCACTCACCGCCCGGCTTTTCGTAGAGGCCGTAGGACTCCGAACTGCCGACGCAGATGCAGAGGCTTCCGTTGCTGTTCCGCGCCGTGCCGGGGTAGACGCGGTAGCCCCGTCCGTCGTGCCGCCATTTCTCGTAACGGACGTTGGGGCGATTGCACGTCAGCCCCCTCTCGTCCGTCGTGACTAGGTTCTTCGGGCCGTAGTAGGCGACCGGATCGGCGCCGAACCGGATCCAGTCATCGACGCGGGCCGTCACCTCGAGCGTCACCACGCCGAGGGCAATGCCGACAGCCAATCGAACCAGCCTGCGCACCGGGATCCTCATCGCCACCACCTAGAACTGCGCGTAGACGAAGGACTGCGTGTCCGTCCCCAGGATGAGGAAGGCGTAGACACCGACGGCGACAAGGATGGGCTTGGTCCACCAGGGCAACCGGGTGCCGCGCAGGAGGGTCGCCTCGCCGTCACCGATCACCAGATCCAGGCCGAACAGCGCGATTCCGTACGGCACGACCTGACGGGCGAAGTCGGCACAATCCGCAAGGTTCGCCATGCCGCCACGAAATGCGGAGGCGGTCTGGCCGAGGTTGGTTCCGCGGAACAGCAGCCACCCGGCGCTGATCAGTGAGAAGGTCAGTCCCGTCTCGACGACCCGCTTCGTCCAGCCGCGGAGGCGCGCGGCGCGCCGCAGCTTCCTCAGACTCGGCTGCAGGGCGCGATGGGCAACCAGCAGCAGGCCGATGTACAGCCCCCAAAGGACGAACATGAACGAGGCGCCGTGCCAGAGGCCGGCGATCAACATCGTGATCACCAGGTTGGCGTAGGCCCGTAGCGGTGAACGGAAGGCGCCGCCGAGGGGGAGAAACACATAGTCGCGCAGCCAGGTGGAGAGCGACATGTGCCACCGCTGCCAGAACTCGCTCGTACTGCGGGCCGCGTAGGGCCGCCGGAAATTGACCGTAAGTTCGATCCCCAGACAGCCAGCAACACCGCGGGCAATGTCCGTGTACCCGGAGAAGTCGGCGTAGATGTAGAACGCATACGTGACTGCAGCCAAAGCCGCGGCGCCTGTGCTCGTGAACGCGCCGGCGAAGAGGCCATCCACCACCGGGGCCAGACCGTTCGCGATCACGGCCTTCTTGAGCAGGCCCACGAAGAGGAGGTCGGCGCCGCGCGGGATGGCTGTGCGCCACCCGCAGCCGCCGTTTGTGTGGAGCTGGTCCAGGAACTGCCTCGGCCGGTCGATAGGGCCGGCCGTGACCGAAGGGAAGAAGAGCAGGTAGAGCGCATGCTCCGGCAGGCTCAGTTTCCCGTCGTACTGGCCGCGGTAGGTGTCGGCCAGAAGGGCAATCGCCCGCAGGCAGTAATAGGAGAGCCCGAGCGGAACGACCAACTGGAGGACGAGCGGCTCCGTGTGGATGCCGGACAGGGCGAACACGGCCGCCGCGCTGTCGACGAAGAACGCGAAATACTTGAAGGTGAACAGCAGGGCGCACTGGATGACGATGCCGAGCCTGAGCACGGCCAGGCGATGGCTGCCGTCCGGCCTCAGGCGCCGGAGCAGCAAGTGATTGATGACCGTGGTGCCGACGAGGAGCGCCAGGAGACCGGCGTTCCAAATGGCGTAGAAGGCAAGGCTCGCGCCGAGAAGCAGCCACGAACGCCATCGCGCGGGCACGGCCCAGTACGCGAGGCAGACAGCCGCAAAGAAGCTGAAGAAGGCGAAGGTCAGCAGGCCCATCGGCGTGTCGTCCTTGGGCGGGAAGCTTCCCGCCGAGAGTATCGGGCGTCCGGTCTGTGTTGTGTTGCCGCGGTTCGGCAGGGGGACAATCGCTTCCAGGGTTCCATCGTGTCAATCGGGACGATGGTCATCGGCACGCAGTTCCGCCGGTCACAAGCGGTTCGCGAAGGCCACAACGGGAGCAGGCGGATAGGCGACCGAAAGAGGCATCATCGTTCCTCGATGGGCGGGGCGGCGCCATAACCGCATGTTCGGCAATATGTTGTTGGTCCGGGTACGTGCGCGGGAGCCGAGCATCGACGCATGCGACGATACCACGCGAATCAAGAAATTGTCAAACGAGGGGCGGATGGAGTACCCTCGTTGCTGCGAACCATCGTCCATCCGCGCCTTGGCCCCAGCGGACGTCGACGCCAATCGCGCCCCCGCGGGTCGTTCGCCACCTTGATCACGGGCTCACCGAAGCGCGCCTGGCTGCAGCGTGCGCATGGGTATGCTCGACAGAGCGCCTGAGTCCAACGCGTTGGAGACAGTAGATGAGCCGGAATTCGCCCAGCTACGACCCCAGGACACCGGAGCAGCGTCGGACCCATTACGAGGTGGAGACTGAGCTGGCCGCCCGCCTGCGCCATTCGTCCCGGCAGGAACGGCAACAACTGTATACGGCGCTTTACAATGAGTTGTACGAAAGGGTGCCCGATCACCCCCTCTTGACCCGGCCCGCCTCCCGGGAGGACACAGCGCGGCAGGTTGCCGCACAGTTGGGGCTGATTCGGCAGTTTCTCCGCAGCGACACGACGTTCCTGGAAATAGGCGCCGGCGATTGTGAGCTTTCCAGACGGGTTTCCCAGATCGTGAAGCACGTGTACGGCGTCGAAATCTCCGACACTGTTGCGGGTGATGCCGATCTCCCCGCGAATTTCCAATTCGTGTTCTCGGACGGCAACAGCATCCCGGTGCCGCCGAACAGCGTCGATGTTGCTTACAGCAACCAAGTCATGGAGCACCTTCATGTCGATGACGCGTTTGACCAGTTGAGGAACATCCTCGCCGCCCTTGTTCCCGGCGGCATTTATCTTTGTGTCACTCCCAACAGGCTGAATGGGCCGCACGATATTTCCCGGTATTTCGACAAGGTGGCGACCGGTCTCCACCTGAAGGAATATTCCACCGGGGAGCTGCACAGGCTGTTCAGGGAAGTCGGGTTTTCGAAGACCAGCGCCCATGTCGAAATCAAGGGCATGGGTTTTGCCGTTCCGGTTCCGGTCATTGTGCTCTTGGAGTTCGTGTTGGACCGGCTGCCGCGGTCGGTCGGCCGTGCGATTGCAGGAATGCCGTTGATCAGGAAATTCCTGGGTGTGCAGTTGACCGGGACAAAGTAACGGCATCAACTGCCGGGGCCGGGATTCCCCGCGTGCACCTCGCCGACAGCGAACCGTCCTCTCTTACCCGCCTGCCGTACCAGGATGGCCTTAGCCCATGCCCTACCGTCTCGCCGCAGTCTCGTTCCTGAACACGCTGCCGCTCATTGAGTGGTTTGCCGTCACCGGTGACCCACGAGTGACTTTGGAGCGGGCCTTGCCCAGTCGACTGCCGGACATCCTGTTTGGTGGCGGTGCTGATGCCGCCCTTCTGCCGACGGTGGAAATCCTGCGTGGCGGCTGTGGGCTGCTGGGATCCACGGGGATCGCAGGCCTTGGGGCGGTCGATAGCGTGAAACTCTTCTACAGGGGTGATTCGGGAGAACTGGGCAGCCTGACCCGCATTGCCGTGGATCGTGGTTCCCGGACATCCGTGGCGCTGCTGCGCATCTTGCTGGCTGAAATCGCCGGCGCCAGACCCGAATTCCACGAAATAGAGCCGAAACCCGGGCAACCGCTGGTGCCGGGCGAAGGTGTGCTGGTGATCGGTGATCGCTGCTTCGAGTTCGACCGTTGGCGTCGCGAGCACCCGGCCGGCGCGCAGGTCTCGGCGCTGGACCTTGGGCAGGCGTGGCACGACCTGACCGGCCTGCCTTTCGTGTTCGCGGCCTGGGCAGCTGCGCCCGGGTTTCCGGCGGTAGCCGGCGCCGGCCGCGTGGCTGAACTCTCCGGGCTCCTGACCGCGGCCCGTGAATACGGGCTTGCCCATCTGGACCCGCTGGTGGCCCGCGAGGCGGCAGCCGGTCGGCTCGGGCGGAACGGGGAGGCGACAGCAGCGGCGCTGGACTACTATTTTCGTCACTCGCTGCGCTTCCGCCTTGAGGCTCAGGAACTGGCCGGCATGCGTTGCTTCCATGAACTCTGCGTTGCACACGGACTGGCGCCGTCGTCGCCCGGACCGTTCGTCCTGTGAGGTCATCCGATCGTGGCATTCCCGACTGACCCGTCCGGCCTGGGCCCCATGCCCGCCGACCGCTTCGCCGAACTGACGGAGCTGAAGCAGTCGCGCGCCGACACCACGTCCCCGGCGCTGCTGCACGTCGACCCGCCCCGCACCCCCACGGTCTCGACGCCGTTCG
>CAIOLW010000349.1 GCA_903859215.1 uncultured bacterium | reverse complement strand
CGCGACATCGCGCCCCCGGTCATCCTGGCCGTCCCACGTCGCCTGATAGCGGCCCACGGGCTGGTTCCCGGACTCCAGCACCCGCACACGATCCCCACGCACGTCGAAGATCGCCACTTCGACCATGCCGGCCTGCGCCAGGTCGAACGCGATGGTGGTCCGGGGGTTGAACGGGTTGGGATAGATCGCGGACAGGCGGGTCATGCTGGGGGGGGCGTTGGGATCGTTGTCGACGGGCGACATGGGCGCCATCGAGAAGACCTCTGAATACCCGTGCGCGACATATGCATGCGCACTCCGACTAGCCAACAACAAGAGAATCAACAAGATGAGGGACCACGGGCGGTCGGCTAAAGTGGCCCGGAGCGACGCCGGAGCAGTTTCGGTCAGGGACCCGTGGGAACGTTCGAATGTCACTTGATGGCAGAGATTCGGACATTTCATGCAGATCCAACTCCCTGGCGTCTGGAGTTCCTCAGGTACCCGGAATATGATACCACAAAAATCTCCAAACTGTCAAACGAGTCCCGTGTCGGGGCGGTCGCTGTCTCGTCTAAAACGGCCCAAAAGGCCATCAATCGGCAATTTGGTGGCAATGTCGGTGTCGGCTATAAAAAGACGATTATTGTCAGCTAAGGCCACCCGGGCGTTCTTTTTGAGAACCGACGGTATGTGAAAATGCAGTAACCACTTACACGGTCGATTCGCTGTGAGAGGCGGATCGTCTGGAACGTATCATTCACTCTGGTAATCGTCTGCTCGTCTGGATCCGGGATCTGGGCACATGCCGACGGTGAATGCGAAGTCGGCACCCAGACCTACACCCGGCTGATGGCCTTCCGTCCGTCAGTCCGATGCTTCCCGTTGAACAAGGCAGGATGTGCGTGGCTCCCCGACTGCGCAGAGGGGCGGGCACATCTTCAGATTCTTGAATTATCACACCGCAACCGACTTTCCCTGTATGGCGGAGAGGTCGGCGCGTGTGTTACGGAAGCAGATTCTATTCGACTGCGAGTCAAACACGGCACCTTGTTGGCCACATCGAGGTTAGAGATTGACCCGAGCGTCTTCATCGGGCACCAAGGCTGGAGCCAAGACAGCCCCGGTGTCGGGAACGGGAGACGCTGCTGCACCTGCGAGGCAGCACCCGGGGCGGCTGGTGAGGCCAAGTTGCGCACAAAACAACGGGCGATAGTGCCGCCATCGGGCCGGGCGCAAAGTTCTTTGACGGTATCAAAGGTACCCAGCAATGTTGCGAGCAGAGCGAATGTCGCACCGGGCGGGAATGCCACGTACAGTTGCATCAATTCCGGTCCACCATCGGGTGCTCTTGCAGCGGACGCCCCATCATCTCCGGTCTTTGAGGGTAGATGGTTAAACGCGAGGCTGTTGCCCGAGCATGAAGCAACGCTGCCGGCCGCGCCCTGCCGTGATTCGCCTTGAACGGCACCGCCTGGAGAGGGTATCATAGTCATCAGATCGGCGCTGGTTGTGGGATCGGTTCCAGATCAGCCGGCCAGTGTTCCCAGTCACCGGCGTCTCGTCCACCACCGCGACTCTTCTGGCATTCCCAGTCCAGCCGTGCCAAACCAAGGAGCCCCGGAGCACCCATGTCCATGAGACCCGTCCTCCGCGGACTGTGCACCTACGTGCCTGTTCTCAACCGGTATGTTGCATCACGCACCGGTGGTACGAATTCCGCGCGCTATTGCTATTCCGTCTGGGCCAGGCACCTGGTCATGGCTGCGAACCAGGGCCTTGATACCTGCCCGGCTATCGTAGCGGAACTGGGGCCAGGCGACTCCCTGGGGATCGGCCTGGCCGCCCTGATTTCCGGGAGCTCGATGTACTATGCCTTCGATGTCGTCGATTTTGCGACGACGAGCCGCAACTTGGAGATCTTCGACGAATTGGTATCGCTATTCAGGTCTCGCGCGCCGATTCCTGGTCCTGAGGAGTTCCCCAAGGTCAAGCCCCAGTTGGACACGTACGAATTTCCCAGCGCCATATTCACCGAGGAGCGGCTCGCGCGGGCGCTTGCGGACGATCGTCTGCGTACGATCAGGGATTCCGTCATGCATCCGAATCAGCCGGGTTCCGTGATCGAATACAGGATCCCGTGGTACGACGCCAAGGTGATCGATCGCGGAGTTGTCGACATGATCTATTCGCAGGCGGTGCTGGAGCATGTCGATGATCTCGACAACACATACAGCGCGATGAACCTGTGGCTCAAGCCATCGGGGCACATGTCCCACCAGATCGACTTCAAGTGCCACTACACCGCTGATGTCTGGAACGGCCATTGGGCCCATTCGGACTTCAAGTGGAAGTTGATCCGCGGCCGGCAGGCGTACCTCCTGAACCGGCAGCCGCTTTCGACGCACGTGCGCATGCTGGGAGAACACGGGTTCGACGTCGCCCGAGACCAGAGAGTCAGTTCGACTTCCAGTCTTGCCAAGAGCGATCTCGCGCCGCGGTTCCGCGCGATGACGGATGAAGACCTGGTTACGAGCGGCGTGTATATTCTCGCGGTGAAGCGAACCGCCGGTTCGCAATGACCGCGCGCGGGCAAGCTCAGGTCACCCACCGATGCGCCGGCTCCAATGGCCGGCGCACGCTGTACTGCCACACGCCGGAATGAATGCGGAGAGACGCGATGAGCCGGAGATTGATCAGCAACGACAACAGGACGATGGCTCAGAAGCAGGTGCACTACGGCATCGAGAAAGAGATGGCGGACCGGTTGCGGAACTCGACGCGCGAGGAGCGACGGCTGTTGTACGCCGAGGTATACGACGAATTGTACAGGCGGCTGCCCGACCATCCGCTGCTGATCCGGCCGGCATCGCGCGAGGATACGCAGCGTGCCGTGGCCGCGCAGATGAGGAACCTCCGGCCATTCCTGAACCCGGAGACCACTTTCCTGGAGGTGGGGGCCGGGGATTGTGCGCTGTCGGCGCAGGTCGCGCTGGTTGCGAAGCAGGTCTACGGCGTGGAGATTTCCGAGACCGTGTCGGGGCACACCGAAATGCCAAGCAACTTGCGGTTGGTCATTTCGGACGGCACGAGCATCCCTGTGCCTGAAGACAGCGTCGACGTCGCGTTCAGCAACCACGTGATGGAACATCTTCATGTCGAAGACGCACGGGAACAGTTGCGGAATATCTGGGCCACCCTGGTTCCCGGTGGAATCTATTACTGCGTGACTCCGAACAGGTTGAACGGCCCACACGACATTTCGGCCTACTTCGACACGACGGCCACCGGACTTCACATGAAGGAATATTCCATCGGCGAGTTGAGCGCCCTGTTCCGGGAAGTCGGGTTTTCCCGGGTCCGCGCTCGCGCCGAGATTCGCGGCACCAGCTTCGAAGTGGCGGTCCCGCTCATCGTGGCATTTGAACGTGTCATTGACCAGTTGCCGCACGCGTGGACAAGGGCCATTGCGGGGATGCCTCTGGTCAGGAAGATACTGGGTGTGCAATTGATCGGGAAAAAATAGCCCCCAATCCCCGATCTTCGGCTGCCGCAAGAGGATGGACCTGGCCGATGCACCGCATTGCGACCGTCTCGTTTCTGAACTGCCTGCCCCTCGTGGATTGGTTCGCGACACCCGAGGGCGCCGCCTGCGCTGTGTTGACCAGCGACCTTCCCAGCCGCCTGGCGACGCATCTGGCGACGGGACTCGCCGATGTGGCCCTGCTGCCTACCGTGGAGATCCTGCGAGGGCAAGCTGCCGGCCTGCTCGGGGCGACCGGCATCGCCTGCCGCGGCAATGTCGACAGCGTGAAACTCTACCACTCGGGACCGTTGGACCGGCTGCGCCGGGTGTCGGTCGACCGCGGTTCGCGCACTTCAGTGGCCCTTCTGCGCGTGCTCCTGTCCGAAATGGCGGGCGTCGAACCGGCGTTCGAAGAGGTCGAGCCGCGCCCGGGTGCGGCGCTCCCGCCGGGTGATGGGGTTCTTGTCATCGGCGATCGTTGCTTCGCGTTCGACCGCTGGCTCAGCCAGGATCCCGCGGCGACCGCTGCGTTGACATCTCTCGATCTGGGGCGCGCCTGGTTCGACCTGACGGGCCTGCCGTTCGTGTTCGCGGCTTGGGCGGCCGCCCCAGGCTTCCCCGATCGGGCAGGCCCCACCGGTGTCCGCGAATTGGGCGACCTCCTTGTCACCGCCCGCGAGTACGGACTTGCGCGCCTGCCCGAACTTGCCGCCCGCGAGGCTGCCGCCGGGAGCCTGGGCCCCGGCGGGGAGGCGACACCCGCCGCACTGGAGTATTATTTCCGCCATTCGCTGCGCTACCGGCTCGGCGACGACGAACTGGCCGGGCTGCGCCGTTTCCGGGACCTGTGCGTCTCGCACGGGCTCGTGGCGCCCACCGACGGGCCGGCGCTCCTGTAACCGCACCATCACGACAAGGCCAGGTGCCACCCGTGGCGTTCCGCGACGACCCCTCACTGAACGGCCCCATGCCCGCCGACCGCTTCGCCGAACTGACGGAGCTGAAGCAGTCGCGCGCCGACACCACGTCCCCGGCGCTGCTGCACGTCGACCCGCCCCGCACCCCCACGGTCTCGACGCCGTTCGCGCGCGAGATCCTGGCCGCCGCCCTCGAGCGCCGCCTGACCGGGGGCGAGGTGCTGGTCCTGTTCGAGGAGGCCTCGCTGAACGACCTGGGCGACACCGCGCAGCGGCTGCGGCTCAAGCGCACCGACCCCGAGGTGGTGACGTACATCATCGACCGCAACGTCACCTACACGAACCTGTGCTACGCCGACTGCCAGTTCTGCGCCTTCAACCG
Source organism: uncultured bacterium (assembly GCA_903859215.1). Taxonomy (GTDB): domain Bacteria; phylum Krumholzibacteriota; class Krumholzibacteriia; order LZORAL124-64-63; family LZORAL124-64-63; genus CAINDZ01. The sequence continues at coordinate 13,325 of CAIOLW010000349.1, read as the reverse complement.
GCACTTGGGCGACGGCGACGACTACCTGCTCGAGATCGACCAGATCCTCGCCAAGTGCCGCACCGTCGACGAGGCCGGCGGCAACCAGATCCTGCTGCAGGGCGGCCACCACCCGAAAATGCGCCTGCCTTACTACGAAGAGATGCTGCGCGCCATCAAGGCGGCCTGGCCGAACATGTGGATCCACGGCTTCTCGCCCAGCGAGATCCAGCACTTCGCCCGGCTGAACGGGCTGTCGCACCACGCGGTGCTCTCGCGCCTGAAGGAGGCGGGGCTCGATTCGATCCCCGGCGGCGGCGCCGAGATCCTCAGCGACCGCGTGCGGAAGATCCTGGCCCCGGGCAAGACGATGTCCGCCGAGTGGATCGAGATCATGGAGGCCGGCCACGCGGTGGGCCTGCCATCGACCGTGACGATGATGTTCGCCCACATCGAGACCTATGCCGAGCGCGTCGAGCACCTGCTGCGCGCCCGCGAGAGCCAGGACCGCACCGGCGGCTACACGGCGTTCATCCCCTGGACGTTCCAGCCGGCCAACACGCCGCTGCAGAACGACCCGGCGCTGAAGGCCGCCGTCGAGGCGCAGGGTTTCCTGGGCTCGGTCGACTACCTGCGCACGCTCGCCATCAGCCGCATCGCGCTGGACAACTTCCCCAACCTGCAGGCCTCGTGGGTCACGCAGGGCAAGGCCGTCGGCCAGTTGACGCTGTACTACGGGGCCAACGACCTGGGCAGCCTGATGATGGAAGAGAGCGTCGTCTCGAAGGCCGGCACGGTCCATGCCTTGACGCGCGCCGACCTGGACGAGATGATCGTCGGCGCGGGCTTCCGGCCCGTGCTGCGCGACAACGGGTACCGCCACCTGAACTGAAGCAATTGACCTGAACCTTGGGAGCATCCGTGCGACTGGCCTCCGAACGCGGCATCGGCTTCCTGGAGAGGCAGGCCTTCCGCGGGTTCCGCCTGCGCAAGCGGGCGTACCAACTCGCGAAGTTCCGCGCCGGCGCCGACAAGCCCGTGCTCTTCATCGTCGGCTGCCAGCGCAGCGGCACCTCGCTCATCCACCACCTGCTGCGCCTCGATTTCGACACCGTGACGTACGACGAGGAGAGCCCGCTGTCGGCCGCCGACCCGGTCGAGGGCCTGCGCTGGGACCCGCTGCCGCAGGTGGCCGCGCGCTTCCGGAGCGACCGCGCCGGGTTCATCGTCACCAAGCCGCTGGTCGAGTCGCAGAACCTCGACCGCCTGCTGGCGGCGTTCCCCGGTTCGCGCGCGCTGTGGATGTTCCGCGACTACCGCGCCGTGGCCCGCAGCAACGTGGCGTTCTTTCCCGAGGGCACCAGCCACCGCGATCTGGCGCCGATGCTGGCCGGCGACGAAGCGAACTGGCGCTGCGAGCGGCTGGGCGACGAAGCGCGTGCGCTGGTCGCGAACCTGTACCGGCCCGACCTGCCGGCGCACGACGCCGCGGCGCTGTTCTGGTACGCGCGCAACAGCCTGCTGCTGGACCGTGGCCTGGCGGCCGACCCGCGCGTGCGCCTGTGCCGTTATGAGGAACTGCTGGCCGACCCCGGCGGCGTGATGCGCGGCGTCTATGCGTTCGTGGAGCGGCCCTGGCCCGGCGAGCGCATCGTGGCGGACGTCGAACCGGCGCCCGCGCGCGCGCCGCGGCCGCTTGAACTGGAACCGGCCATTGCCCGCGCGTGTACCGAGATGCTGGCGCGCCTCGAGGCCGCCCCCCGTATCGCTCCGCCGACGCCGTCGGCCGGTTGAACGTTTCCATTCTTCAGGAAGGACCGCCTCTTGCGGGGGGCTCACCGGGGAATGCAACCGGGAGCCCGCGGCCATCGCGGGGCCGACAGCGCCGGAGGACGGAACGTGAACAGGCTGATGACCAACTTCTTGTGCGGCAGCATCTTGGCGTTGACCCTGTCGGCATGCTCCACGGCGCCCGTTCCCACGGGCCCCGATCCGTCCGTAAGCGATCCCGTAGGGCGCCATAATCCCTCGTTGCGGATTGCAGTGCTGGACCATCACCTGCTGGGCGATCTGAGCGATCCCGCGGTGATGGCGAAGTACGCGCGCGCCGACATCATCATCACGCAGCCGGACCGGTTCTGGGGGCACCCAGGGCTGGAGCAGAACATGGCGCTGCTGCGGGCGGCGAACCCGCACGTCAAGATCCTCGGCTTCTTCCGCTCGAAGTGCGTGCGCCAGGAGTGGGCCGACTACGACCCGTCGGTGCAGTCGTTCGACCGCGCGCTGTACGAGGCGGCCCGTCCCTACTTCAGCTACACGACCACCGGCGACACGCTGCAGGACTGGCCGGGAGTGGCCCTGTTCGACTTCACCAAGCCGGCGGCGCGGCGCGCCATGCTCGACGTGTTCGTGGCCTACCAGCAGTCGTCGACCGCCAAGCTGGACGGCGTGTACTGGGACTACTTCAATCCCGAGCTGTGGATCTCCCAGGATGTCCGCACGATGACCGGCGAGCCGGACATGGACGGCGACGGCGTCAGTCACTTCAGCGATGCCGACGAAAAGGCGGCCTTCAAGGCTGCGCAGGTGGAATGGATCCGCGAGATGAGGGGCCGCCTCGGCAACGAGTTCATCCAGATTTCCAACGGTAGCCGCGCCCTGACCGACTCGACGTTTGCCGGCCTGCTCGACGGCATGAACTACGAGATCTTCCCGGACGTCGGCTTCGGGGGCAGCATGCCCTACCGCGCGGCGCTGGATCCGAACGTGCCCAACAACCTGTGGGCGGCCCAGCGTTGGCTGCGCACGGACAACGGCGGCCCGTGGCAGATCCTCGAGAACGTCAACGTCCCGCACATGGTCGACCAGAACCAGCAGTGGCAACCGCTGAACCTGGGGGACATGAACCGGGCCATCGCCCTGCTGACGGGCTCGACCGTCATCCACTACGACCTGACCGGGGCGCACCACGCCGGCATCCCGGACGTCGAGGTCAACCTGGGGGCGCCGCTCGGGGGCGTGACCGTGGCCGGCGACGTCTATTCGCGGTTGTTCGAGCGCGGTTCGGTGGCGGTGACCATGGGCTCCGGCGCCTACCCGCTGGGCTTCTCGTTCGCCATCAAGCAGGCGAACGGCACCGGGGGCGAGGACGTCGTGCAGGCGATCGGGTCGAGCTACATCTACCCGTAATCCCGGGTGGGGTGGCCGTCGGGGCCGTGGCGCGGTTATCCTCATGGTGGTGATCCTGGGCACCCGGCGACCGGAGGGAGGTGTCGTGCGCGCGATCGTTCCGTTGCTCTGCTCCTGTTGCATCCTGTTGGCGGCCGGCCTGACGCTGGCCGCCGATCCTGTCGTGTCCAACGTCCGCATGGCGGAGCGCACGGACGGCAGCGGCCTGGTCGACATCGACTACGACCTGGCCGACGCCGATTCCCCCGTCCTGGCCGTTGCGGTGCAGATGTCCGCCGACGGCGGCGCCCAGTGGAACTTCCCCGTCCTGAACATGACCGGTGACGTGGGCTCGAACGTCGCGCCGGGGGTCGACCGCCACATCGTCTGGAACGCCGGGGCCATCCCGACGCGGTTCAGCGAAGGCCAGTACCGGGTGCGGTTGGCCGCCAGCGACCGCGGTGTCCTGCACAAGCCGCACTCGCCGCGGAACATCGCCATCACCGACTGGAGCGCCGTCAACTGGTCCGATCCCGCCAACTGGGAGAAGTATGCGCGCGCCGACATTTTCCTGGCCATGGCGGCGTCGATGTGGAACCAGCAGTACATGAACGTGCCGATCATCGACCGCATCAAGGCCGTGAACCCCGACGTGAAGGTGATCGGCTACATCTCGGCCAAGACGGCGCAGTTGTCGGGCGAACCGGCGGGCGCCAACGCGTTCTGGCACGAGTGGTACGTGCGCACGCGGCCCTTCTGGGTCTACACGACCACCGGCGACACGGCGCAGGACTGGCCGGGCAACGTCGTCCTGAACATCCTGGATCCCGCGTGTCGCACGGCCATGATCGAGACCGTGATGGATTTCCAGCGCACTTCGGCCAACCATTTCGACGGCATCCTGTGGGACTACTTCAACAATTCCCTGTGGGTCTACGACGGACTGACGAACGTCACGGGCCAGCCGGACATGGACGGCGACGGGATCGGCCACGCGCAGGACTACGACGAACAGGTCGCGTACAAGAGCGCCGAAGTGGCGCTGGTCTCGGCGCTGCGCGACTCGCTGGGAGAGAACTTCATCCAGGTCTTCAACGGCCAGCGCGCCTACAGCGATTCCACGTTCGCGGGCCTGGCCGACGGCCTGATGTACGAGATCTTCCCGACGCTGCTGTTCCCGCAGCCGAACATGAAGTCCGCGCTGGACCCGGCCTATCCGTTCAACCTGTACGCGGCGCGCAGATGGCTGCGCAGCGGCAACGGCGGGCCGTGGATCGTCATGTCCAACCCGTGGCGCACGCAGTACGGCGATATCGACGGGGGCACGCACTACATCATGTCCGGGAACCAGTGGCGTGCCGTGGCGATGCTGATGGACGGCTATGCGTCGTGGAACTCGCACGACGGCTCCACCTTCAGCTATACCTACGGCTGGTCCGACAACGACATCAGCGTGGGCGAACCGCTGGGGCCGCCCGTCAGCGACGGCAACTTCATCCGTCGCGACTTCCAGTACGGGCGCATCGAGCTGGAGTGGAAGACCGGCATGTACCCCGACCCGTTCAAGTACCGGATCTGGGCGCTGGGGCAGCGCGTCGAGGAGCTGGCGGTGCCGATGCACTTCCCCTAGGCGGCTTGGGCGCGTGGCGTCACAGACACGAGGTTGGCGGGGCAGTCCTCACGCCTTCGGCGCTGCGGATAGCCCCGCCACATCGTTGTGTTTCACTGCCTACAGCCGCACCCAGTCGGCTCCGTAGACGCGCCTCGGGAACAAGCGGGGCGCCAACCCATAGAGGAATTGGCGCTGCTTGAGCGCCTGGTGGCTGGCCTCGTGCTGCCCGCACACCGTGCGCAGGTAGGCTTCCAGCGTGTAGATCTGGATCTCGACGGGGAAGCGGTAGGGGCGGTCGGTGCCCTCGGGCTGCACCAGGACGTCGATGTCGCCCTTGAAGACCTTGAAGGCGCGGCTGCTCCAGGTGTTCAGCTCGCTGCCCGATTCGGTGGCGGTCGAGAGCGTGTCGGTGACGTTGCGCCAGCCGAAGGGCGTGCCCACGCAGGAGTCGAGCAGCTGCAGCAGCTCGCCCAGGGCGTCGTTGTCGTTGACGATGAACATCGCGCCGATGATGTCGCCCAGCTCGGCCGGGTTGTTGATGCCCTTGCGGATCATCTTCGAGAGCACCGGGCCGCTGGTCTCCTGGCGCAGCTCCGACCAGCGCACCTTCTCGACCACGCGGTGCGAGCCGTCGTCGACCAGTTCGTAGCTGACGGGCGCCACCGAGCGCTTGAAGCGGCAGTTGTAGTAGAGGACGTCCAGCGAGACGGCGCGGCCGTCGTGCTGCTTCTCGATGAACGTCGAGCGGAAGTTCCAGCGCATGTCGCCGGCCGCCGGGCGCGACGAGTACTCGACGCGCGAGCCGCCGTCCACCAGCCGGAATCCCACCGTCAGGTCGTGGATCTGCTTCGTGTGGCGCCACAGACCCTCGTTGAGGATCTCCTCGAACAGGCTCTTGTGCAGGTGCCCGTCCTGGATGTTGCGGGCCTGCTCGATCTGCAGCAGCAGCTGGGCCAGGCACAGCTTGCGGCGCGCCTCGAAGCGGACGCGGTCGCTGGCGCCGTGGATCGAGATGCCCATCAGGTCGCGCAGGTCGTCGCACTGGGTGACCAGCTCGAGGGGGGCGACGGGCGCGCGCGACTCGGGCGGCAACAGGTCGATGGCGGCCGACAGGTAGACGTCGGCCTCGTTCAGGAAGCCGGCCGTGGTCGCGCGCAGCTCGCCGAAGGTCATGCAGCGGCCGGCGTCGATGTTCGCCGGGCAGAAGAACCGCGACATCTCGGCCGCGTACGCCGTGTCGCTGCGCAGGATGCGGCGGAAGGTCAGCCGCGTCAGCTGGCCCAGGCGCGAGCCGCGCGGCGGGAAGGCCGGGTCCAGCAGCGGGTGCGAGTCGTACTCGACGGCCCAGGGATCGCCGCCCTGGCCGACCGCATCGGGGGCCAGGCCGTCGGTCACGCGCCGGCGCGGGGCCGGCTCGCGGGGGCCGCGCGGGCTCAGATCATCTCCAGCACGCGGGCCAGGTCGGCCTCGAGATCCTCGTAGGTCTCGCAGCCCACGGCCAGGCGCACCAGGTCGTCGCTGATGCCGGCCGCCAGGCGGTCGGCGATGGGCACGCCCGTGTGGGTCATGCTCGCGGGATGCTCGATCAGCGACTCGATGCCGCCGAGGCTCACGGCGAGCGTGGCGATCTCGACGTTGTTGATGACGGTCTTGCCGGCCTCGAGCCCGCCCTTGACGCCGAAGCTGAACACCGCGCCGGCGCCGCGCATCTGCCGCTTTCCGAGCGCGTACTGCGGGTGGCTCTCCAGGCCGGGGTAGCGCACCCACGCCACCTTGGGATGTTTCTCCAGGTACGCGGCCAGCTTCATGGCGTTCTCCTGGGCGCGGTCCATGCGCAGGCCCAGCGTCTTGACGCCGCGCAGCACCAGCCACGCCTGGTGCGGGTCCATCGTGCCGCCGAAGTTGAAGTGCACCTTGCGCAGGCGGGCGTAGATCCCGGGATCCTTGGCCACGACGATGCCGGCCACCACGTCGGTGTGCCCGTTGATGAACTTGGTCATGCTGTGCAGCACGATGTCCGCGCCCTGCAGCAGCGGGTTCTGCAGGTAGGGCGAGGCGAACGTGTTGTCGACGACCACCAGCGCGCCGCCCTGGTGGGCGATGTCGGCGCAGGCCTGCAGGTCGGTCAGCTTCAGCGTGGGGTTGGCCGGCGTCTCGAGGTAGACCAGCTTCGTGTCCGGGCGCATGGCCGCGGCCACGTTCGCCGGGTCCGAGCTGTCGACGAACGTCGCGGCGACGCCGAAGCGCGCGTACTCGTTCTCGAGGATGGTGCGGCTCGGCCCGTACAGGGCGTCGGTCGCGACGATGTGCGTTCCCTGCCCCAGGAAGGCCAGGTACACCATGTTCACGGCGGCCATGCCGCTGGCCGCGGCCAGCCCGCCGCAGCCGTGCTCCAGCTCGGCGATGTTGTTCTCGAGCGCCTCGATCGTCGGGTTGCCCAGGCGCGTGTACTTGTAGCCCGGCTCGCCGCGGAAGCAGGCGGCGCCGTGGTCGGCGTCCCGGAAGGCGAAGGTGGACGTCTGGTAGATGGGCGTCGACACGGCGCCGGTCGCGGGATCGGCGTGCTGGCCCGCGTGGATGATGCGGGTCATCATGCCCTTCTTGCCGATGTCCTTCATGGAGACGCCTTTCGGGTCGGCGCGCCGTGCGGCGGCGCGCGCTGAGGGTTCCGGGGCGCCGTCGGGGCGCCGTGTCGTGCGCTGCCAATAATGGCCCGCGGGGGCCGGGAAATCCACCTGTCAGCCGGCGGCGGCCTCGTCGAGGATGGCCGCCAGCTTCGCCATGTGAGCGGCCCGGTCGGCGTGCTTTTCGGCCCAGGCCCGGGCGGCCCCGCGCGCGCCGTCGGGCAGGGCGGTCGCCTTCAGCAGCGCCGTCAGCAGGGCCGACGCGTCGCCGGGGGCGGCCACGTAACCGGTCACGCCCGGCTCGATCAGTTCGGGGATGCCGCCGATGTCCGAACCGACCAGCGGCACGCCGGCGGCCAGCGACTCGAACGCCGCCATCGGCCCGTTTTCGTACCAGATCGACGGCATCACGCTGAACCGGGCGCGGGCCAGGGCCTTCTTCAGGCCGTCCGGGTCGAGCGCGCCCAGGATCTCGGCATCATGCAATTCCAGCAGTGCGGCGTGGGAGCGGATGTTGCCCTCGCACGGCCCCGAGCCGGCAATGAGCAGTTCGAGGGGCGGCTCCGCGATCGACCCGTCGGCGTGGCCGAGTTCCCACAGGCGATGCGCTTCCAGCAGCGTGCGCAGGCCCTTCTCGCGCGAGATGCGCCCGAAGTAGATGTAGGCGTCGCGCTCCGGCGCGGCCGGCAGCGCATCGGGACGCCAGGCGTCGAGATCGACGAAATTCGGCAGGTGGCGCAGCTTCGCGCGCGGGAAGCCCCACTGCGCGTACTTCTCGACGTAGAAGCGGCTCGGGCACAGGAAGGCGCGCACGTTCCCCGTGTAGAGTCCGCGCGCGCGCTGGTGGGCCGTCTCGACCGCGGCGAGCAGCGAGGCGGCGCGCGACTCCTTCACGCAGCGGCCGAGCACCGCGTTGTGGAAACGCCCGCCGCGGCAGCGCTCGCAGGCCTGTCCATCGCGAAGCATGTGGATGGCCGGGCACAGCAGGCGCAGGTCATGCAGCGTCATCACCACCGGCACGCGGTGGCGGCGCAGCACCGGCAGGATCGACGGGCTCAGGTGGTGGTAGATGTTGTGCACGTGCGCGACGTCGGGGCGCACCTCGCGCAGCAGGCGGTCGAGGTTGTGCGCGGCCTCGCGGTTCCAGACCAGCGAGGCGGCGTCGGCCAACCCGTCGCCGCCGAAACGCGGGCGCGAATAGTCACGGGCCCGCACGAAATGGCGGCTCCACGGGGACGGGCGCGCGTCCGCGTCGGCCATGGCGAAGGGGATGACCTCCCAGCCGGCCCGGGACAGGTCCTCTTCTTCCTGGACCAGGTACCGGCCGACGCCGCCGGCGGGGCCCTTGTCGTGGTAGAACTTGTTGATCAACAACAGCTTGCGCTGGCCCATGGGGCGGTGCTCCCGTCGCGCGTGAGATCGGCCGAACCTGCCGCCGGCTGCGGCCCCACTATGAACCCCCGGCAAATACGCGGTCAATCTTTCCTGCCGCGCGACGATAACCCCTAGGTAATCGGCGGGACTGCGTCCGGCCGGGCGGTTGCCCGGGCGTGGCCGTCGCCGTCGCCGGGAACGGAGCGTACCCGCGTGGAATGGCCCAGGGATTCCCTCCATCGCACCATGTGCCAGCGCATGGCCGTGGCGGCGTGCGTGTTCGGCGCACTCGCGACGCCGGCCTGGGCGCGCGTGGACGCGACGGGAACGGCGGGCTCCGGTTGGGTCGTGGCGGTCGTGGCGGTCGGCCTGGCGGCCGCGCTGGCGGTGGCCTTCGCGCGGGCGCGGCGGCGCGCCGCACAGGAGCGCGCCCGCCGCGAATCGCTCGTGGCCAGCCTGCGGGCGCTGGTGCGTGGCGGGAACACGCCGGTCCCCGTGCTGCAGTGCGCTGACGAGGGCGCCGACCTCGTGGCCGATTTCTGCCGCCTGGCCGAGAACCTGGCCGAGGCGCGCCGCGAGGCCCGCGGGAAGGGCGAACGCCTGCAGTCGGCGACCGAGAGCCTGCGACTGGCCGACAAGGCCAAGGACGACTTCCTGGTGCTGGTCTCGCACGAAGTGCGCACGCCGCTGACCTCGCTGCTGGGCGGCGTCGACATCCTGCGCCTGAAGCTGGACCGGGCCGACGCCCGGCAGCGCGACGCCTTGGCGGACCTGAACCTGCCCGAAGTGGCCGACATCATCGCCAGCAGCGGCCGGCGCCTGTCGGGCTTCCTGAACGACGCCATCCAGATGACCGCCGTGCAGACCCACGAACGCGAACTCGAACTGAAGGCCGTGTCGATCGAGCACCTGCTCGAGGTGGGGCTGGGCAACGTGCGCGAGCTTGCCGGCCAGCGGCGCATCACCATCGTCAACGAGTTCTCCAGCGACGAGGACTGGTCGGTGCTCGGCGACCTCGGCGTGCTCAAGCTGGCGCTCGAGCGCATCTTCTCCAACGCCGTGGTCCACAACCGTGATGGCGGGCGCATCGTGATCCGGCGCGCGGCGGACATCCCGGGGCTGCGGCGCGAGCAGTGGCAGCCCGACTCGGAGATGATGCACCGGCTGTGGTCGCAGTCGTCGTTCCGCGACTGGGCGCAGACCCCCATCGACTGGAAGGTCGTGGAGATCTTCAACACCGGCGAGCCCATTCCCGAGGACCGGCGTCGCGCGCTGTTCGGCAAGTTCGAGCTGGTCGGGCGCATCGAGCACCACCACAAGGGCTCGGGCCTGAGCCTGCCCATCGCGCAGGCGGCCATCGAGCATCACGGCGGCCGCATCTACCTGGACAGTTCCGGCCGCGACGGGAACTCGTTCTTCCTGCTGCTGCCGTGCGTGCCCGCCGGGGTGCGCGCGACAGGCGGGACCGCCCTGCTATGGGACCAGCCCGGGCAGGGTCGCAGCCGCGTCGCCCGCGAAGAACAGGTCGGCCAGGTGCGTGACGCCGCCGGGCTCGAGGTTGAACTCGAGTACGCGGGCGCCGGAACGCCGCGCACTGGTCACTAGGCCCGCGGCGGGATAGACCGCGCCCGCCGTCCCCACCACGACCATCAGATCGCAACCACCGGCCGCCGCCGCGGCGCGCCCCATGACCGCCGGGTCGATCCCCTCGCCGAACCACACCACGCCCGGGCGCAACAGCGCGCCGCAGGCCCCGCAGCGCGGCGGCTCGGGCAGGGGCACGCGCTCGTCCAGGTCCTCGCGCGCGCAACCGGTGCAGCGCAGCGTCCAGATGGAGCCGTGGAACTCGATCACGTCGCGGCTGCCGGCGCGCTGGTGCAGGCCGTCGACGTTCTGCGTGACGAGCGTGACGCGCGCGCGGTCCTGCAGTACGGCCAGCGCCAGGTGGGCCGCGTTCGGCGCGGCGGCGGCGATCAGCCCGCGGCGCCAGTCGTACCAGCGCCAGACCAGCTCCGGATCGCGCGCAAAGGCCTGCGGCGTGGCCAGTTCCTCGGGCCGGTAGCGGCTCCACAGCGCGTCCTCGCCGCCGCGGAACGTCGGGATGCCGCTGGACGCGGAAATGCCGGCGCCGCTGAGCACGGTGATGCGCGTCCCGGGCGTGATGGCCGCTCGCTCGCGCGCGAGCGCTTCGGCGCTGCCGTGATCGGGGACCAGGGGAGGCTCCTTCGGCTTGTCGCCACACCGGCATGGTCGCCACACCGGCTTTGTCGCAACGCCTGCATTGTCGGGACAGCGGCGCGGTGCGATGATGCGTCCGGGCGCGGCCCGCATGGCCGCGCGATCGTGGCGTCACGATACTGTCGGTCACTCCCGGCCACCACCGGCCGGCGGCGCGCGAAACGGACGCGCGTGTTCATCGCGCCCATATCATCGCGCCCAAATCATCGCGTCCTGGTCATTGCGTCCCTGTCATTGCGTCCTTGTCATTGCGCCCTGGAGATGTCGTGGACCGCTGTCGCCTGCGCGCCCTGCTGATCGCGATCACCCTGCCGCTGCTGCTGGGCGCGTGGCGCGTGCCCGCCGCGCCTGTTGCCGAAACCGCGCCGCGCCCGCCGCTGCCGTTCATCGCCTTCCGCTGCGAGGACGAGCCGTCGCGCCTGGCCGCCCAGGAGTGCGCCGCGGCGTGGACCGCGAACGCGCCGCTTCTCGCCGCGTCCATCGGCCTTTTGCCCCCCGGCGCCGCGGGGGCGGCGGCGCCCGACACCGTCACCTGCCTGTTGATGGGGACCGGCGCGTTCTCGCGCCTGTTCGACGGTCGCCTGCCCGACTGGGGCGTGGGCGTGGCGCTGCCGGGCGGTCGCGTCATCGCCATCGACCAGGCACGCCTGCCGGCCGTGGGCCGCGGCGTGCGCGAGGTGTTCCTGCACGAGATGACGCACGCGCTGCTGATGCGCGCCTCGGCGAACACGCCGCTGCCCGCCTGGCTGCACGAGGGACTGGCGATGCGCCTGTCCGGCGAGTGGCGCTTCGCCGACACCGTCACGCTGGCGATGGAAGGGCGCGTGCCCGACCTGTCGAACCTGCGCGCGTCGTTCCCCGGCGGCGCCGAGCGCGCGGCGCGCGCCTACCTGACCAGCGAGCTGGCGGTCGGTCGCCTGCTCGACGAGCAGGGCCCGGACATCGCCGGCGAGCTGATGGACGCCACGCGCCGCACGCACGATTTCCGCGAGGCGTTCGAGGACGTCACCGGCGCGCCGCTCGAAGTGTTCGAGGACGACTTCGCCGCCGCGATGAGCCTGCGCTTCGGCTGGCTGGTGCTGGTGACGCGCTGGCCGACGCTGTTCGTGCTGCTGGCCCTGGTGCTGGCCGTCGCGGCCATCGCGCGCCTGGCGAGCAACCGCCGCCGCCTGGCCGCCATGCCCGACGAGGACGACGAGCCCGACCCCGGCTACGTGTGGGACGTCGCCATCGGTGAACCGGGCGATGAGCCCGCCGGTGGGCCCCCGCCCGCGCCCTGATCCGGGTCGGGCACCATCACCGCCCCTTCATTGCAGGATGCCCGAACTCGGGAGGGCGATTCTTCCCTGTGGCGCGCGATTCCCACCGATGCCTTGCAGCGCCCTCCGAACCCCTTGTCATCATTGATGATTCCCGATCGCTCACTCGGCCCTGCCGCCGGGGGGTCGCTGGCACCTCGATTGCAGCCACCTGCCCGAAGAGTGCCCGTGCAGCGGGAAATGCAACATCGGCGGGAGGCACCATTCGTGACGAGGCACCGGAACCATTTCAAGACGGCGACCCTGTTGGCCCTCGGCATCCTGGTCCTGGGCGTGGCGGGTCCGGCCCCGCAGGCCGCGGCGCAGACCGTGGCCATGGACTTCCACTGGCAACCGAGCCCCCTGCCCGGCGCCAAGGGCCTGACGACCCCGGCGTTCTATGAAATCTACCTGCTGCGCGGCTCGGACGGCGAGGCGCTCGCCGCCGCCGTCGAAGACACGGTGTGGACGTTGGCCGCCGAGCCCGGCGTGATGCAGCGCATCTGCGTCCGGGCCATCGACGTCGACGGCAACCCCTCGACGTTCAGCGAGTGGTCGGACCCCGTCTTCTTCGAGAGCAACGACAACAGCCAGCTGGTGCCCCCGGTGGCTGTGCTGCAGCCGAACTACCCGAACCCGTTCAACCCCGAGACGCGCATTTCCTACGGCGTGCCGTCCGGCGTCGCCTCCACCGACCCGATGCGCCTGGAGATCTTCACCGTGGACGGGCGCCACGTGCGCACCTTCGAGCCCCAGCGCACGGCCGGCTGGCACCAGGTGACCTGGGACGGCACCGATGACAGCGGCCAGATGGCGGCGGCCGGCCTCTACATCACCCGTTTCGCCCTGGGCACCATGGTCAAGACCACGAAAATGACGATGGTGAAATAGCTTCAACGACGTAACTGTCTACCAAAAAGCCACTTGAGCGTCGCCGCCCACCTCCTCGATGGGCGGCGATGCGCGTCGGCGACGGTGTGTCAGAAGGGCTTGCAGCGCGTGTTTCAGGGACTATCCGCAGCGCCAAAGGCG
>CAIOLW010000348.1 GCA_903859215.1 uncultured bacterium | reverse complement strand
GGCCAACTACCTGATGCCCATCATCATGATCGGCCTGCCGTTCATCGTCTTCTACGCCGGCGTGTCGATGTACCTGGGCGAGCGTTCGCGCAGCGCGGTGACGGTGTTCGTGCTGCCGGTGGCGACGATGATCCTGTGCGGCTTCTTCCTGTGGACCTGGGCGCCGTCGTGGCTCGGCCTGGGCCTGAACCGCGCGCTGCAGGTGCTCGACCCGTCGGGCTACCGCTGGCTGAACGAGACGCACCTGAAGGTGGACCGCGGCGTCGACTTCTACAACAGCGCCCACGTGCCGTACGACGGCCTGTTCTGGCTCAACCGGCTCTGGCTCATGGCCGTCGGGCTGGGCGCCGTGGTCCTGACGCAGCTTTCGGTGGCGCGCTCGCTGCGCGGTCGCGCGAAGGTGAAGGCGCGGCGCGCGGGCGCCGCCCCGGAGCCGGTCGCGGCGGCGACGGCGCTGGGCGAGGCCACCGCCGCACTGCGCAGCCTGGGCATGACGAGCGGCGTCCCGACGTTCCTGACGGCCGCCCTGGCGACGGCGGGCGCGGAATCGCGCGAACTGCGGCGGCAGGCCGGGCTCTACATCTTCATCCCGCTGATCCTGATGCAGGGTCTGGTCAACACGTTCACCGCCATGGGCGCCTTCGACACGCCGATCCTGCTGACGGCCGGCCTGGCCGCCACCGGGGTGGCCAACCAGACAAGCCTCATGGTCTGCCTGCTGCTGATGTTCTACACGGTCGAGTCGCTGGAGCGCGAACGCGCAAGCGGCATCGCGCCCATCCTCTACGCCACGCCGCTGCGCACGGCCGCCTTCCTGGCCGGCAAGGCGCTGGCCAACGCGGCGGTCGCGGGCCTGATCCTGGCGACCTCCCTGCTGGCCTGCTTCATCGCCGTGCTGGTGCAGCGGCAGGCGCCGTTCTCGCTGGCCCCGTTCCTGGTGGTCTGGGGCCTGCTGCTGGTGCCCACGTTCCTGGCCTGGATCGCCTTCGTGACCGCGGCCTTCGCGGCGACCGGCAACCGGTACGGCGCCTACGCGGTCTCGCTGGGGATCCTGATCCTGACCGGCTTCAAGTCGCTGACCGGGCACCTCAACTGGGCCGGCAACTGGCCGCTGTGGAACGCCATCCGCTGGAGCGACCTCGGCTTCCTCGAGACCGATCGCATGGCCCTGGTGCTCAACCGGGTGATGGTGCTGGGGCTGGCGGTCTTCTTCGGCGCGCTGGCGGTGCGGCTCTTCGCGCGGCGCGGGCCCGACGCAGTGCGCACGCTGCACGGCCTGTCGCCGCGGCGGTTGTCGGTTTCGTGCGCGCGGATGCTGCCGTACGCGATCGTGCCGGCGGCGGCGTGCCTCGCGCTTGTCGTGATGGTCAACCAGGGCCTTGACGGCGGCGTCGCGCGCAAGGCGCAGAAGGACTACTGGGCGAAGAACCTGAAGACCTGGTTCGAGGCGCCGGTGCCCGACATCGCGCGCCTGGACGTCAAGGTGAAGCTGGATCCCCGGCGGCACGGGCTGGCCAGCCAGGGGACGATGACCCTGGTCAATCCCCTGGACACGCCGCTGGCCCGGTTCCCCGTCACCGGCGGCCTGCACTGGGAACATCTGGCCTGGACGCTGAACGGCCAGCCGTACAAGCCCGAGGACAGCCAGCACCTCTACGTGTTCACGCCGCCGAGGCCGCTGGCCACAGGCGACAGCGTGGTCATCGGCTGGACCTTCGACGGCCGCTTCCCCGGCGGCGTCACGCGGAGCGGCGAGGCGACAGAGGAGTTCGTGCTGCCGTCCGGCATCGTGCTGACCGGCTTCACGCCGTCGTTCATCCCGGTGCTGGGTTTCATGGAGAAGGTGGGCGAGACCGAGAAGAACACCACCGAGGCGCGGCGGTACCCGCGCGACTACTACCTGGGCGTCACGCGCGGCGGCTACGGGGCCACCGCCTGGTTCCCGGCCCGCATCGCCGTCACCGGTCCCGAAGGCTACGCCTTCAACGCGCCCGGCGTCTGCACCAGCAACACCGTCACTGGTGGCCAGCGCACGCAGGTGTGGGAGACGGACCACCCGGTGAAGATCGTGAACATCGTCGGCGGGCGCTGGGAGACAAAGCAGGGCGAGGCGTCGACCATCTACTACCACAAGGGCCACGAATACAACGTGGATGAGATGTCGGCCACCCTGGACGCCGCGCGCCGCTGGTACTCGGAGTGGTTCACGCCGTACCCGTGGCGCGAGCTGAGGATCTCCGAGTTCCCCGGGCTCGCCGGCTACGCCCAGGGCTTCGGCACCAACATCACCTTCAGCGAAGCCATCGGCTTCCTGACCCGCGACACGGCCGAGTCCGACGCCGCCTTCCTGGTGACCGCGCACGAGACGGCCCACCAGTGGTGGGGCAACATCCTGACCCCGGCCAACGGCCCCAACGGCGATTTCCTGTCCGAAGGCGCCGCGCACTTCTCGACGATGCTGCTGTTCGAGCAGGTCAAGGGGCCGCGCGGACGCATGGAGTTCGCCAAGGGCATCGAGAACCGCTACAACAACGCGCGCCGCCCCGACGACGAGCGTCCGATGTACGACGTCGACGGCAAGGGCCGCTACGACACCAGCGTGCTGTACGATCGCGGCGGCTGGGTCTTCTGGATGCTCTACGACTTCCTGGGCCGCGACCAGGCACAATCCGGCTACCGTGACTTCTTCCAGAAGTGGAGCACCGGCCGCGACCACCCGGCGCTGCAGGACTTCGTCGCCGCGATGCGCCCGTACGCCGCCGACCCGGTCGCCTACGACGCGTTCACGCGGCAGTGGTTCGAGGAGAAGGCCATGCCGCAGTACCGGCTCGCGGGCACGCGGAAATCGGGTGCGGGTAGCGCGTGGGAGGTCACCGCGACGGTGACGAACACCGGGACGGGCACCATGCCGGTCGAGGTCGCGGCCACGGCCGGCGAGCGCTGGCGGAAGGTGACGGGCGCCGGCGCCACGAGGTACGAGCAGGACCCGGCCTATCGCGACGCGCGCACCACGGTCGTCCTGGCTGCGGGCGAGAGCCGCGAGGTCAGCGTGCACTGCGAATTCGAGCCGGAGCAGTTGGTGGTCGATCCCGATGTGCGCGTGCTGCAGTTGAAGCGGAAGTTGGCGGTGG
>CAIOLW010000347.1 GCA_903859215.1 uncultured bacterium | reverse complement strand
GTGGCCGGTGCTGCTGGTGCGGGTGGCGCTGATCACCACGGCGTCGCTGCTGTGGTCGCACCTGGCCCTCAGGCGCAGCAGTTGGCGGGCGGCGTATGTGGCGCACCTGGCGGCGGACCTGGCGATGGTGGTGCTGTTCGTTCTGGTGGTGCTGCCGCGGTGACGGCGCGGACGACGAAAGGACCACGATGAACACGTGGAAGCGATCCCTCCTCATGGTGGCCTGCACCCTGGCCGCCTCGGCAGCCCTGGCCCCGTTCGCCTTGGCAACCGGCGGCCCCGACGGCCAGTGGAGCGCGGCGTTCGGCCTGCCCGGCGTTGACGGAAACGTCCTTTGCGTCGTCACGCGGCCGGGCGGCGTCATCTACGTCGGCGGCGCGTTTACTGCTGCCGGGAGCGTGACCGCGTCCCACGTCGCATGCTGGGACGGTTCGCAGTGGAAGTCACTCGGCGGCGGCGTGGACGGATACGTCTCCGCGATGGTGGTCGATGCGCAGGGCCGCCTCGTCGTGGGCGGCAACTTCCACCACGCCGGCGGCGCCGACACCGAGTACGTGGCCGCGTGGGATGGGAACGACTGGCACAGCCTCGGCGCCGGCACGTACCACCCGGTCGGAAGCCTGGTCCTGGGCACTGACGGCGATCTTTTCGCGGGCCTCTACTACGGCAGGTCGGACGCGCCCGTCATGAGGTGGGACGGCAACACCTGGTCGCCTGCGTTCCCCGGACTGGCGCATGATGCGTCGCTCTTGGTCATGGGGCCGAACGGCGAAACGTATGCCTCCGGCTATGCCGCGGACCCGGACGGCGTGCACCGGCGCAACTGCATATCCGCGTGGGACGGTGCGGCATGGACGACGCTTTGCGAATCCACCGGCAGCGCGGTCACGACGCTCGTTCTGGACGGAGTCGGCGACCTCTGCGCGGGCGGCAACTTCACGAGCATCGGCGGCGTGCCGGCCCAAAGCGTCGCCCGTTGGGACGGCGCCGCATGGTCGGCCATCGGAGATGGGTTGCCGGGCTGGGCGGAAAGCCTGGTCCTGGACGGCCAAGGCCGGCTCTGCGCCGCCAATGGGTCGTGGATCTTCAGCGAGGTTGACCGGCAGTTCGACTACATGCGCTGGGACGGGACCGCCTGGTCCTCCTGCGCGCCGGCGCTGGCAGGCTTCGCCGGCGTCGTGGCCTGCGATCCGCAAGGACGACTGGTCGCGGCCGGCAGCTTCGCGAGCGCCGGCACGTCCCTCGCCGGCGGCCTTGCCCGTTGGGAAGACGGGAACTGGTCGACATTCGGCGCAGGACACGGCGTGAACGGGACCGTCAACTCCGTGGCCACGGACGAGCGTGGTCGCATCTACGCCTGCGGCGACTTCACCTTCGCCGGCGACGTCGCCGCCTCGCACATCGCCCGCTGGGACGGGTCGTCCTGGGCCGCGCTCGGCGCCGGCTTCGACCGGGCGCCTTCGGTGCTCGCCTGCGCGCCCGGCGGCATGGTGTACGCAGCGGGTCCTTTCACCACCGCGGACGGCATCCCGGTGCGGAACGTGGCCTGCTGGAACGGCAAGGCATGGGCCGGCATCGGACCTGTGGCATCATACTCCACTTCCGTGAGCGCCCTGGCGGTCGCGCCCGACGGCAGCCTGTACGTCGGCGGCACGTTCCAAGACAAGGCCCGATCGACGCACGGCGTCGCCCGCTGGGACGGGCAATCCTGGTCGCGCGTCGGGAACGTCACATGGGGCGCCGGCCAGGTGCAGGCGGTCGTCACGGACGGCGACGGCAACGTCTACGCGGTCGGTTCTTTCGGCGACGCGAGCGAGCCGACGCATGGCGTCCGCAAGTGGGACGGGACGACTTGGTCCGCCGTCGGCGAGTGGCCGCCGTGCTCGATCATCAACCTCGGCTGCGCGGCTGTGGACGAGGCAGGCGGCATCTACGTCGGGGGGACGATCTACCGTGACTGCGCAAGCGACTTCTCCGCGTACCTAGCCAGATGGGACGGCAATGAGTGGCGTGAGGTCGACGGCTGGCCGAACGCCTTCGGCTGGGTCGATGCGTTGGCCGTCGACCGGCAGGGTCGGCTGACCGTCAGCTGCTCACTGGAAACCACGCATTGGATCTACAAGCCCCGCCTGCTGCGCGGCACCGACGGCACGTGGGTGGACCTCGCCCCCGCGCTCGACGGCAAGGTTGTCGACATCGCCTGCGACAGCCGCGGCGCGCTCGCACTCGGTGGCGCGTTCAGGACGGTCGACACGTTGGCTGCTGGCCGCTTCGCGACCTGGACCCCGGCGGTCGCGACGCCGGTGGCGCCGCTTCACGGCGCGGGGCGCGCGGCCCTCCACGCCGCGCCGAACCCGTTCAACCCGCGCACCACGGTTCGTTTCGAACTGCCCGCAGGCGCTCACGTCCGGGTCGCCATCCACGACATCCGCGGTCGACTGGTCTGCACCCTGGTCGACGCCGAACTCCCGCGTGGCGCACACGGCTTCGACTGGAACGGCAGGGACGACCACGGCGCGACCGTTGCTTCCGGGAGCTACTACGCGCTTCTTGAAGCCGACGGGCGACGGGACGTGGTACCGCTGGCGCTGGTCAAGTGAGTCCCGGAGGCATTCCGTGATCCTGATCACCGACCGCTTCGAGGCCTCCGACCACTACGCCGAAAGGATGATGATGAGCAAGTTCCGGATGTCCCTCCTGCTCCTGGCGTGTGCCATCGGAGCGTCGGCGGCGGCGCCATCACCCGCGCGATCGGCAGACATCGTCGACGAACACTGGAGCCAGGCCTTCTCGCGCCCGGGCGTCGAGGGCAGCGTCCGGGCCGTGGCCTGCGCGGCGGACGGCCGCGTCTACGTGGGAGGCTCCTTCACGCAAGCGGGCGGCATACCGGCCGCCAATGTCGCGATGTGGGACGGTGCGCGCTGGACCGCGCTCGGTGAAGGTATTGACGGGGACGTCCGCGAAATGGTCATCGGTCCGCACGGCAACCTGTACGCCACCTGGACCGTCCCCAACTCAGGCAACGCACCGGCGACGCACCTGTCCATGTGGGACGGCGACGCGTGGAGCGCACTGGGCAACGGCTTCGAATGCCGCACGGTCTGCCTGTGCGTGGATGCGAACGGTGATCTCTACGTCGGGGGCACATTCCTGGACGGCGAGGGCTCTCCCTTCCCGGACATCGCGAAGTGGGACGGCACGACCTGGTCCTGGCCCTGCCCCGGCGTCCCGCACCCCGCGCGCCAACTGGCTGTGGACGACAGCGGCAACGTGTACGCAGGGTATTTCTATATCCTCGGACCACCAGACATGGGGTATTGCGGCGTGGTCAGATGGGATGGAAACGCGTGGACCACGCTGGTCGACAACCTCTGGATAAGGACGATGGTCGTCGACAAGGGCGGCGGTCTTTGCGTGAGTGGTCATTTCGCGTCGGTTGGCGGCGTGGCGGCGGCCCATGTTGCGAGGTGGGACGGTACGACGTGGACGCCGCTTGGCCCCGGCCCGTCCGATTTCGTGGACGCCATGGCCGTAGGCGCGGATGGGCGTCTATGGGCCGCGTGCCGTTCGTATAGCGGCGGCGAGAACATCCCCTACTCGTCGTTCGTCACCTGGGACGGATCGACATGGTCGACCGGGGCTCCCGGGCTGCAGGGGGAGGTCGGCGCACTGGCGGTCGATGGAAGCGGCAATATCTGCGCTGGCGGTTCGTTCGCGGCGGTCGGCGGAGTCCTGGCCTCATGCATCGCGAGCTGGGACGGCGCGTCGTGGTCGGCGTTC
>CAIOLW010000346.1 GCA_903859215.1 uncultured bacterium | reverse complement strand
GAAGACCAGCGCGTGCACCGTCTCCTCGGCGAACGAGCCCGGCCGGTCGCGCCCCTGCACGATCTCGCCGACGACGATGCCCTGCTCCTTGGCGAACTTCTCGGCCGGGACCAGCGAGTGGAAGAGCATCTGCGACTGCAGTTCCAGGCCCTTTTCCAGCTGCTCGGCCGGCACGACCATCATGTAGTTCGTGTAGAAGTCGGTCGTGTTGGCGTTGTTGTAGGCGCCGATGGCGTCGGCGGCCTGGTACAGCTGCTCCTGCGTGTATTTCTCCGTGCCGTTGAACAGCAGGTGCTCGAGCATGTGGCTCATGCCGCTGGTCCGGTAGTCCTCGCGCGCCGAACCCACCATCACCTGCGTGTAGACGCCCACCATCGGCTGCCCGGGGTTGCGCAGCAGCACGACCGGTAGGCCGTTCTCCAGGCGCAGGACCTCGGTGTTGGCCGGCAGGACGGGCAGCAGCGGGGCCGCCTCGGGCTCGGCCTGGGCGCGGCGCTTCGGGCCCGCCTGCGCGTCGGCGGCCAGGACAAGGCACGCGCCGGCGGCCAGCGCGAGCGAGGACAACTGCAACAGGCGGCGAGGGCTCACGTCGGGCTCCTTGTCCTTGTGATGTGACTGCTGTCGGGAAAGGCTCAGCCGATCGCGGCCTCGGCGCCCTCGACGATGCCGACGAAGTCGTCGACCTTCAGGCTGGCGCCGCCGATCAGGCCGCCGTCCACGTCGTTCTGGCCGAACAGCTCGCGGGCGTTCGAGGCCTTGCAGCTGCCGCCGTAGAGGATGCGCATGTTGCCGGCAGGGCCGTCGCCCAGCAACCGCGCCACGACCTCGCGCGACCAGGCGTGCATCTGTTGGGCCTGCTCCGGCGACGCGGTCTCGCCGGTGCCGATGGCCCAGACCGGCTCGTAGGCCAGGACGGTGTTGTAGGGGTCGACATACTGCAGGCGCGGCAGCACGCCCTCGAGCTGCGCGCGCACGACGTCGCGCTCGCGGCCGGCCTTGCGCTCGCCCAGCAGCTCGCCGAAGCAGAAGATGGCCTTCAGGCCGCAGGCGTGCACCAGGTTGATCTTGCGCACGAAGAGTTCGTCGTCCTCGCGCTGGAACTGGCGGCGCTCGCTGTGGGCGATGATGACGTACTGCGCGCCGGCCTCCTTCAGCATCGACGGCCCGACTTCGCCCGTGAACGCGCCGCTGTCCTGGTCGCCGCAGTTCTGCGCGCCCAGCAGCACCGGATTGCCGTCGGCGACGGCCGCCACTGCCGGGATGGTCACGTACGGCGGGCAGACGAGCACATCGCCGCGCAACGTCCGGCCGCGCAGCCGGTCGGCCACGCCCGCGGCCAGTTCGCGGCCGGCAGCCGGCCCCAGGTTCATCTTCCAGTTTCCGGCAACCAGGTAACGACGCATGGGAAGGTCTCCTTGTCGGCGCCCCGGGAAGAGCGCAGGGTTCACGCGACCGGCGTCCCGGCGGCGGCAAGCGGTCGCTGGTCGAGGTCCAGTTCGTCACGCAGCGCCGCGAAGCGCGCCAGCGCCGCGACCACCATCTCGCGCTTGCGCTTCTCGGCCAGGAACGCGCTCTTGAAGCCGTTGATCAGCAGGTTCTCGGTCTCGAGCAGCGTCAGGTCGAAGGTGTCGATCGCCAGCCGCAACTCGCCCACGGGCGAGGTGCGCGCAAACAGCGTGTTGTCGGTGTTCAGGCAGACGCGCACGCCCTTCTGCAGGTAGACCCGGAAGGGATGGCGCGCCAGGTCCTCGACCACGCAACTCTGCACGTTGCTCGAGAGGCAGACCTCCAGGGGCACGCGGTTGTTGGCCACGTAGGCCAGCAGGTCCGGGTCCTCTTCCAGGCGCGTGCCGTGGCCGATGCGGTTGGCGCCGCAGCGGTGCAGGGCCTGGTGGATCGAGGCGGCGCCGAAGCCCTCGCCCGCGTGGATCGTCACGTTCTGGTTGTTGTTCATGACGTGGTAGAACGACTCGGCGTGGCGCTTGGGCGGGTTGTCCGACTCGTCGCCGGCCAGGTCGAAGGCCACGACGCCGCGCCCCTTCCAGTCGACGGCCAGGTGCGCCATCTCCAGCGAGCGCGCCGGGTCGATCTGCCGCAGCCCCGTCACGATGATGTTGGCGGTGATGCCGGTGCGCGCCTGCGCCTCGTCCAGACCGCGCCGGACGGCCGCGACGGCCTGGTCGCCCGTCATCCCCTGCGCCTGGTGCAGCAGCGGGCAGAAGCGCACCTCAAGGCACCAGACCGACTCGGCCGCGAAGTCCTCGGCCAGCTCGCGCGCGACGCGCGTCAGCGAGGCCTCATCCTGCAGCACCGCGGTGGTGTGGTCGAAGTGCTTGAGGAACTCGTTCGTCACGGCCTGCCGGTCGGGCGGGAAATAGCGGGCGCGCACGGATTCCTCATCGCCGGGCATGTCCATCCCGGCGGCCCGGCCCAGCTCCATGAACGTGGACAGCCGCAGCGATCCGTCCAGGTGGCAATGCAGGTCCGTCTTCGGCAACAGGCGCAGCACATCGTTCCCGATGGCGCGCCCGCGCAGCATGTCGCTCGGTCTGTAGTTGCCCAATTTCAACGTCGCCTCCGCGACCACCGGCGCTCAGCCGGCGGTCCGCTCGTGCTTCTCGTGATGGAATTCGCGGATCATGCCGAGCAGTTCCGCCTGGGCGGAAGGATCGTCGCGCAGGTTGACCTTCTCGGTGTCCAGCATGCGCACCGGGCACAGGGCCGGCGCGCGCTCGATCCAGTCGTTGTACGCCGCGTCCAGGTCGCGCAGGAAATCGAGCGGGATGTCCGACTCGCAGCTGCGCGCACGCTGTTTGATGCGGTCGAGCGCCGTCTCGGGACGGCACTGCAGGTACAGGATCAGGTCGGGCGGCTGCAGGAAGGCCGTCATGTTGCGGAAGATCTCGCGGTAGTTCTCGTAGTCGCGGTCGTCCATGCAGCCGCGGCGGTGCAGCGTGGGCGCGAAGATCTCGACATCCTCGTAGATCGTCCGGTCCTGCACGGCCGAGCCCGGCTGCGTCAGGATCTGCCGCTGCACCTCGAACCGCTTGCTCAGGAAGTACACCTGCAGGTGGAAGCTCCACCGCTGCATGTCGCGGTAGTAGTCGTCCAGGTACGGGTTGTTGATGACCGGCTCGTAGAACATCCGCCAGCCGTACACCTCGCCGAGCATGGTCGTGATCATGCTCTTGCCGACGCCGATGTTGCCGGCGATCGACAGGTAGAACGGCGTGGCAGGCTGGTCCTTCTTCGGGAATTGGCGCTTGAGGGACCTGAGATCCACGATGGGGCCTTCCGGCGGGTCGCCGGCCACGCGGGCAGGGCCCCGCAACCGGACGGCGGACAGCAAAAAACCGACAGGTAGAAAGCGACCCGGGACGTTCGTCGCCCCGGGCCGCCGGTACGTCTGCCGGAATATTACCCCCTGGACGCCCCCGCGGCCAGTATCAAACCGGCCCCGTGGACGTCCCGGGCGCGGATCAGCGCCCGACCATCCGGGTCAGCTGGGCCGAGACCTCGCCCAGACCGGCGCCCATCTGGTTGAGGTTCTCGCTGGCCGTCTCGCTCTGGGCCGCGATCTGGGCATTGGACTGGCTGACCTGGTCGATCTGGGCGACCGCCACCTTGATCTGGCCGAT
>CAIOLW010000345.1 GCA_903859215.1 uncultured bacterium | reverse complement strand
GGGTGTGCTCATCGGCCTGAACGAGATGCGCCACGTGTTGCGCCTGGACATCCCCAGCACGCCCGAGGCCGGCCTGACGGTGCGCATGCTGCTCCTGCAGATCCACCACACGCACTGGCCGAGCGTTCTGGTGGCTGTGGGCGCGCTGCTGATCATGCTGATGTTCAAGCGCGGGGGCCCGCGTGTGCCGGGCGCCTTCGTGGCGATGGCGGCCGCGTCGGCGGCCACGGCGATGCTGCACCTGGACACGCAGGGCGTGAAGGTGCTGGGCGCCATCCCGCGCTCGCTGCCGCCCATCGCGCACCTGCCGCTGGTGAACCTGGCGCTGATCTGGCGGCTGGCGCCGGGCGCCGTCGCGGTGGCGGCTATCGGGCTGGTCGAGTCGATGTCGATGGCGCGCACGCTGGCCGCGCGCAACAGCGAGCGGCTGGACATCAACCAGGAGTTCGTGGGGCAGGGCCTGGCCAGCGTGGCCAGCGGCCTGTTCTCGGGCTTCGCGTGCACGGGCTCGTGGCTGCGCTCGGCCACCAACCGCGAGGCGGGCGGCCGCACGCCCCTTGCGGCGGCCAGCAGCGGCGTCTGGCTGCTGTTGATCACGCTGGCGGCGGCGCCGCTGGCCGCGTACCTGCCGCGGGCGGCGCTGGCGGGCATCCTGATTTTGACGGCGGCGAGCCTGATCGACCGCAAGGAGATCGTGCGCGTGGTGCGCACCAGCCGCGGCGACACGTCGATCATGGTGGCGACGTTCGTCTCGGCGCTGACGATGCCGCTGCAGTTCGCGATCCTGGCCGGCGTGCTGGTGTCGTTCGGGCGCTTCCTGCTGAAGACCTCGACGCCGGGCGTCAATGCGGTGGTGCCGGACGAGAACTTCCGCCACTTCGTGCGGGCCGAGGGCCACCCGGCGTGCCCGCAACTGGGCATTGTCGAGATCGAGGGCCCGCTCTACTTCGGCGCCGTCAACCACGTCGAAGACGCGATCCGCGCCAACCAGGATGCGCACCCGCGCCAGAAGTACCTGATGCTGCGGCTGCACATGGTCGACCACTGTGACGTCAGCGGCATCCACCTGCTCGAGTCGGTGGTGCGCCAGTACCGCCGGCGCGGCGGCGATGTCTTCCTGGAGGGCGTGCGGCCGGGCGTCAGGCAGATGTGCACGCTGTACGGGTTCGACGCGCTGCTGGGCGCCGAGAACGTGCTGGACCACCACAACGCCATCAGCCACCTGTTCCACAAGGTGCTGAACCCGGGATTCTGCGTGTACGAGTGCACCGAGCGCGTGTTCGGCGAGTGCCAGGCCATCCCCAAGGACCCGCACCCGGCGCGGCTGCCCGACTTCGCCCAGCTGCCCGAGCACACCCCCGCCGAGCTGTCGCCCAGCGACCTGCGCGCGCGGCTCGAGGCGCCCGATTCGACCACGCTCGTGATCGACGTGGGCGAGCCCGGCGAGTTCCGGGGCTGGCACATCGGCCAGGCCCGGAACGTGCCGCTGAGACTGATGGCGCTGGAGGGCAAGGCGCTGCCGCACGATCGCGAACTGGTCTTCGTCAGCCGCATCGGCCGCCGCAGCGCGATGGCCGCCGGCATCATGCTGGACCTCGGCCACCCGCACGCGTACACGCTGCGCGGCGGCATGCTGGCCTGGGAAGCGGCGGGGTATCCGATCGCGGTCGAGTAGGGCCGTCTATTCGGGCGGGGCTTCGTCGGGGTCTTCGAGGCGCCAGTCAGGGAATTCCTTCTTCGCGCACGCCGGGCAGATGCCGTGGCTGAAGCGCGCGTCGGTGTGCGCCGACAGGTACGATTCCAGGTGGTTCCAGTAGCCCCGGTCATCGCGGATCTGCTTGCAATACGCGCAGATGGGGACGATGCCGCTCAGCGTCTGCACATCGTCGAGCGCCTGCTGCAGCTCGTGGTTGCGCAACTCCAGCTCGGCCGTGCGCGCGGCGACCTGCTCGTGCAGGTGCTCCTGCACGCGTTTGCGATGGACGACGCTCCACACCGTGTTGGCCAGGAGTTGCGCCAGTTCGATGTCGAGGGCGTCGTACGGCGTTTCCTTGTTGCCCACGCCGAGCGTGGCGACGATCTGCCCATCCTCGAACACCGGCACGCCCAGGTCGCGCAGCACGGTCGCGTGCCCCTGCGGCAGGCCCTTGCGGTGCGGCTCGGCGGCGTAGTCGTTGTGGATGACGGGCTCGCGGCGGTGGATGCAGTCGACCCAGATGCCGGCCTGGGTGATCGGGTAGTGCGTGGCCTCGACCGTGGTGCAGATCCGCTTCGTGCCCGTGGACCACGTGTGCAGGCGGATGGTGGACTGGTCGGCGTTGACGAAGTGGAAGTAGCCGATGCGGCTGTCGGTCAGGCGGACCGAGTCGTCGAGCCCCTGCTGGATGAGATCATTCACAGAGGCGGTATCGACCATCTTGAGCAGGTCGAGGGTGGCGTGCAGGACGCCGTGCGTGTGCGTGGCGGACAGGCGGTGATCGCCCACGCCATCGCGCGCCGAGGTCTTTCTGGGCCAGAGCGGACCCATCGTTGCCATCCCCCCATTTCGGGCATCAGTCATGAAGATGGCAGATGTCGTTCAAAAAGGAAAATCCATAATAGCAATCTTTATGGCGATGCCGGGCGGGCCCGATGCGGGTTCGATCGCAAAACGATTGAAATCATTTGATTTAATGCGTTGTGTTGGGCTGTGGCGCGATGGACGCCGGCGCCAAGGCCACCGGATGGAATGAGAGAGTTTTCCCCCCTCCGCGAAGCATGTGATATGATTGCAAAAAGAACTGCGTCCATCCAACCCGCGAGAGGATCCGTCGTGCCCAACCCCCGCCTGCGCCCAGCCGCCAAGGTGGCCGTCGCCCTACTGTTTGCCGTAGCCCTGGCGCCGGCGGCCCGTGCCGACCTGGTGCCCATCCAGCTGGACGGCTTCTTCGACGACTGGGCCGACGTGACCCCGCTGTGCATGGACGCGGCCGGCGACGGCGGCACGGTCGACTTCCGCAACGTCGC
>CAIOLW010000344.1 GCA_903859215.1 uncultured bacterium | reverse complement strand
GTCCACGGTCAGCCACGAGTACGGGCACCACTGGGTCACGACCTATGCGTCCAGCCCGTTCCCCGAGTATTGCAACGGCATCTGTGACGATGGCTCCCCTATTTGCGGTCACTGCATGTGGTGCCAGGAAACCCCTACGGTCGCCTTCACGGAGGGCTTTCCGGACTGGATGGGCGACAGCATCCCGGGCAGCTTCGAGGCGAGTTACGGCCTTCCCGCGCTGGATATCTACGATACCGAGGCCTTGAAGGCGTGCGGCGGCACGTTGATAGACATCCCGTGGCTCACCGAAGGATACTTTGCGGCGCTCGTGCGCGATATCGGCGACGACACCAACGACAACGAATCCTACTTCCCGGCGACCGACGAATTGTCCGAGGGCTGGGGCGCGGCCATCACCTGCGTCGACCTCGATATGCCGACCACGCCCGATGAATTCCTGGCAGCGTTCAGGAACCGCTATCCGGCCCTGGGCGAGCGCCTGTGGGCGACGGCCCGGAACTGCGGATTCCAGACGGATTTCTATGGTCCGGGAGTCGTCACCGACCTGCATTCGACCAGTCACACCATCGGTGTCCCCTCCGCGGACGCCACCATCGACTTTGTCTGGAACGGCGCGACGGATGACGTCTCGGGCATTGCCGGCTACATCGTCCAAACCGGTTCCACGCACTTCATGCCGTTCACGTACGTCATCGGCAACGTGACGACCTACACGACTCCGTCGCTGGCGCCCGGCACGTACTACTTCAACATCAACGCATACGATCGCAACGGGAAGCAGGGCGACAACTACGCCTGGTCCGGGCCCTACACGATTCGCGCCCCGCTGGCGGCCAACCTGGCCGTCTACCAGTTCGGCGGCTGGAACAACGTGCTGGTGCCGCGCGCCACGAACGACGCGAGCTTCGGCAGCGTGCCTGCCCCGGCGACGCTGCCCGGCAACGCCGCGTCGACGTACTGGAACGTCGGCCTGTGGAACAGCGGTGAGTCCGCGACGGGCGCCGGGTTCGAGATCCGTTCCTACGTGGACAACGCCTGGACTTGGTGGGTGTGGTCCAACGAGCTCGGCATCCATGGGGGTCAGTACGGATGCAATATCGGCCCGATCACCGTCCGTGGCGGCCGGCACACGTTCGAAACGCGTTTGGACGCCACCGAAGTGATTGCCGAGATCAACGAGAGCGACAATCGCTGGGCCCACCAGTGGGTCTGGTCGCCGCTGCAGTTGACCGCGGGCATTCCTGTGGTGCGTTCTGCGCCGCCGCTCAAGACCGCCGGCTGGGACGCTGTGGTTGATGCCTCCCCGGTCTACTACAACTCCGACGGCCTGCGCATGGGCGCCGCTTCGTATTGGGATGCGGCCGTGTTGCGCCCCCTCTCGGCTGCGACCGACGACGACCTGTACCTGCACACCGCCAGCACCGGCGCCACCGACGGCTTTTCCGGCACGTTGGCCGGGTCGGCCCGCGGAAGCGGCTTGATCGATGCCGTTGTCGTGAACCGCAACACGATGGGCTGGAACAGCCAGGATGTCGGCGTGATCAACAGCAACGGCAACGGTTCCAGCTACGAAGTGGTCCATGCCGTCAACGCCTCGCTGGCCTTTGGCGATTCGGTGAACGTGGCGTTCTCGCAGAACCAGATGCTGCGGATCTTCGAGTTCTATGTCGGAGGCACGAACGTCGGGCCGGTCAGCCTGACCGTCAATGTCGCTCCGGGCAACGGCCCGCTGTACGTCCAGTGGCTCGACAAGAACTTCCAGACAGGCGGTCTCTATACCTATGCGGCCGGGACCATGACCGACGCCGCCGGCCGCGCGCGCCTGGACGTCACCATCCCCGACGCCGGCTACAACGCGCTTCTCGTCTACCGCGACCCCGACTGGAAGCTGGGCAATGGCCCGCTCAACGCCACGATCGAGATCTCGAAGACCCCGCCGGACTTCCAGCCCAAGTACATGGCCGGCTGGTACGCGCCCATCGTGCCGCGGGCGGCATTCGATGGAACGGCCGCGTCGGTGCCGGCGCCGACGACGCTGCCCGGCAATGTGCCCTCGACCTACCTGAACATGGCGTCCTGCAACGAGAGTCCGTCGGCCTCGCCGCTCGGACTGAAGGGCCACATCTACTTCGACGGCAACTACTCGGCGTGGGTGGCCTGGGGCGGTTACCCGGCCTACGGCTACGGCCTGTACATCTGGGATTTCCCGTGGACCATCAGCGGCGGTCGGCACACGTTGGCCTGGAAGCTGGACGCCGACCACGAGATCGAGGAGATCCGCGAGGACAACAACGACTATGCCGAGCAGTGGGTCTGGTCGCCGCTGGCGCTGGTCAGCAACACGCCGGTGGTGCGCAGCATGCCGACCGATCCCTACGGCGGCTGGACGGGATTGAGCACCGGCGAACCGTTCTATCCGAACTGCGACGGCCTGCGGCTGCCGAATACCGGCGGCTACTGGCGCGCGGTGGCGGTCATGCCCGGCGCCGGCAGCGACGCGGACCTGCGGTTGCACACGGCGAGCACCGGCGCGAAGAACGGGTTCGCGGCGAACGTGGCCGGGTCCTATTGGAGCGGGGAGGCCTCGGACTATGTCCTGGTGAACTTCAACCAGGCGCCCGGCGGCTTCGCGTCCTACGACGTCGGTGTCGTCCGTTATCTGGGCGGGGCCAACTACACGGCCGAATCGACGACGACGACCAGTGTGCTCGCCAACCCGAACGGCGTCTACGGCCCCTACAGCCTGCCCGCCAACCGCATCCTCAACCTGGTGGAAGTCTACCTCCCCGCCGGACAGACCGGCATCCACCTGATGAACGTGACCG
>CAIOLW010000343.1 GCA_903859215.1 uncultured bacterium | reverse complement strand
ACTGCAGCAACCCGTCCGCGTCCTGCGTGAACCAGTCGTGCGTGACCAGGACGCGCTCGCCGGGCACCGGGCCCTCGCGCAGCATGTGCGCGGTCTGGTCGGGTCGCTTCCAGTAGCCGACCATCACGTGCGGGCCGCGCACGTGCAGGATCCCCGGCTGCCCGGGCGCGACGGGCGTGCCGTCGGGCGCGTGCAGTGAGACCTCGGTCCCGGGGATGGCGATGCCCACCGAGCGCGGGTGGCTGTGCAACAGCGCCGGCGGCAGGTAGGCCACGCGCTTGCACTCTGTCAGCCCGTACATCTTGAAGACGCGGGCGTTCGGGAAGACCTCGGCCAGCGTGGGCAGCAGGTGGGGCAAGAGGGCGGCGGCCGTGTTGGTCACCGCGCGCACCGAAGGGAACGCCATCGGCGCCTTGAGGTGCGCGGCCTGCATCGTGGCGTAGATGGTCGGCACGCCGGGGAACACGGTCACCTGCTGCTCGGCCATCACGGCGTAGACGCGGCCCGGGAACGCGAACGAGCGCTCGACCACCAGCGTGGCGCCGACGAAGACCGCCATGAGCAACTGGTAGAGGCCGTAGTCGAAGGCCATCGGCAGCACCAGCAGGATGCGATCCTCCGGGACCAGTTCCAGGTACTCCATGATGCTCCAGGCCGCGAAGACCATCGACTGGTGCGTCTGCATGACGCCCTTCGGCTGGCCGGTGCTGCCCGAAGTGTAGATGAGGGCCGCCAGGTCGCAGCCGACCACGGGCACGGGCTTGTCCAGCCGCCGCCCGCCCGCGAGCACCGCGGCCAGGTCGAGGCGGCAGGGCGCGCCCGCCGGATTGTCGGGCACGCCGTGCGACAGCACCACCTGCAGGCAGTCCAGCCCGGCCACGGCCGATTCGTACTGCACGGCCAGGTGCTTGTCGGTGACCAGCGCGAAGGCGTCGGCATCCTCGAGGATGAAGCGCAGCTTGCCCGACTTCGTCTGCGGGTTGACGGTGACAAACACGCCGCCGGCGAGCATCACGCCGTAGATGGCCGCCGCGCACACACCGCTGTTGTCCAGGTAGATGATGACGCGCCCGCCACGCGGCAGGCCGCGGTCCAGCAGGCAGGCCGCCACGCGTTCGGCGCCCTCGCGCAGCTGGGCGTAGGTCCAGGCCGACTGCTCGTCGCGCACCGCGATCTTGTCGGGGTGGCGGGCGGCCGAGCGCAGCAGCCCGTCAGACAACAGGCGGGGCGGGATCACGACGCGCTCCCCTGACGACGCTCGATGTAGGCCACGAGGTTGTCGATCGAGTCGAGGTTCTGCGGCACCAGGTCGGTATCGGGCACCTGGATCTTCAGGTCGATCTCCAGGAAGTTGATCAGTTCCATGACGCCCAGCGAGTCCATGATGCCGTTGTCCAGCAACGACACCGAGTCGCCGGCCAGGCCGGAGGCGTCCCCGAACAGGAAGTTCCGGATCACGAAATCGCGCACGAGTGTCCTCGGGTCCATCGGTTGGCTCCTCAGTGGCTCAGTCCCGCCAGGTCAGTTGTTCCGGTTCCAATTGGAGGGCCGCCACCCGTTCCTCGAACAGCGGCCCGAAATCACGCTGCAGCATACGCCCGCTGAGCGCTGCGACAAAGGACGTGTCGTCGCGCTGGCTGAGCAACCGTCCCGAATCCCATTTGCGCACCAGCGCCGAGACCTTGTCGCGCTGCCACAGGTCCCAGCCCGGGCCGTCGGACAGCAGGAAGTCCTCGACCAGGCCGCGCCCCTCCGGCGTCGCGAAGCACACGCTGCCGGGGGCGCGGAACGGGTGCTTGTGGCGACTGCGGATGGCCGCGGGCACCAGGTCGGCGACCCCGTCCTTCAGCATCGCCTTCTCCTGCAGGCCCGGCAGCTTGGCCGAAACCGGGATCCGCGCGGCAAATTCGACCAGGGTATGGTCGAGGTACGGGAACCGCCCTTCCACGGAGTTGGCCATCAGCATGCGGTCGCCCTGCGAACTGAGCAGGTAGCCCGACATGAACAGCGCCATCTCCACGTACTGGCAGCGGGCGACCGGTCCCCAGCCGGCGAATTCCGCAGGCAGCGAGGCCAGCATCCGGCGCTCGGCGCTGCCGTCGGCCAGGCTGCGGCGGGCCTCTTCGTTCAGGAAGCCCGCCGCCGCGGTGTTGTTCCAGCGCGGGCGGTGGGAGTGGAACGCGTCCTGGGTCTCGCCAAGGCCGCGGCCGTAGAAGCTGACCAGGAAGTCGAGCGGCGCGTGCTCCTGGTACGGATGCAGGCGCGCCAGCAGGGCGGGCCGCAGCCGCGAGCCCGGGATGCGGTTCCAGAAGGCGCGCACCTTGGCTTCGCGGTGGATGTCGTAACCGACGAACACCTCGTCGGCGCCCTCGCCGGTCATGACGACCTTGCAGCCCTGCGCCCGCACGTGGCGGCTCAGCAGCAGCAGCGGCGTGGGGGCCGCGCGCGGCAGCGGCGCCTCGGCGTGCCAGGGCACCTCGCGCAGGCGCCGGGCCACCTCGGCCTGGTCGACGAAGACGCCCGCGTGCGCGACGCCCAGGTGCTCGACCATCAACTGCTGCCACTCGCGCTCGTCGAAGCCCTCGCGGTCGAAGCCCAGGCCGTACGTGCAGAGCAGGCCGCTGGACAGCCGCTGCGCCAGCGCGGCGACGGCGGACGAGTCCAGTCCGCCCGACAGGTACGAGCCGACCGGAACATCGGCCCGCATGCGCAGCGCGACGGCCTGCTCGAGGCGCTCGCGCAGTTCGCCGACCAGCGCGGCGCGCTCGGCCGCGGGCACGAAGCGGCGGTCCTCGTCGGCCGGCAGGAACGACGGCGCCCAGTAGCGCTTCACGTCCAGGCAGGCGGGCAGCAGCCCGTCACCCTTCGCCGCCGGGCGTCCCGGCCGCACCAGCGCCAGATGGCCGGCCGGCAGCTGGAACACGCCGCCGAACGCCGTGCGCGGGGGCACGTTCGCCCAGTAGGAAAGCACTTCGCCCATGGCCGCCGCGTCGGGCTCCGCCACGAAGCCCGGAAACGCCTTCAGTGCCTTGATCTCCGAGGCGAACAGCAGCTGCCCCTCGTGCTCGGCCACGAACAGCGGGCAGATGCCGAACCGGTCGCGCGCCAGGAACAGCGTCTTTTCCGCCTCGTCCCACAGCGCGAATGCGAACTGGCCGTTGAAGCGGTCGACGCAGGCGGGGCCCCACTCGAGCCACGCGTTCAGGATCACTTCGGTGTCGCTGTGCGTGCGGAAGACGCGCCCGCGACCTTCCAGTTCGCGCCGCAACTCGAGGTAGTTGAACACCTCGCCGTTGTAGGTGATGTGGCAACGCCCGCCGATGTCGGCCATCGGCTGCTGTCCGTCGACCGGGTCGATGATGCTCAGCCGCGCGTGCCCGAGAAAGATCGTGTCGGTGCGCCAGGCGCCGTACTCGTCCGGCCCGCGGTGGCGCATCACGCCGACCATGCGGGCGGGGGCCGACGGCGGCAACGCCAACGGACCCTCGAGGGCCAGCACTCCGCAAATGCCGCACACGGTCGACACACCTCCGTCAGGCAGTTTGGGCCCGGCAAGACACACATCGGCGCGGGGACACGCAATCCCCCGCCGGCGCCGCCGAACCTCGGAAAATCGAGGGGATGGCAACGCCAAACCATTGTCATAGCTATGTTTGATCGACCTTCAGGGGCGGCGCTGGTGCGCATCGTCCGGCATCCCGGACAGGGCGCCGCCGGCCCCTGTGTTCGGCGGTGACACTATAACCCGGTTCGCCGCGAATTGGGACCCCGGATTAAGGGATCGCCCTGCCGATCCGGGTGCTCCCGGCGCGCCCGGGGCCCGGGTTGCCCGCTCCGGCGGCCTCGTGCTATGGTGCCGCCCCGCCCGGAGCCCGGTTCCGGCCCGCCCCGGCCCACCGTCCCGTGGAAAGGACCCCTGATGAGCGGCCGCCTGCAATCCTTCCGCGCCGAGCGCGAGCGCCTGAACGCCCGTGTCCTCGAGACCGCGACCCTGACCACCAAGCGCTTCTTCGCCCTGGACACCGCCACCTACACGGACGGCGCCCTGCCGGCGCGCACGAAGGAGATGGCCGGCCTGGCCGCCTCGCTGGTGCTGCGCTGCGACGACTGCATCGCCTACCACGTCATCCGCTGCGCGGAAGAGGGCGTGACCGAGGCCGAGATCCTCGAGATCTTCGACGTGGGCCTGGTCGTCGGCGGGTCGATCGTGATCCCTCATCTGAGGCGCGCGCGCGACCTGCTGGACGAGGTCCTGGCCGAGGCCGGCGGGCAGGAGTGAAGCGATGATCCTCGACACCCTCGACAACGCAGCGGCGCTGGCCCGCCTGTCACCCGCCTTCGCCGATGCCGCGGCATTCCTGGCCGGCCCCGGCCTGGCCGACCTCGAGCCCGGCCGCTTCGACATCGGCTCCTGCGGCGTCAGCGTGATCGTCGCCTGCGGGGGCGCCCGCCGCGCCGACGAAGGCCGGCTCGAGGCGCACCGGCGCTTCGCCGACATCCAGGTGCTGCTGGCCGGGCGCGAATCGATCGGCTGGCGGCCGCTCGCCGCCTGCCGGCAGCCGGACGCCGCCTACGACCCGGCCACCGACCTGCAGTTCTTCGCCGACCCGCCGCAGGCTTGGCTACCGTTGGAGCCGGAGCAGTTCGCCGTCTTCTGGCCGAGTGACGCGCACCTGCCGCAGGTGGGCGAGGGCAAGATGCGCAAGCTCGTGGTCAAGGTGCCGGTCGAGGGCGGCTGAGGGCCGGACTGTCGCCCGGTGACCCGGCGTTGACATCGCGCCGCCCCGGCCCGACCATGGGGGGAAGCGGCCACATCAGGCCGGTGCCGACCACCGCCACGGGAGCAATCGCCTTGGGTTCCTACACCCTGACCCACCTGCAGCACCTTGAACAGGAATCCATCCACGTCATGCGCGAGGTGGTCGCCGAGTTCAAGAACCCGGTGATGCTCTACTCGGTGGGCAAGGATTCGTCCGTCATGCTGCGCCTGGCGCAGAAGGCGTTCCACCCGGGCCGCTTCCCGTTCCCGCTGATGCACATCGACACCGGCTACAAGTTCCCCGCGATGTACGAATTCCGCGACCGCCACGTGGCCGACATCGGGGCGCGCCTGATCGTCGAGCGCAACGAGGAGTGGATCGCCAAGGGCGCCCACCCGACGCGCCTGGGCAACGACAAGTGCTGCCAGCAGCTCAAGACGCGCGGCCTGCTTGACGCCCTGAGCAAGCACGGCTTCGACGCCGCGTTCGGCGGCGCCCGCCGCGACGAGGAGAAGTCGCGCGCCAAGGAGCGCTTCTTCTCGGTGCGTGACCGCCTCGGCCAGTGGGACCCCAAGAACCAGCGGCCCGAGCTGTGGAGCCTCTACAACGCGAACATCGACGACGGCGAGAACGTGCGCGTCTTCCCGCTCAGCAACTGGACCGAGTTGGACGTCTGGCAGTACATCCGCCAGGAGTCGATCCCCATCGTGCCGCTGTACTTCGCGCAACCGCGCCGCGTGGTGCGCCTGGGTGGCATCCTGGTGCCGTGCGATCACCGCGACATCGTCGACCCCGACGGCAAGCTCGGTTTTCCCGACGCCGAAATCGTCGAGGTCAGTTGCCGCTTCCGCAGCCTCGGTTGCATCCCCTGCACGGGGGCGATCGAGTCGGACGCCGTGACCATCGACCAGATCATCGAGGAAGTGATCGCCGCCCGCCGCAGCGAGCGCGAGAACCGGCTGATCGACCTGACCAGCGACTCGTCGATGGAGCAGAAGAAGCGCGAGGGGTACTTCTGATGGATCGCCCGCTCGACACTGCTGCCGCGCTGCCCGATGCCGAGAAGAGCCTGCTGCGTTTCACGACCAGCGGCAGCGTGGACGACGGCAAGTCGACCCTGATCGGCCGGCTGCTCTACGAGACGAACTGCATCTTCGAGGACCAGTACGCCGCCGTGGCGCGCACCTCGGAAAAGCGCGGCAACGAGCGCGTCGACCTGGCGCTGCTGCTGGACGGCCTGGCCGCCGAGCGCGAGCAGGGCATCACCATCGACGTGGCCTACCGCTACTTCCAGACGGCGCGGCGCAAGTTCATCATCGCCGACACGCCGGGGCACGAGCAGTACACGCGCAACATGGTGACGGGCGCCTCGACGGCCGACCTGGCGATCATCCTGATCGACGCGCGCTACGGCGTGCTGACGCAGTCGAAGCGGCACGGTTTCCTGATCTCGCTGCTGCAGATCCCGCACCTGGTCGTCGCCGTCAACAAGATGGACCTGGTCGAGTGGCGGCAGGACACCTACGACGCCATCGTGCGCGAATACCAGGACTTCTCGCAGAAGCTCGACATCCACGACATCACGTTCATCCCGCTCAGCGCGCTCGACGGCGACAACGTCACCCGGCGCAGCGACCGCATGCCCTGGTACCAGGGCCAGACGCTGCTGCACACGCTCGAGACCGTGCACGTGGCAGCGGACCGCAACTTCATCGATTTCCGCTTCCCGGTGCAGACGGTGCTGCGGCCGCACCTCGACTTTCGCGGCTTCGCCGGCACAGTCGCCTCGGGCACGATCCGCCCGGGCGAGGAAGTGGTGGCGCTGCCGTCGGGCCGCTCTTCGCGCGTGCGCTCGGTCGAGACCTTCGACGGGCAGCTGGCCGAAGCCTTTGCCGGCCAGGCCGTCGCCCTGACGCTCGAGGACGAGATCGACCTCTCGCGCGGCGACATGCTGGTGCGCCCGAACAACCTGCCGCAGGTGGCCACGGCCTTCGATGCGACGCTGTGCTGGATGGACCAGGAGCCGCTCAATCGGCGCACCCACTACGTGCTCAAGCACACCACGAACAAGGTGAAGGCCTTCGTCGGCGACGTGCGCTACCGCATCGACGTCAACACGCTGCATCGCGAGCCGGCCGAGACGTTCGCCCTCAACGAAATCGGCCGCGTCACGATCCGCACGGCGCTGCCCGTCTTCTTCGACCCGTACAAGGCCAACCGCGCCACCGGCAGCTTCATCCTGATCGACCCGGTCACCAACCGCACGGCGGCCGCCGGCATGATCCGCGGCATCGCGCGCGAGGTGGGCGACGTCACGGGTTCCGGCCAGGCCGTCTCGCACCGTTCGCAGAACGTGCAGTGGGAGGGCGGCCTCATCGCGCAGGCCGACTGGGAGAAGCGCAACGGCCACAAGGGCGCCGTGCTGTGGTGCACGGGCTACTCGGGCTCGGGCAAGTCGACGGTGGCCAAGGCGCTGGTGCGCGAACTGTTCGCCGCCGGTTGCCAGGTGATGATGCTCGACGGTGACAACGTGCGGCACGGCCTGTGCGGCGACCTCGGCTTTTCCGACCGCGACCGCACCGAAAACATCCGCCGCGTGGCGGAGACCGCGAAGCTGTTCTACGAGCAGGGCAACATCGTCGTCTGCACGTTCATCTCGCCGTTCCGTGCCGACCGCGGGTTCGCGCGCGGCATCATGCCCGCGGGCGCCTTCCACGAGGTCTTCGTCAAGTGCGACCTGGAGGTCTGCCGGCGCCGCGACCCCAAGGGGCTCTATCGCAAGGCCGAGGCGGGGGAGATCGCCGAGTTCACCGGGGTGTCCTCGCCGTACGAGGCGCCGGTGGATCCGGAGCTCGTTCTGGAGACCGACCTGCACGCCGTGGACGAGTTGGTCCGTCTGGTCCGCGGCTACCTGCGCGACCACGGACTCATGGACTGAGTTGTGCCACTGAGAATGTGTCCAGCCGCGCCGCATGTGGGCGCGGCCGGCTCTCTATTCACCCGCTTACGCCGCGTAGCTCAACTCATGCCGCCGCTGCCGCGGCAGCGCCCGCGTGTTGACCGCCCGCCAGTAGTAATCCACCCATCTGGCCGGCAGGCGGGTCCGACTGACGAACAACCGCCGCCCCAGCAACTCATCCACTGTCACGCGGTGATCGATGGTGCCGCGCGCCTCGGCCGGCGT
>CAIOLW010000342.1 GCA_903859215.1 uncultured bacterium | reverse complement strand
GGGATCCGCTCGAGCGTCGGGTGGAACTCGCCATCGCAGGTGTAGGTCACGAAGACCGACCCGTCGGTGGTGGCGCCGGGGCTGCAGACCAGGTTGGTGCAGGCCAGGGCGACAGGGGCGGCGGCGGCCAGGAGCAGCAGCGCGGCGGCGGCGCAGGCGGACAAGCGGGACATCGTGACCTTCCGGGGTTTGGGGGTGAAGCGGGGGAACCGTAGCACCCGGCGGGGTGGGGGGCAACGGGCGAACACGGCTCCCGGGAGTGGTCTGCGGCCGGGCAAGTGCCCCCCCAGAACAACACATGGCCGCAGGTATCATCGCTGTTCCGGCCGGGATGTCCCCCTGCTGTTGAAGTACATGCCGGGATTTTGCACGGGAAAATGTAACGGCCGCGCCCTCCTGTCGACATATGGATCAGCCCGGTATTGTGCCGGGCGATGGTCGTATGCCGGGCGCAGCTGCTGCCGATCACGCGATGCCCAGCGCAAGTCCATGGTTGGGATTGGAGAGACGGAGAAAGATGTCATGAAGTCCAAGATCATCATAATCCTAGTACTAATGGTTGCCATTGGATCCTGCATGGACAAGTGCGATGCGCCGAAGGTCTCGTGGAGCGAAGACAAGTCCACTGCCACCGTCTCGATGGAGCACGAGATGAAGATTCGGCAATCGGGTGGATGGGGCTCATCGGCGAGATTCCAGGAGGACTGGCTGCCGGTTGTCGAAAAATACGAGAAACTCGCGAAGAAGGTCTACTCCGTTGCGAAGTCACACCAGGAACTGACGACCATCAATGTCGTTATTGTCTGGAAGAGTGGCGCCAGAGAGGATCAATACGGCAACAAGCTGTCTGAAACGGGTAGGGAGGAAACAATCGCAACGATCACGGATGTCGCCGAAGTGCGAAAATACAACGATGCGAAGAGCTATTCGTCCGCAGTAGTGGACTCTCCATTTTGGCAGAGCGGAAACTGGCAACCAATCTACCGCTCGCGTTGATTGCGACGGTAGAGGTGAATGGGCCACATCAAGCGGAGCGCCCCTGAATCGGGCACAGGGGCGGGATGAAGTCGGGTACGGGCCTGGCGGGCTGAATCCGAGATCTCGGATGGCGGAAATCCGTGTTTCGTGGGACGATGTCTTGAAGAAATCGTCACACGGAGACGCTGATGAACCTGGTCGATACCCACGTCCACCTGAACCACCCGCCCCTGAGCGACGACCCTGCCGCGGTCCTGGCGCGCGCCGCCGCCGGCGGCGTCACCCGGGTCGTGGTGCCGGCCTACGACGCCCCCTGTTGGGAAGATCTCGAGAACCTGGCTAAGCACGTCGGCGTGTCCATCGCCCTCGGCCTGCACCCCTGGCTGGCGCACGACCTGGCCGGCCAGGTGGCCGGGCTGCAGGGCTCGCCGCCCGCAAGGCCCGCCGCCGGCGCCGTCATGCCGATGGAGCCCATGCCCGGCGCCGGGTCGGCCGCGCCCACCGCAGCCGAACTGGACCGCTTCGTCTACCAGCTGGCTTCGCGCGTGGCGACGGCAAGGCCGGTGGCGATCGGCGAGATCGGCCTCGACACCAAGATCAACGCCAGCGGACTGGCGCAGCAGATGCCGCTGTTCGAGCGCCAACTCGCCCTTGCCGTCGACCTGGACCTGCCGGTGATCCTTCACTGCCGCGGCGCGTTCGAGGAGATGCTCGCGGCCGTGGCGAAACACCGCGGGCGGCTGCGCGGCGTGCTGCACGCGTTCTCGCGCGGGCCCGAGCTGGCCGAGCGGTTCGTCGACGCCGGGCTGCACATCGCCCTCGGCGGCGCCGCGACGCGCGTGCGGGCGACGCAGGTGCGGCGGGCGGTGCAGAAGATCCCCCTGGAGCGGCTGGTATTGGAAACCGACTCGCCGTCGATCGGGCTCGAAGGCATCAACCCCGAAGAGACCGAGCCGCGCCACGTGCACGACGTGGCCGTGGCCGTGGCGGCGCTGCGCCACCTGGCGGTCGAGGCGCTCGCCGAGGCGACGACGGCCAACGCGCGCGCGCTGTTCAACCTTCCCTGAGGCTGCCGGCGGCGGCGCACTTGCGCCGGCGCAACGTTCCGGCCCCTGAATATTCCCGTGCCCCGCCGGTTACTTGCCGGTACACTCACGGTCGCTTCCCCGGCGCGGGGGACGGCGGCCGCAATCCGGGGGCGCCGCCGACCGCCGCGCCCTTTGCCCGCGCCAAGGAGATGACTTCCATGGACCAGAACGACAGTTCCCACGGGTCCACGCAGGATCCCGGGCACGGTTTCCCGCACCCGCCGCTGCGGGAGATCCGGGTGCCGCGCTTCCGCCTGCCCAACCTCAAGCCGCGCCTGTTGCTGAACGTGGTGGGCGCCTTCGTCGCGGCGATGGTGCTGATGTCGGGCTTCTACACGATCGGGCCGGAAGAGGCCGGATTGGTGCTGCGCTTCGGCCGCTATGTCCGCACCAGCGAACCGGGGCTGCACTTCAAGGCGCCGTTGGGCGTCGAAGTGGTGCGCAAGGTGCCCATCCAGCGTCAGTTGAAGGAGGAGTTCGGGTTCCGCACCGTGCGGGCCGGCGTCAACACGGAGTACTCGACCGCCTCGTACCTCGACGAATCCAGCATGCTGACCGGCGACCTGAACGCCGCCGTCGTCGAGTGGGTGGTGCAGTACCGCATCTCCGATCCCTACAAGTTCCTGTTCGAGGTGCGCAACGTCGAGGACACGCTGCGCGACATGAGCGAGGCCGTCATGCGCCGCGCCGTCGGCGACCGCACGGTCAACGAGGTGCTGACGATCGGCCGCGCCGAGGTGGCCGCCAAGGTGCAGGCCGACCTGCAGATCCTTGTGAACGAGTACCAGATGGGCATCAGCGTCGACCAGGTCGTGCTGCAGGACATCAACCCGCCCGACCCCGTCAAGCCCTCCTTCAACGCCGTCAACGAGGCGCAGCAGGAGCGCGAGAAGCTGATCAACCAGGCGCAGTCCGAGTACAACCGCGAGATCCCGCGCGCCAGCGGCGAGGCCGAGCAGACCATCCAGGAGGCCGAGGGCTACGCGCTGAACCGCGTGAACCGGGCCGAGGGCGACGCGTCGGCGTTCAACGCGCTGTACGACGAGTACCGCAAGGCGCCCGAGGTGACGCGCCGCCGCATGTATCTCGAGACGATGTCGCAGGTGCTGCCCCAGGTGCGCAGCAAGGTGATCGTCGACGACAAGGTGCGCGGGGTGCTGCCGCTGCTGAACCTCGACGGCAAGAGCGATGTCAAGGGAGGCAAGTAAGATGAAGAAGATCATCATCGTCGCCGCCGCCCTCGTCGTCCTGCTGGTCCTCATGTCGGCGTACATCGTGCAGGAGCCGGAGCAGGTCATCGTCACCCAGTTCGGCAAGCCGGTGGGCCGGCCCATCAGCAAGCCGGGCCTGAAGTTCCGCACGCCGCTGATCCAGACCGTGCACCGCTTCGAGAAGCGGTTCATGGAGTGGGACGGCGACCCCAACCAGCTGCCGACGCGCGACAAGCGCTTCATCTGGGTCAATACCTATGCGCGCTGGCGCATCACCGACCCGCTGCTGTTCTACCAGCGCCTGCACAACGAGCGCGGCGCCCAGACGCGGCTGGACGATATCCTGGACGGCGAGACGCGCAACGCCATCGCCAAGTACGACCTGGTGCAGCTGGTGCGCACTTCGAACCGGCTGGCCGAGCGCACCGAGGTCGCCGTCGGCGACGAGGCGGAGCTCGTGCAGATCGACAAGGGGCGCAACGACATCCGCCTGGAGATCCTGGCCAACGCGCGGCTGCGCGCCGCCGACCTGGGCCTGGAGATCCTGGACATCGAGTTCAAGCGGATCAACTACGTCGACGAGGTGCAGCGGAAGGTCTACGAGCGCATGATCGCCGAGCGCCAGCGCATCGCCGACCGCTTCCGCAGCGAGGGCCAGGGCGAGGCGTCGCGCATCCAGGGCGAGAAGGACCGCGAGCTGGCGCGCATCCGTTCGGAGGCCTACAAGCGGGCCCAAGAGATCAAGGGCGCCGCCGACGGCCGCGCCACGGCGGTGTATGCCGGGGCCTACAACCGTTCGGCGGACTCGCGGAACTTCTACGAGTTCCTCCGGACGATGCAGGCCTACGTCACCACCATGGACAGCTCCTCGACGATGGTGATGTCGACCGACGGCGATTTCTACCGCTTCCTGAAATCCGCATCCGGCAAGTAGCGCCCGGGCGGTGGGTGAAAAAACGAAGGGGTGATCGCGTCGTGGCGATCACCCCTTCGTGCGTTTCGACGGTCGCCCGTGTCCTACGGCTGGATGCCCGACTGCCGGAGCCACTCGTAGGCGGCCTGGAAGATGTCCGTGGAAGTGCGCAGGCCCAGCTTCTTCTTGATGTGCGAGCGGTGGACTTCGACCGTCCGCGGGCTGATCTGCATCATCTCCG
>CAIOLW010000341.1 GCA_903859215.1 uncultured bacterium | reverse complement strand
CGCAGCTGGTCCGCTTCACCCGGCGTGTAGTCGGCCGCGACCATCGCCAGCCGCATCACCTGCTCCTGGAACAACGGCACGCCCAATGTCTTGCGCAGGATCGGCTCCAGCGACGGATGTGGATATTCCACCTTCTGGCGCCCATGACGTCTCTCGATATACGGGTGCAGCATGCCGCCGGTGATGGGCCCGGGGCGGATGATCGCCACCTGGATCACCAGGTCGTAGTACGTATCGGGGCGCAGGCGCGGCAGCATGTTCATCTGCGCGCGGCTTTCCACCTGGAAGGTGCCGACCGAGTCGCCGCGATGCAGCATCTCGAACGTGGGGCGATCGCCACGCGGGATGCGTGCCAGCGACAACTCCTGCCCGCGGTGCTCGCGCAGCAGGTCGAACGCGCGGTGCAGGTGGTTCAGCGCGCCCAGCCCCAGCAGGTCCACCTTGAACAGGCCCAGCGACTCGACCGCGTACTTGTCCCACTGGATGACGGTGCGCCCGGGCATCGTCGCGTTCTCGATGGGCACCAGGTCGTGGACCGGCTCGTGGCCCAGCAGGAAGCCGCCCGGGTGGATGGAGAGGTGCCGCGGCACCTCCTGGATCTCGCCGACCAGCCGGCGGAAGTGCGCGATGAGCGGCGCCTGCGGGTCGAAGCCGGCGCCGCACAGCGTCTCGTCGGGCATCTCGTCGG
The DNA here is from genome assembly GCA_903859215.1 of uncultured bacterium. GTDB lineage: Bacteria > Krumholzibacteriota > Krumholzibacteriia > LZORAL124-64-63 > LZORAL124-64-63 > CAINDZ01. The sequence goes on along the minus strand of CAIOLW010000341.1, from coordinate 2,355 downwards.
CGCGGTAGTGGCTGGCCAGCTTCGCCAGCCGGTCCAGGTTCACCGCCGGCAGGCCCAGCGCCTTGCCGACTTCGCGGATGGCCGAACGCGGGCGGAAGCGCACCACGTTGGCGACCATCGCCGCGCGGTCGCGCCCGTACTTCGCGTAGACGTGCTGGATGACCTCCTCGCGCCGGTCGTGCTCGATGTCCAGGTCGATGTCGGGCGGCTCGGCCCGCTCGCGCGAGATGAAGCGCTCGAACAGCAGGTCCACCTCGCGCGGGTTCACCGCCGTGATCTTCAGGCAGTAGCACGCCACCGAGTTTGCTGCCGAGCCGCGCCCCTGGCAGAGGATGCCCTGTTCGCGGCAAAACCTGACGATCTCGTACATCGTCAGGAAGTAGCCGTCGTAGTCCAGTTCGTGGATCAGCCCCAGTTCCCGCTCGAGCCGCGCCTGCAGGTCGGCCGGCACCGGGTCGCCGAAGCGGTCGCGCGCGCCTTGCTGCACCAGCTGGTCCAGCCAGCGCGCGGTCGACATGCCGAACGGCAGCTGCTCGGCCGGGTAGCGGTACCTCAGTTCGCCCAGGTCAAAATGGCAGCGCTCGGCGATCTCCAGCGTGCGCCGCGCGGCGTCCGGGTCGTCGGCGAACAGGTGCGCGAACGCGCGCGGCCCCGGCAGCGCGTGGCGGTCGTTGGGGCGCAGGCGCAGGCCGGCCTGGTCGATGGTGACGCCCTCGCGCACGCAGGTCAGCACGTCCTGCAGCGGTTGCTTTTCCCTCACGTGGTACAACACTTCGGTGGCGGCCACGATGGGCGAACCAACGCGCCGCGCCCGGCGGCGCAGGTCCTCCTCGGCACGGGCGTCGGTCGTCTGGCGATGGCGCACCGCCAGCGCGTAGAGCCGGTCGCCGAAGGCCTCGCGCAGCCCGCACAGACGGCGCAGCGGGATGCGTCCGTGCATGCCCCACAGGGCGATGAGCCCTTCGCTGTGCGCGGCGAGGTCGCCCCAGGTGTTCAGGCAGTGGCCCTTGGGAGAGCGCAGGCGGCCGGTGGTCAGCAGGCGGCACAGGTTCGTGTAGCCGCGTCTGTCAGTTGCGAGCAGGACGATGGTTGACCTATCAACCATCCGGGGATCGCCCATCGGCCCTGTGGCGCCAGATGTCGGATCCCAGATGGTTGACCTATCAACGATCCGGGCCTCGCCAATCGGCCCTTTAGCGCCTGATTCCGCGCCCCCGATGGTTGATAAGTCAACCATCTGCCCCCCGCACGTTGTTGCCGAGAGGCCGCCGTCGACCACACCCACCTGGCTGCCGATGATGAGCCCCACGCCGGCCGCCTTCGCCGCCTGGTGTGCCGCCGGCACCCCGTACACGCCGTCGCGGTCGGTCAAAGCCAAAGCAGGCAACTTGAGCGCGGCCGCCCGCGCCACCAGGTCGTCGGGCGCCGAAGCGCCCTCGAGGAACGAGTAGTACGACTTGCACCACAGCGGGGCGTAGGCGAAGGACATGACGCGCGCCCTACTCGACGAAGCCGTGCAGGTACCAGCGCTGCTCGGCCTCCACGTGGAAGATCCACAGCACGCGGCCACGCTCGTCCTCGAGGTAGTGGTAGGCGCGCCGCACCTCGCTGGACCACCAGCCGCCCGCCAGCAGGAAGGGCCCGTGTACGCGCAGGACGCTGTCTGCAAATGGCGTGGCACCCGGTGCAGCCGCCGCCTGCAGCAGTCGTCGCGGGTCGGTGCGGATCAGTTCAAGGCCGCCGCCCAGCAGGGGGCGCGGCCGCGGCAGCACGCGGCGCACCAGTAGCGGCCGCGCGACCGCAGCCGGCGGTACAGGCGTCGCGAATGCCGTTACCTCACGCCATCCGTAACTCTGCTCGGGCAGGTGGCCGGGCCGCAGTTCGGCGCAGGCGACGGCGCGATCGCCCAACTCGGCGCGCACCCGCGCCACCGCGCGCATCGCGGCGCCCAAGTCGCGGCGCGGGCGGCGGCGGAACAGTTCGAGCGCCTCGGGCGGCGCCGCGGCGGGCTCGATGGTGATGACCATCTTCTCCACGCCCGCCTTCAGGTCCAGGTTTTCCAGCCTCAGGCGCACCAGTTCGGCCAGCAGCACCGCATCGAGCGTGGGGGTGGCCGGCCGCAGCCCGTGCTTCAGCTGCGTGCGGGCGCGATCGCCCAGCGTCAGCTCCAGTTCCAGCAAGGCGACGGCCTGCTGCCGGTCGGCCAGCCGGTCGAGCAGCGGGTGCAGGTGCCGCTTGATGGCAAACAGCAGGCGCCAGGCGTCGTTCTCCGGCTCGTCGAAGCACTCTTCGGCGCGCACCGGTTCGGGCGGCAGGCTCGGCTGCAGCGGGTCGAAGCCCAGGCCGCGCGCCAGT
>CAIOLW010000340.1 GCA_903859215.1 uncultured bacterium | reverse complement strand
GTGCAGCACCACTCGCGCGCCCTGGTCATGCGGATGGCCGTCGCCATCGCGATGGCGATGAACGTGATGCTGTTCAGCGTCAGCGTGTACTTCGGGCTGAGCGACGGGATGCTCTACCGCTTCTTCGGCTGGCTCAGCTTCGGCATGTCGACCATCTCGCTCATCGCCGGCGGCGGCGTGTTCTACCGCGGCGCCGTCGCCGGGCTCAGGCGCGGCGTGCTGCACCTGGACGTGCCCATCGCGCTGGGCATGACGCTGGCCTACGCAGGCTCCGTGTATGCGTGGATCGTCGGCGGCATGGAAGCCACCTATTTCGACAGCCTGTGCGCCTTCATCGCGCTGATGCTGATCGGGCGCTGGGCGCAGGAGCACATCCTCGAGCGCAACCGCAACTCGCTGCTCGAGTCGAGCGGCGCCGAGAACCTGACCGTCAAGCGCGTGCGCGGCGGCAGCCTCGAAGCCGTGGGCGCGGCGGAGATCACGCTGGGCGACGAACTGTGGATTGCGCCGGGCGACCTGCTGCCGGTGCGCGGCCTGCTGCTGCGCCGGCCGACCGAAGCGGCGCTCGACTGGATCACCGGCGAGTCGGGCCAGGTCGCGTTCCAGCCGGGCGAGGCGATTCCCGCCGGCGCCTTCAATGCGAGTTCACAAGGCTTCGCCGTCGCGGCGGCCGAGGACTTCGGCGACAGCCGCCTGAACGACCTCTTGCGCACCACGTCCATCGCCGACGAGCAGTTCCGCCCGCAGTGGTGGCACCGCATCGCCGGCTGGTATGTCGTCGCCGTGCTGGTCGCCGCCTCGGGCGGCTTCCTGCTGTGGGTGGGCCGTGACCCGGCGCGCGCGGTCGAGGTGACGATCGCCATCCTTGTCGTCACCTGCCCGTGCGCGCTGGGCCTGGCGACCCCGCTGGCCGAGGAACTGACGCACCACCGCCTGCGGCGGGCCGGCGTGTTCGTGCGCAAGGCCTCGTTCCTGGAGAAGGCGCTCGCCGTGCGGCGCGTGCTGCTGGACAAGACCGGCACGCTGACGGTGGGCCGGCTGGTGCTGGACGAAGGCGGCGCCGGGACGCTCGCCGCGCTGGCGCCGCGTGAGCGCGCCGTGCTGCGCCACATGACCGCCCGCAGCAACCATCCGGTCAGCGCCTGCGTGGCGGCGGCGCTGGGGCCGGCGCGCGGCGACGAACGCGTCGTCGCTGACGATGGCGCCGACGAACTGCGCGAGTTGCCGGGGCGCGGCCTCGAGTTGACACTGTCCGACGGAACCTGGCGATTGGGCCGGACGACGTTCGCGACCGGGGGCGGCGATGACGGCGCTGTCCTGGAGACGGGCGCCGCGGGCGAGACGCTGTTCACGCGCGATGGCGCCGAACTGGCCCGCCTGCGCCCGGCCGAGGAATTCAAGGCCGACGCGGCCGGCGAGATCGCGGCGCTCAGGCGGGCCGGCTACGAACTGCACCTGCTCAGCGGCGATGCCCAGGCCAAGGTCGACCGCGCCGCGCTGGCGCTGGGCCTGCCTGCGGACCGCGCCGAGGGCGACCTCGACCCCGAGGCCAAGGCCGCGCGCGTGCGCGCGCTCGACCGGCACGACACGCTGATGGTGGGCGACGGGCTGAATGATTCGCCCAGCTTCGCCGCCGCCTGGTGCGCAGCCACTCCCGCGGTGGACCGCCCCGTGCTGCCGGGCAAGGCCGACTTCTTCTTCCTGGGCGACGGCATCGCCGCCATCGGTCGGTCCCTCTGGGAAGCCCGCCGCCTGCGGCGCGTCGTCCGCGACAACCTCGTGATCGCCATCGCCTACAACCTCGCGGCGGTCGGGTGCTGCGCCGCGGGCCTGGTCACGCCGGTGGCCGCTGCCATCTTCATGCCGGCCAGTTCGGTCGCCGTGGTGACGCTGACGACCGTGCGGATTTCGCGGGGCAAGTCATGGATGTGAGGAGGAACGCATGGATGTGATCGTCGCCATGGTCTTCTTCAGCCTCGCTTTGGTGATAGCGGGACTCATTTTCTTTTTCAATAGACTACGTGGCGGCGACTTCGACCACGGCGAACGGCTGTCGCTGTTGCCGCTGGCCGACGATGACGGCACGCCAAATCGGACAAATCCAGTTGACCCTGCGAACAGGGATGACAAATTGGACCGGTTGGGTTCCAATGACGCGGATGAGTTGGGCACGCCGCCGACGGCGTAGGTCCTTGCCCGCGCGCGCACTGCGCGGCACCACACCGGTGCCGGACAGCCGGACGAGCAAAGGAGGAAGGTGCTCCCCATGGACACCACGAACACGCAGATGAAGACGGTCACCTACGATGACGCCATCGTACGAGCCTTCTCGACCGTCACGGTGCTCTGGGGCGTCGTCGCCTTCCTGCTGGGGGTGATCATCGCCGCGCAGCTTTCGTTCTGGCAGGCCAACTTCGGGGTGGAGTGGCTCAGCTTCGGGCGCCTGCGCCCCCTGCACACGAACGCTGCGATCTTCGCCTTCGTCGGCAACGGCATCTTCGCCGGCATCTACTACTCGTCGCAGCGGCTGCTGAAGACGCGCATGGCCAACGACATGCTCAGCTGGGCCCACTTCTGGGGCTGGCAACTGATCATCGTCTGCGCCGCGCTGTCGCTGCCGCTGGGATTGACGCAAGGCAAGGAGTACGCCGAGCTGATCTGGCCGATCGACCTGCTGGTCGTGGTGGTCTGGGTCATCTTCGGCGCGAACTTCTTCTGGACGCTGGCGAAGCGCAACGAGAAGAACCTCTACGTGTCGATCTGGTTCTACATCTCGTGCATCGTCACCATCGCGGTCCTGTACATCGTCAACAACCTGGCGCTCCCGACCGGCCTGACGCACAGCTACCCGATCTTCGGCGGCGTGCAGGACGCGCTGGTCCAGTGGTGGTATGGGCACAACGCGGTGGCGTTCTTCCTGACCACCCCGCCCCTGGGCCTGATGTACTACTTCATGGTGAAGGCGGCCGACCGCCCGGTGTACTCGTACCGGCTGTCGGTGGTGCACTTCTGGTCGCTGGTCTTCCTGTACATCTGGGCCGGCCCGCACCACCTGCTGTACACGGCGCTGCCCGACTGGGCCCAGACCCTGGGCATGCTGTTCTCCGTGATGCTGTGGGCGCCGTCGTGGGGCGGCATGCTCAACGGGTTGCTGACGCTGCGCGGGGCCTGGGACAAGCTGCGCACCGACCCGGTCATCAAGTTCTTCGTCGTGGCCGTCACGTTCTACGGCATGGCCACGTTCGAGGGCCCGCTGCTGTCGATCAAGAGCGTCAACGCGCTGGGCCACTACACGGACTGGATCATCGGCCACGTGCACGGCGGCGCGCTCGGCTGGAACGCCTTCCTGACGTTCGGCATCCTGTACTGGCTGTTCCCGCGCCTGTGGGGCACGAAGCTGTACAGCACGAAGATGGCCGAACTGCACTTCTGGATCGGCACGGTCGGCATCCTGCTCTACGTCGTGTCGATGTGGGTCAGCGGCGTCAGCCAGGGCCTGTTCTGGCGCGCCCTGGACGCCGAGGGCTTCCTCAAGTACCCGGACTTCATCGAGGGGCTGTCCAACAGCATCCCGATGTACCACACGCGACTCCTGGGCGGCGTCCTGTTCCTGGGCGGCTCGCTGCTGATGGTCTGGAACCTCATCATGACCGCGCGGTCGGGCAAGCCCGTCACGGTCAGCGTGCAGGTGCCGGCGCAGCGCCCGGCCGGCGACAAGGAGAACGCGTGGCAGCTGCTGACCAGCGCGCCCATGCTGTTCATGATCGGCCTGATCGTGCTGGCGGTGTGGTTCGGCGCGGCGGGCAGCATGCTCAGCCCCGTCCTGCTGGCGCTGTTGATCGTGCTGGGCGTCGCGATGATCATCTCGTACGGCGTGCACCAGAAGCGCTGGGGCCACTGGTACGGCCTGATCGAGCGCAACGCGCTGGTGTTCACGCTGCTGGCCCTGGTGGCGATCCTGATCGGCGGCGCCGTCGAGATCATCCCCACGGTGCTCGCCAGCAAGGACGTGCCGCTGCAGATCACCGAGAAGATGGCCGCGGCGGACCCGGTGCTGGCCGAGAAGGCGAAGTGGGTGCAGAAGCCCTACAGCCCGCTCGAGCTGGCCGGGCGCGACATCTTCGTGCGCGAGGGCTGCTACAACTGCCACAGCCAGATGATCCGTCCGTTCCGCCACGAGGTGCTGCGCTACGGCGAGTACTCGCGGCTGGAAGAGTCGCTGCTCGACCATCCGTTCCAGTGGGGCAGCAAGCGCACCGGTCCGGACCTGGCGCGTGAAGGCGGCAAGTACGACAACCTGTGGCACTACATGCACCTGAACAACCCGCGCTCGACGTCGCCGGCCTCGAACATGCCGACGTACAAGCACTTCAAGCGCAAGACGGTGAACGTGCCCGCTCTGGAACGGCACCTGGCGGTGCAGAAGAAGCTCGGCGTGCCGTACACGGACCAGGACCTGGCGCTGGCCGGGCAGCGGTACGCGAGCCAGGCGAAGCTGATCAGCGACGACCTGGCGGCCAAGAGCATCACGGTGCCTGCGAACAGCGAGATCATCGCGGTCATCGCATACCTGCAGCGACTGGGCCGCGGCCCGCAGCCCCTGGCCCCCGTGCCGGTGGCGGCGACCCCGGCGCCGGCCGTGCAGGCTGTGCCGGCGACGACCCTGCCGGCGGCGACGCCGGCGGCCGTGCCGGCGAAGACGCCCGCGACCAAGACCACGCCGGCCGGTCACTGACCGGTCGGCGGGCCAGGAGTAGGGAATGTTCCAGGAGTTCTTTTCGCGCAGCTCACAGCTGGTCTGGCCCCTCATCGGGCTGTTGCTGAGCGTGGTGTTCTTCGTCGGCGTGCTGGCCTATGTCTTCCTGGGCCTGCGCGACCGTGGACACATCGGCCAGCTGGCGGCGCTGCCGTTCGAGACCGAGGAAACGAGCGAGGGTCCCGCCGCCATCACGGCGGGGCAAATCGGGAGGGCCAGTTAGATGAGCGAGAACCAGAATACCCGCGACAACCGGGCCGAATACCGCCAGGACACGGTGATGGCCCATGAGTACGACGGGATCCGGGAGTTCGACAACCGCCTGCCGAACTGGTGGATGTGGATCATGTGGGGTTCCATGATCTTCGCCCTCGGCTACTGGCTGGTGTTCCAGACCCTGCACCTGAAGCCGGAGTCGCACGAGAAGTTCGAGCTGGCGCAGCAGAAGGCGCTCGAGGCGCAGCTGGCCCGCGCGGCGGCCCAGGGCGTGGACAACAACTACATGGTGATGATGAGCAAGACGGCATCGAAGGTCGCCGAGGGCCACGACATCTTCATGAAGCACTGCGTGGCGTGCCACCTCGACAAGGGCCAGGGCCTGGTCGGCCCGAACCTGACCGACGGCGTCTGGATCCACGGCTGCGAGCCGATGCTGATGCTCAAGACCGTGACCGAGGGCGTGCCGGCCAAGGGCATGCCGTCGTGGCAGAACCAGTTGGGACCGACGCGCGTGCAGGCGGTGGTCTCGTACGTGATGACGCTGAAGAACACGAACGTGCCCGGCAAGGCCCCCGAGGGCCAGCCTTGCCAATTCTGAACGGACCTTTCCGGGTTCGCCACGAGGGCGGTCGCTTTCCGGCGGCCGCCCTTTTATTCTGCGCAAAAGGACACAGGCCGGCTGTGAGATCGCGGCGCGCGATCGCCGGCCCGGGAAGGACGACAGAATGAGTGATGAGAGCCACGAGACGACTGCCGACAACGCAGACGGCCAGCGCTCCCACAAGCGGAAGCCCGACCTCGACACGGTCTACACGATCAATCCCGACGGCTCGCGCAACGTCCTCCAGGTGGCCGATGTGCGCGGGCGCTGGACCGTCCGCAAGTACTTCTTCTACTACTTCCTGATCGCGGTCTACGTGGCGGCGCCCTGGATCACGGTGGGCGGCCACCCGATGGTGCTTGTCGACATCCCGGCGCGCGCCGCCTACCTGATGGGCGCCACGTTCACGAACCAGGACTTCCACCTGTTCTTCTTCGTGCTGATCGGCGCCGGCATCGGGCTGTTCGTGGCGACGTCGCTGTTCGGGCGCGTGTGGTGCGGCTTCGCCTGCCCGCAGACGGTGTTCATGGAAGGCGTCTTCCGCCCCATCGAACGATTGCTGGAAGGCGACCGCATCGCGCGCCTGAAGCGCAGCAAGCACGGCGGCGGCGGCGCCGGCGGGGCCCTGCGCAAGGCGGCCAAGCACGCGGCGTACATCTTCCTGAGCTGGAACTTCGCCGTCGCGTTCATGTGCTACTTCATCCCGACGCGGACGATGGCCACGCTGGTCCCGTTCTTCGGCGGCCACGTCACGGCGCTGGCCTGGTGCCTGTTCTGGACGGCGCTCCTGTACTTCGACTACAGCTGGTTCCGCGAGCAGACCTGCCTGATCATCTGCCCGTACGGCCGGCTGCAGGCGACGCTGGTCGACTACGACACGATCATCATCGGCTACGACAAGAAGCGGGGCGAGCCGCGCCACCACGGCGTGGATACGGGCGGCGACTGCATCGACTGCCGCCGGTGCGTGGACGTCTGCCCCACGGGCATCGACATCCGCAACGGCCTGCAGATGGAGTGCATCGGCTGCACGAACTGCATCGATGCCTGCGACGAGATCATGGACAAGATCGCCAAGCCGCGGGGGCTGGTCCGGTTCGACTCGTCGCGCGGCTTCGAGACCGGAAAGTCGCGCCTGCTGAGGCCGCGGTTCTTCCTGTACGGCGCCATCATCGCCGTGCTGGCGACGCTGTTCGTCATGCGCGCCACGTCGCGCGAGGAATTCCAGGTGACGGTGATGCGGTCGCAGGGGCTGCCGTTCACGATCGAGAACGGCACCATCCGCAACCTCTACACACTGCACCTTCAGAACAAGACCGACCGCACGCGCGTGTTCAAGGTGACCCCGGCCACGGGCGCGCTGGCGGACCACGTCGGGGTTGAGTACATCATCCCGCAGGACCGGTTCGAGATCCCCGCGCTGGGCGACCGCCGGCTGGCGGCCTTCGTCTCGATGCCGATGACGAGCTTCGTCGAATCGCAGCCCTTCGCGTTCACGATCACGGATTCGACGGGCGGCATCTCACAGGACATCAAGGTGACGTTCCTGGGGCCCTGAGCCCCGCACGCGAAGGATGACTATGCGGAAGTGGCTCTACGACAACCCGTGGATCTGGGTCGTGTTGTTCCTGGCGACGCTGGTTGCCGGCAGCGTGGCGACGGTCATCATCGCCGAGATCAACAAGCCGGAGATCGTCAAGCCGAAGGAGCCGAAGCGGTCGCGCGCGGGCGGTCCTGCAACCAGATGTCAAGTCGTCGGTTTTCCTGCCGAAACCCGGTTTTCAGGCTCGTTTATCGCCTGATGCCCTCGCCCGGGCCCGATGTGCAGGAGAACCCGCGCATGTCCATGGCTGTGATCAACAGCGATGCCATCCTGGATGTCACCGGCAAGCCCGTCGGCGCCGACGTCGCCATGTTCCTCAAGGCGATCGATCGCCTGTTGACGGTCGGCGCCTACTACTCCCATTCGCACGAGCAATACCGACGGGCCGCGGAGACCCAGTGCGCGGCGATGGTTGCGGCCATCGAGCCGAGGGCGTCGCTGTCCCTCGAGGTGGCCGCGGCCGGGCTGGTCGTCGACGGCTGCACGGTGGACCCGCACCTGCGGGTCGCCCGCCAGATACACGACCTTCTCGTGTCGTTGAACGTCGCCAGCCTCGAAGTCTCGGCCCGCCTGACGGCCGCCGACCTGCGCCAGGCCATCGCGGCGCTGCAGGCCCACCGGCTGGAACTGGCCCATGCCCAGTCCTTCCGCACCGTGACGATCGCGGATCTGCCGGCGACGGTCAGCGTCGCGAGCCGTCGCGTCTCTGTGCTCGGGGACGACAGCGAGGGATGCGACGAAGGTTCCGGCGCCGGGCGCAACGGGATGGACCCGGCGACCGTCCGGGCAGACCGCCTGCACGAAGTGATGGCCATGCTCAGGACGGCCATCGGAAGCCTTGACGGGACAGGCGCCGGCGGCGGCGCGCCCGCGAGCGGCCAAGGCCACCAACAGGTCATCTCGCGCAAGGAGCTGCAGGAGATCCATGATGGCGTGCAGCGGCTGCTGGAGCGCGAGCCCGACGTCAGCGAGCTCGCGAAGCTGATGGCGCTGGCGCGGCAGACGCTCGAATTGAGCGGCGACCCGGACAAGTCCCGGCTCATGTTCGACCAGCTTCGCCACGCGGTCTGCGACGAAAACGTGCCTGAACGCCGACCGGAGCCGACCGGTGCGAGCCATTCCTGGACCGTGGCGGAGCTCGCGGAACAGGTGGCTGCCCTGGCGAAACGCGCCGCGCCGTTGCCCGAGCCTGTCGTCGCAGCCCGTCGCGACCAGCTGGCCATCGGCTTCCGGTTGCTGGACGCCGGCCCCGGCGACTCCGGCTTCGAGCCGGCACTGGCCATCCTGCACAGGGCCTGCGGATCGCCGGAGTTCGGCAATGCCGAGGCCGATGTCTTCGCTTCCGCGCTCGTCATGCTGGCGAACCACGGCCGGAAGGACGTGATCGACCGCGCCCTGCCGCGCCTGTTGCCGGAGATCCGCTCGGCGCACCCGGAGACCCTGGCGCAGATCTGGTCCGGGATCGATGCGGACCTGGCGCCGCCGGCGCTCGCCGTGCTCTGGCCCCACCTGGCCAACGACCTGTTCCTCGGGCTGGAGTCCGCGCAGAAATCAGCGCTCACGCGCTGCTGTCTCCTGGCCGGAAGACTCGGCATCGACGCGGCGCTGGAGGAGTTGCCGCGATTGTCGATGCTGCCGGGCTCCCGGCGTCGATCCACGTCCGACCAGGTCTTCATGGTTCCGCCGATGCGCGCGCGCTGCCTGCACGTCGCCCTGTTGCGCACGGCAGCGGCCGAAAGCCATGCGCCGCACCTCTATCGGGAACTGCGCCGGCGACCGCCCGATGCCCTGACCGGCATCGTCACGGCCGCCGTCGAAGCCGGCGGCGAGGCCGACCGTGAGTTGCTGCTGGTGCTGCTGCAGGCGTGTGGACACGAAACGCCCTCGCCGCAGCTGGTCGAAGTGGCGGCCGCCCTCCTGCTCGAAACCCTTCTATCCATGCCGGCGGCCCGCCGCCGGGAAGCCTGGACGGCGGCGGCCATCGCCTGGCTGGGCAACACGGTCCCCGGCCGTTCGCGGGAACTGTTGCGACGCGTCACGACCGAGAAGCGGTGGCTGTTGTGGGCCGCATGGCCCGAGTCGTGCCGCAAGGCTGCCTTTGCGGCCCTGGCCCGGTCCGGGCAGGCGGGTTGAACATGGAACAGAAGTACAGCGACCTGATCATCCGGCTCGCCAACGGCATCAGCCAGCGGCAGATGTATTTCGACACGCACCCGCGCGTCGTGGCCACGAGCCGCGAAGTGGCCGACCAGATGGCGGCACTGGCGGGCGAAACCGACGCCGATGCGCTGTCGATCGGCATCTGCGACGGCAAGTTCGTGCGCAACAAACGCTACCTGATCGGGCCGTCGATCGCCGGCCGCGCCCTGGTCGACTTTGCCGCGCGCCTGGGTTGCGGCGGCTTCACCTTCGTCCTGCCGCTCGGGGCGGACGAGATGACCGCGTTCTTCCGCCTCGGCGCCGATCGCTCCCAGGCCTACGCCAGCCTGGCCGAAGCCAGGGCCGCATTCGCCCGCAGCGGCCTGGCCAACATCGACCTGGCCGGTGCGCTGAGCGAGGGCGGCGAGGATGACAGGGTCCGCGCCGCCGACCAGACGACGGCCGATTTCCTGCCGCTGGTCGGCATCTATCAGGACATGTACGACACCGTATCGACCAACACGCAGACCGTAGGCGCCAACGGCTCCGTCGACACCGGCCGCGCATTCGCGGCCGGTACGCGCCTGGCCGGAATGGCAGGGCAAGGCGGCCTGGACGTCATGCAGTTCCTGCGGTACCCGGACTACGACAGCTACACCATCGGGCATTCGGTGCGTGTCGCGGCGCTGTCCATGCTGTTGGCGCGGGACCTGGGCTGGTCGCAGTCCATCCTGGCGGAACTGGCCGCCGCCGGGCTGCTGCATGACATCGGCAAGGGACGCATCCCGCCCGAGATCCTGTTCAAGCCCGGCCGGCTGGACGAGGAAGAACGCCGCATCATCGAGACACATCCCGAACTGGGCGCCCGGATCCTGCTCGACAACCCCGGCAGCAGCGCCCTGGTCCTGTCCGCGACCTGGGGCCACCACCTGCGCCACGACGGCAAGGGCTACCCGGCGATGCCCACAGGGCACGAACCGGGGATCGCCACCGAACTGGTCCACGTCTGCGACGTGTTCGAGGCGCTGACCGCGCACCGGCCCTACAAGCGGCCGCTCTCGCCACGCCAGGCGTTCGAACTGATGTTGCGGGAAGAGGCGGGGTTCCATCCGCGCCTGTTGTCGGCCCTGATCGACACCCTGGGCCTGTATCCGCCGGGCAGCGAGGTGCGATTGAGCGATGGAAGCGAGGCGGTCGTCGTCAGCCGCGGGTCGGCGCTCGACCGCCCCCTCGTGCGCATCACGCGGTGGATGAACGGGCAGGCAGCTCCCGAAGGGCAGCAGCCGACGCTCGACCTCGCAGGGCTGCCGGACCTCGAGATCTCGGAGATCGCGAGCGTGGGCCTTGCCGGGGAACCCCTGCCCTGCTGAGCCCGGGCGCTACCCGCCGCAGGTGGCCGGTTCGGCGGGAGCGAGGGCGGCCGCGCGCGCCGCTTCCGCAACAGCCCTGGCGCCTGCCGCGCCGCCCGCCACGGCCGCCGCGGCCGAGGGCAACGGCTGGAAGTGACGGTCCGCGTCGAAGCCGCCCGCCAGGAGCGCACCCAGTTCCACACGACCGTTGAACGGCGTCTCCGACGGGATCCCCCACTTCGCCTTGAAGACCGACCACTGGCGGCGCACCTGCGCCTCGAAGTCGGCCCCGGCAGTCGCGGCGGCGAGGCTGCCGAAGCAGTGCACGAAGACGTCGCGCACGACCAGGCTCCGGTAGCCGGCCAGGTGCGCGCGCAGGCAGTAGTCGTTGTCCTCGTGTCCGCCCAGCGCGAAGGCCTCGTCCAGGCCGCCGATGCGGGCCAGCAGCTCACGCTTGACCAGCAGGCACAGGCCGGCCAGGTGCAGCGTCGGCTCCACCTCGCCTGCGTGCGCCGCGGCCTCGAGTGCCGCGAATTCGTCCAGGCCCGCCAGGCTCTCGTGGTCGTAGGCGGCGGCCGGCAACTGCTGGATCCCCGTCACGTCGTTGGTCACCGGCCCGAGCAGGCCGGCGCGCGGGTTGCGCTCGGCCGCGTCGAGCAGGCGTTCCAGCCAGTCGGGCGTCACGATGGTGTCGCTGCCCATCAGCACCAGGTGGCGGCCGTGCGCGGCGGCCAGGCCCAGGTTGCAGGCGCGCGCGAAGCCGGAGTTGTCGCCGTTGAGGATCACGCGCACGCGCCTGTGGTCGCGCGCCAGCCCCTGCAGGAAGTCGGGCGTGCCGTCGGTGCTGCCGTTGTCGATGAAGATGATCTCGTGGCGCGGGTCGGTGTGTGACAGCAGCGCCTCGACGCACAGGCGCGTGTAGTCCAGCGCATTGCAGGTCGGGACGATGACCGACGCCACCGGGGCCATCACGCCCGTGTCCGGCGTGCCGGGATTGCGGCCGTGGTGGTAGTCGCCGTAGGGAAAGGCCAGGCACGGCTCGACCCACGGGCGGATGCCGCCGCCCTCCTGCGGCAGCACGCCGCCGTCCTCGGGCACGACGAAATCGGGGCGCACGCGGTCCAGCCAGGTGGCCGTCAGCAGCACCTGGTCGTCGGCGGCGGTCAACTCGAGGTGGCGGGCGTCCAGGCCGGGGTCGTTCTCGGCCGTGCGCAGGCGCGTCATCACGCTCTCGGGACGGTAGACGCACAACCAGCCGCGGACGCCCAGGCGCAGGCTCAGGTCCAGGCCCGCGGGTTCGCCGTCGGCCATCGGCTTGGGACGCGAGAATTCGCGACCCATGCCCTCGTCGAAACCGCCCACGGCGAAGAACGCGGCGGCGCGCACCAGCATGGCCTCGCCGGCCAGGGCCTGCACCGCCAGCGGGCGCAGCGAGCCGGCGGCGTCGGCCGGGCGGCCCGCGTGCAGGCTGCGGCCGGTCAGGCGCGTGCGGCGCGGCAGGTCCCACTTCAGGAGGGCCAGACCGGCGTGGTCGATGCGGCCGTCCTGCAGGATGATCTTGCCGGCCACGGCGCCGACCAGCGGATCCTTCTCCATCGTCTCGAGCAGGGGCAGCGACCAGTGCGGCCCGAGCACGACACCCGGGTCCAGGAACATGAGGAAACGCCCGCGCGAGGCGCGCGCGCCGCGGTTGCGGGCGGCGGTGCGGCCCTCGTTCGTGTCGTCGCTGACCAGCTTCAGGTGCGGGTTGTCGTCCAGCCCGGACAGGAACTGGGCGGTGCCGTCGGTCGAGCCCTGGTCGACCACGATCACCTCGTGCGCCACCGGGGGCGGCTGGTCCCGCAGCGTGATCATCGTGAACTTCAAGGCGTTCATCTGGTTGCGGCAGACGACGACGACGGACAGCAGCGGTCCGGGAGCGATCATATCGGCTCTCCTGATCGGCGGTTGGGTCGGGAATACAAGGCGCCTGGGCAGGCGTTGCAAGGCGTGGACCGGGGTGGGCGGCAGGCAGATGCTGCCGGGCAAAGCCGGTCCGCGCCGGCCGCACCGGGTGGCCTTGCGCGGCCCCGCGGCCGATGCTACGGTCCGCGGCGACATCGCTACACCGTTCCCGCATCCCGGATGGATCCTCAGGGCCGATGAAGACCACGCTAACCCAACTGCCCGCCGACGAGTTGCCGCCCCGCGGGTGGCGCGCCGCCGTATTGTGCGGCCTGCTCGCCCTGGCCCTGGCGCTGCGCTGGTGGGCCGCCGCGAACAACGCATTCCCCACCGTCGACGGCACGCAGTACTCGGCCATCGCCTGGCGGATGTGCTTCCGCGGCCAGGTTCCGTACAGCTGCTTCCCTCCCGGCTGGCCGCTGTTGTCGGCGATCCCGCTGCGGTTCATGGGCGCCGGCGACCCCCTGGCGATGCTGCGCGCGGCGCACATCGCCAACGTGCTGCTGGGCACGCTGTCGGTGGCGCTGGCCTGGCTGCTGCTGCGGCCGCGGCTGGGTTTCGCTTTGGCGCTGGCCGCCGCGGCGCTGGTGGCGCTGCTGCCGCAGGCGATCGTGCTGGCCAAGAGCGACCTGTCGGACATCGCGTACGGCTGCGGCCTGCTGGGCGGGTGGCTGCTGCTGGAAAGGCGGCGTTCGCTGGCCGCGGGCCTGCTGCTCGGCTTCACGTACCTGGTGCGGCCCGAGTCGGCGCTGGCAAGCTT
Organism: uncultured bacterium; assembly: GCA_903859215.1. Taxonomy (GTDB): domain Bacteria; phylum Krumholzibacteriota; class Krumholzibacteriia; order LZORAL124-64-63; family LZORAL124-64-63; genus CAINDZ01. The sequence continues at coordinate 4,119 of CAIOLW010000340.1, read as the reverse complement.
GGGCCTCATTGCTTGGCAGTGGCGCGCCGGGCGGCGCGTGCCGTGGCGGCTGGTGATCGGCCATGCGGTGTTCGTGCTGCCGTACCTGGTGTTCCTGAAGGTGGCCGGCGGCTCGTGGGACGTCAGCAGCAAGACGGTGGCGTTGTCGCAGAGCCTGGACACCTACCCGGGGCTGGGCTACCTGGGGTTGATCGGCAGCAACCTCAAGCTGCTCGCGCCCCTGCTGACAGGCCAGTTGGGGTTGCCGCTGGCGTTGCTGTGCGTGTACGGCGTCGCGCGCCACCGCGGCGCGTGGGCGTGGCTGCTGGCGCCGCTGCTGACGGTGCCGTTGGTGACCAACCCGATGGTGGTGCGTTTCTGGCTGCCGTACCTGCCGGTGCTGCTGCTGGGCGCGGGGCTGGGCTCGCGGTCGCTGCTGCAGGCGGTGGCGGCGAAGTGGCCGCGCGGCGGACGGGCGGCAACGCTGGCGCTGGCGCTGGTGCTGGCCGCGGGACTGGCCGTGGCCGCGCGCGATGACGTCGGTCTGGTCCACCGCAACACCGAGGCGTACTATGGGTTGAAGGACGCCGGCCTGTGGCTGCGCGGGCAGGTGACGCCCGAGACCCGCGTGGCCGACTACAAACCGTACGCCCCCTACTGGGCCGGCTGCGTCTTCGTGAAGTACCCGGAGTTCGCCACGGCGCGCGAATACACGGCCTGGGCCCGCAACAGCGGCATCGCGTACCTCGTAGTGAACGTCAAGACCGTCCAGCAGTACCTGCCCGGGCTCGATGCGCTGCTGGTCAAGCCGCTGGCGCCCGAACTGGCCGAGCGGCTGGAACTGGTCCATACTTGCCTGTACGAACGCATCGGCGACAATACCGTCGTCTACCGGGTGAAGCGCTGACGCGCACCCATCGCAAGGAGATGGAACCATGCCCGATCCCACGCCGAGAGACGCCGCCAGCCCCGTGACCCCTGAGGACATCCTCGAGGACCTGCGCGCCGTCGTGCGCGACGCCGAGGCGCTGCTGCGCGCCACCGAAGGCCAGGCCGGCGAGAAGATCAACGAAGTGCGCGACCGCGTGCGGGGCACGCTGGATGACGCGCGGGAACGCATCCGGGAAGCGGGCGTCGACGCCGGCGAACGCACGCGCGCAGCCGCCCGCACGGCCGACGACTACGTGCACGAGAATCCCTGGCTGGTGATCGGCGTCGCTGCCGGGCTGGCCTACCTGCTGGGCCGCTCCGGGCGCAGGCGGTAGGCCGTGGACGACACCAGGGACCAACCCCGTGACGAGGAAGCCTCGCGCGGCCTGTTCGCCTCGCTGAGGTCGCTGGTCGACCGCGTGCTGTCGGTGCTGCACACGCGCGGCGACCTGCTGTCGACCGAGCTCGAAGAGGAAATCACGCGCCTCGTCGGCGTGCTGGTGTGGTCGTTCGCGGGCGTGTTCGCGGCGATCGTCGGCGTGGCGTTCGTGGGCGTGGCCATCCTGATCGCGGCCCCGGCGCAGGCGCGCGTCGCCGTGGCGGCCGCAATGGCGGCCGTGTTCCTGGGCGTGGGCGTGGCCGGATGGCTGTCCATCCGCCGCATCGCGCGCGCCAAGCCGCGCCCGTTCGACGCCAGCCTGGGCGAACTCGAGAAGGACCGCGAGAAGCTGCGGAGCAAGCTGTGAGCGGGCGCGCGCAGGAACTCGCCGCGCGCCGGGCCGAACTGGTGGCCCGCTCGGACGCCGAACGCCGCGCCCTGGGCGCCACGTTCAGCGACATCGAGCGCCGCCTGGTGCTGGTCGAACTGGGTTACGAGGCCGTCCGCCGCGTGCACCGGCATCGCGCCCTGCTGGGCGCCTTCACGATCTGGTCGGCGGTGGCGCCGACGGCCGCGCGGCTGTGGGTGCGGCGGCTGGGCTGGTGGATCCCGCTGGGCATCGAGGGGCTCAAGCTGGCGAAGACGTTCGCGGGCGCGCGGGGCGGGGCGCGGGTCGAGGGCTGAGGGGCGACGGCGGGACGGTTGTCTCGAGATTGAGGGACTTGCGCCGGCGCAAGTATCACGTCGGTCCGAGCCCGAACCGCACGCTGCGTCACTGTTTTGTTACCGCACCAACTGCATCTTCACCCGCCCCACCCCATCATCCGTCACCAACCGGCCAAGGTACGCGCCGCTGGCCAACTGGCCGCCGCGCTCGTCCGTGCCATCCCACGCCAGTTCATGCGTACCGGCCGGCAGCATCCCCGCCGCCAGCACCTTCACGCGCCGTCCCGAAATGTCGAAGATCTCCAGCGTCGCCTGTCCGGCACGGGCCAGCGTGAAGCTGAGCGTCGTGCGCGGGTTGAACGGGTTGGGCGCCACGGCCAGGCGCGGGGCGCGCGCCGGCGGCGTGTCGCCCGGCACCGCCGAGGTGTTGGATGACTGTGCCCACAGCACGATGTTGTCCCAGCAGGTGGCGGCCGAGTCCGCGGCCGACCCCGAACCGCTGAACAGCAACCGCACGCGGAACGACGGGTTGTCGGTCGCTGCTGTGACGCCCGACAGGTCCCAGTTCAGGACCGTCGGTGTCGTGGTGACCGCCTTCACGTCGCCGCTCGCGGTCCAGTTGTCGACGACCGGGTCGGTGGCATACTCGAGCCGCACCTCGCGCGCCCCGCCGGACGAGCGCCAGCCGGTCAGCGCCAGCTCCGGCCGGGTCCACGCGGACATCGGCAGCGTGATGCGCAGCTCGCGCGGCGCGGACGGGTTGTGGGCGCGCAGGCCGCGGCCGGCAGGGCTGCCCAGCTGACCGTTCAGTGCCGAGCCCGACCCGGTGTCCAGGTAGCCCGACCCGGTGCCGGGGTACGACACGGCGCCGGGCTGGCCCGGGGCCGAGTCGGCGACGGCCACCGTGAAGACGCCCGGCGCCCGGCCGTTGAAGTGCCAGTATTGGACCACCGCGGGCGGGGAGGCCTCTTCGGCGAAGACGGCGGTGCGCGTGACCGTCGTCGTTCCGGGCACCACCGTCACCGCCGGCGTGGTCTCTCCCGTCTCCAGCCAACGCACGAAGGCGGAGCCCACCTCGGGCAGGGCCGTCAGCGTGATCGCATTGCCGCGGAAGTAGGCGCCGCTCCAGGGATACGGGTCGCCGGCGACCGGCAGGCCCGGCGTGTTCCCGTCGATGACCAGCGTGTTGACGCGCACCGAGCCGCGCGCAGGGTCGTTGACGTCGACCGTGACCGTGCCGATGCCCCCCAGCCCGAACTTCGTCCAGTAGTGCTTGTACAGGTAGGGCGGACGGTCCTGCGTGAACTGTTTCAGCCAGGCCACCCACTGGTACCAATCGGTGCTGACGCCCCAGCGCGCGTACCAGCGCGGGATGGCGGGCTCGTACAGGGCTGCGTAGCGGTCGACGATCGGCATGAGCCGCGACGAGCGGAACGTCGAGTTCAGGCCGTCGGCCATGGCGTTGGTGAAATCGCGCCGGAAGCCGTCGTTCTCCAGCAGGCCGCGGAGCAGCTCGGTCGACCAGGCCGGCCAGTCGGTCGAGGTGGTGCCGCCCTCGAGCGTGTTGTAGTCGGCCCAGTGGAAGCAGGCGTCGAGGTCCTTGAGCGACCAGCGCCACTTCCCGTCGTGGCCGTACGGGGCGCCGGCGACCGGTCCCGCGGTGTTCCGGCGCCACATGACGACGTTGTTGTCGGGCCAGTCGGTGTTCGAGGCGTAGATCTCGGTCGTCGCCCACGAGATGTAGTTCGCCACATCCATCAGCGAGTCGACGTGCGCGAACGCCGCCGCGTCGTTCATGTCGTGGGCGGCCACGTAGTCGCGCAGCGCCCGGTAGGGCAGGTCACAGCCGGCCGGGCCGTCGTCGATGACGGCGTTGTTCTCCAGGACGACCACGTCGGCCTCGGGGATGCCGTAGACACGCTCGTAGTAGTAGCGACTGTATTCGTCGCGCAGGTTGGCCAGGCCCCAGTACTCGCCGTCCAGGAACTGGATGACCGGGCGCCCGGCCTGCGTGTCGAAGCCCTGGCCGCGGAACATCTCGTGCAGGCACAGGTCGCGGAAGCCCAGGTAGCCCCAGTCGTCGCCGGAATTGCGCACGCGGAAGCGCGCCCATTCGGTGTAGGGAAGGTCGGGGAACAACTGCGTGCTGAACGTCGGGTCGCCGT
>CAIOLW010000339.1 GCA_903859215.1 uncultured bacterium | reverse complement strand
GACGGTGTGATACCGGCAGTTGGGATTGGGGCAGAACGGCGGCTGCCAGGATTCGGGGCGCTGTTGCATGCCCTTCCGGGGCAGCCTTCGTGCCAGGCGCATTCTTCCGGGCATAACCCAAAGAACCCGCCGGGCCGAAGCCCGGCGGGTTTCTAGCAGCGTTCCCCACAAGGGGCCCGAGCTACTTCTTCTTCGCAACCTTCTTAGCAACCTTCTTGGTCGCCTTCTTGGTCGCCTTCTTCGTGGCCTTCTTGGCAACCTTCTTCGTGGCCTTCTTGGTGGCCTTCTTGGTCGCCTTCTTGGCCGGGGCCTTCTTGGTGGCCTTCTTCTTCGTGGCGGCCTTCTTGGTCGTCTTCTTCTTGGCGACCTTCTTGGCAACCTTCTTGGCGGCCTTCTTGGTGGCCTTCTTGGCAACCTTCTTCGTGGCCTTCTTGGTGGCCTTCTTGGTCGCCTTCTTGGTGGCCTTCTTCGTGGCCTTCTTGGTGGCCTTCTTAGTGGCCTTCTTCTTGGCGGCAGCCATCATCGTCCTCTCCTCCATTGTTCGGGAGTTCCTTCGTCCATCCGGACCACGCACCCTGTGGTTTCTCCGGATGAGACCTCCTGTCTCTCAACTGCTTCACCTTAGTCTGGCGTCAGGCTGCCAGCTGAAGCAGTGCCAATATTTCGTTCGTTACAAAATCGTGTCAACAAAAAAAAAGGAAACTGTCCAAGACAGCCTCCCTTTTTTTTGGTGCCCGGGGCGGGATTCGAACCCGCACGGCTTGTGGCCACCACCCCCTCAAGATGGCGTGTCTACCAATTTCACCACCCGGGCGCGCGATCACTCGCGACGCTCTGCCGCATCACCGTTGCGGCGGCTGCGCAGGCGTCGGCGCGCTCTGCTGCAGCGGATTCGACTGCTGAACGGGGAGGTTCAGCTGCCCCTTGCTGGCGGCCTCGCCGACGACGCTGCTCGTGCGCGCGCGGCTCGGTCCGTTGGTGGCGAAGAGCGCGAAGCTGGTGATGAAGAAACCGATCGCGCAATACACCGTCACCTTGTTCAGCAGGGTTGTGATCCCGCGCGAGCCAAGCAACTGCTGGGGCGCGCCGCCACCGCCGCCGAAGGCGCCGGCGAGTCCGCCGCCCTTGCCGGACTGCAACAGCACGACCGCGCAGAGCACCAGGCAGATCAGGATGTGGAGGATGGTCAGAAAGACGTGCAACATGCCGAACGCTCCCGAACGGGTCAGCAACTCAAGGACACGGCGGGCCGCTGGGCCCGCCGCCGGTGACATATGGTAACAGACGGGGGGCGGCCTGTCAAACCGCCGCCCCCAGGGTCCTGCAGGCGGGTCAGGCGTCCGTAAGCGCCGCCACACCCGGCAGTTCCAGCCCTCCCATGAACTCCAGGGAGGCTCCCCCACCGGTCGAAATGTGGCTGACCCGGCTGGCCAGGCCCATCTGGTTGACCGCCGCGACACTGTCCCCGCCGCCCACGACGCTGCGGGCGCCGCCGTCGGTCGCCGTTGCGACCGCCTCGCCGATGGCGCGGGTGCCGGCCGCGAACGACGGCAGTTCGAAGACGCCCATCGGACCGTTCCAGAAAATCGAACGCGCAGGTTCGATCAGGGACCGGTACCGCGCGATGGTCTGCGGCCCGACGTCCAGGCCCATCCAGCCGTCGGGGATGTCCGAGACCAGGACGGTGCGTCGCTGCGCCGCGTCGTTGAACGCGTCGGCCACGACGACGTCCTCCGGAAGCACGAGCCTGGTCGAGCTGCCCTTGGCCAGGGCCGTGATCTCGCGGGCGACCGCGAGGCTCTCCTCGTCCAGGAGGCTCGAGCCGATGCCCAGGCCGGCCACCTTGAAGAACGTGAAGATCATGCCGCCGCCCAGAAGCAGGCAGTCGACCTTTCCCAGCAGGTTGCGGATGACGTCGACCTTGCCGCTGACCTTGGCGCCACCCAGGATCGCAACGTACGGCCGGGCCGGGTCACGCACGAGGGCGCCGAGGTGCTCGAGCTCGCGCTCCATCAGCAGGCCCGCGCGGTTGACCGGGAAGAACGCCGTGATGCCGGCGGTCGAGGCGTGGGCGCGGTGGGCCGAGCCGAACGCGTCGTTCACGTAGCAGGTGCCGAGGGCGGCCAGGCCGCGCGCGAAGCCGGCGTCGTTCGTCGTCTCGCCGGGATTGAAGCGGACGTTCTCCAGCAGCAGCACCTCGCCCGGCACCAGGGCCGCCGCCTGCGCGGTGGCGTCGGGGCCGACGGTGTCGACGGCGAAACGCACGCGGCAGGACAGCAGCTCGGCCAGCCGGTCGGCGACCGGGCGCAGCGAGGCGGCCGGGTCGATCTTGCCCTTCGGGCGCCCGAGGTGGCTCATCAGGATGACCGCGGCGCCGCTCTCGAGCAGCCGCCTGATGGTCGGCAGCGTCTCGCGGATGCGCGTGTCATCGGTGATATTGCGGTCCTTGTCCAGGGGCACGTTGAAATCGACCCGCACCAGGACCTTCTGCCCCTTGCCATCGAACCCGTCGAGATTCCGCTTCCTGTTCATCGTCCTCCACCCTCCGTTACGTCCATCGCCACCGGGCGGACCCCGCCCGCAGGCCGACCCAACATTAGAGATCGTCATCCGGGGTGTCAACGTGAGCGCCATCACCGTCGTCCCGCGACATCGCCAGGCCCAGCGCCGCCACGCCGGACACCTCCCAGCCGGCCTCGCGCAGCGCCGCCGCCGCCGCGCGCACCGTCGCCCCGGCGGTCACCAGGTCGTCGACCAGCACGACGCGGACCGGGCCCGCTGCCGAAGCCGCGGCGAAGGCGCCGGCCAGGTTCGCCTCCCGGGCGCTCGCGTCCGCCAGCCGGGCCTGCTGCGACGTCGCCCGCCGCCGGCGCAGCGCACCCCCCGCGACGGGGACGCGCGTGATGACCCCGGCCAGTTCGGCGAGCATCGCCGCCTGGTTGAAGCCGCGCTGCCTTTGGCGTGACGGGTGCAGAGGCACCGGCACCAGGACGAGCGGGCCGGTGGCCTCGGCGGCGAGCGGCGCCAGGGCGCCCGCCAGCGCGCGGGCCAATGGCCAGCCCAGGCCGCGCACACCGTGGTACTTCCAGGCGCCGACAAGGTCGGCCAGCGCCGCGGACGTGGCGGCCGCCGCTACGACCGTCAGGTCCAGGCGCGGGTCGGCGTCCCCGCCCGCGGCGCGCCCCTCGAGGACGCCGTGCCGCGGCTGGCAGAACAGGCGCCGACAGCAGGCCCGGCACAGGTGGGGACGATCCCACGGGCGCAGGCCGGTAGCGCGCGGCCCCGTTTCCTCCCAGGGAGCAAAGGCCACGTCGGCGCCGCAGGCGGCGCAGTGTTCGGGCAGCAGGAGTTCGGCCAGCGCGCCGAGCGCGACGCGCACGGGCGCCCCGGCGACGGACAGGCGGCGGCAAGGACCACGGTGATGAGGCCTGGGCATGGACACGGCTCGACGATCCGGGAGGAGGTCAGGGAGAATGCGATGCCTCAGCGCGGCGGCAGCCCGCCCAGCATCGCGGCCCACGGCACGGGCGGGCCGAACCACCAGGCGAACGAGAGGCCGCCCTGCATCAGGAGCATGGGCAGGCCGTCGCTGAACCGGAAGCCGAGCGGCGGCGCACCGGCCGGCAACTGGTCGCCGTAGCGGACGTCGACCAGCAGCGCCGAAGACGCACCCGCGGCCGCCGGCAAATACGGGCGCGCATCGACGCCGCCCGACAGGCAACAGATCCAGGCGCTGGCGACATCCGGCGCCGGCTCCGCATCGGCCACGAGCGGCGCCAGGGAGATGTCGTCCGCCAGCCCGCGCGCCTCGAGCCACGCCGTGAAGCGCTCGCCGGAAGCGTCGCTGCGGTAGCGGACCTCGACCGCCTCGACACCCCATCGCAGCAGCGCGTCGACGGCCGCGCGCGCCGAGCCGCCCGTGCCCAGCACGACGCCCAGCGGCGGCGGCGGCTCGCCCGGCTCCCACACCTGCGTGAGCACCGCCAGCAGGCCGCCGCTGTCGGTGTTGTGCCCGAGCCAGCGGCCGTTCTCGACGCGCACCGTGTTGACCGCGCCCAGGGCGCGGGCCTGGTCGGTACGGCCGTCGCAGAGCGCGGCGACGGCCTCCTTGTGCGGGGCCGTCACGTTGAAGCCGGCCAGCCGGCCGGGCGCGGCCTCGGCCGCGCGCGCCTTCAACGCGACCAGTTCGTCGGCCGTGACGTGCAGCGCGACGTACCGATGGGGCAGCGCGCGCTCGGCGAGCGCGGCCGTGTGCATCCGCGGCGAGAGCGAGTGCGCGACCGGATCGCCGATCACCGCGTAGAAGTCCTCGCCGGGAAGCCAGGCGGAAGCGCCCTGCAGCCATCCCTGCGGGGCGATGCGTATCGGCTCAGCCACGGGCCGCCTCCTGCCCGCGCGTGCGCCACAGGACCACCAGGCCCGCCAGAACGAGCACCAGCGACAGCCACTGGTTGTTGCTCAGCCCGGCCACCATCTGGTTGCGCTCGTAGGTGCGGAAGAAATCCTCGGCCACGCGCGCGCCGCCGTACAGCACGAGGAAGCGGCCAAAGGTCGACCCGCGACCGCCCGGCAGCTTCTCCGCCAGCAGCAGCAGGCCGAAGATCGCGAACCCCGCGGCCGACGCGTACAGCTGCGTCGGGTGCACGGCGCTCGCGCCCCAGGCGCGGGTCGCCGGCGCGTCGGCGGGAAAGTGCACGCCCAGCGCACAGGCGGTCGGCTTGCCGTAGCAGCAGCCGGCCATGAAGCAGCCGATGCGCGTCAGGCCGATGCCCAGCGCCAGGCACGGCGAGAAGATGTCGGCGACGTCCAGGAACCGCAGCCGCCGGCGCCGGCACATCCACCCCACCGTGGCCATCGCGGCGAGGATGCCGCCGTACAGCGTCAGGCCGCCGTCCCAGATGAACAGCGCGCGGTACCAGGGGTCGAACTCCGACAGGTGCGTCGCGACGTAGAACAGGCGCACGCCCAGGATGCTCGAGACGAGCACCCCGAAGAGCAGGTCCAGGATGGTCTCGGAGCCGATCCCGCGCGGGCGCCCGCGCCGCACGCACAGCCACATGCCCACGCCGAAGCTGATGGCCAGCATCAGCCCGTAGCTCTTGATGATGCCGAAGATCTGCGGGTGCATCGCCGCTCCCTGTTCCCGGTTCCGGCGCGCCGGCCGGTCAGACGTCGAAGGACTTCGAACTGACGTTCAGCAGGAGCCCCAGCATGGCCGAGGTCACCAGCAGGTTCGACCCGCCGTAGCTCATCAGGGGCAGCGGGATGCCCGTCACCGGCATCAGGCCGGTCGTGATCGACACGTTGACCACCACGTGGAAGGCCAGGTAGGCCACGATGCCCACCGCCAGGAATCGCGAGAACGGCTTGCGCACCGTGGCCGCGTGGTCGACCCCGCGCATCACCATCACGAAGAACAGGCCGATGACGAACACGGCGCCGACGAACCCCAGCTCCTCGCCCACGACCGAGAAGATGAAGTCGGTCTGCCGCTCGGGGATAAAGGCCAAACCTTTCTGTGTTCCTTTAAGGTAGTGCGTGCCGAACAGGCCCCCCGAACCGATCGCAACCTTGGACTGGATGGTCTGGTAGCCGCTGCTGAAGGCGTGCTCGGCCGGCTTGAAGAACGCCATCACCCGGTCCTGCTGGTAGCCCTTCAGCTGGGCCCACATGATCGGGATGCCGATGCCCGAGACCAGGTTCACCACCAGCATCGTGACCTTGGCGGGAATGCTCCAGCGCACCCAGTACAGCACCCCCAGCAGCACCAGCAGGTAGCCGCCCCACGGCCACGGCTGGTGCAGCACCGCCTCCGAATAGAACATCAGCACCGAACTGGCGGCAGCGCTGGCGGCCACCAGCAGGAAGATGCCGGGCATCCCGAACCAGAAGATCATCGCCACCCAGGCGGCGCCGAAGACCAGGCTGGTGCCCAGGTCCGGCTGCTTCAGCACGAGCATCGCCGGGATCGCCGTCAGCAGCAGCGTGGCGCCCGTGGCCAGCGACTTGCGCTGGCTGTCCACCCCCCTGGCCAGCAGGCTGGCGTTGAGGATGATGCACGCGACCTTCGCCAGTTCGGCCGGCTGCAGGCTGACCGGCCCGAACACCAGCCACCGTCGCGCGCCCGAGATGACCGGGCCGATGACCGGCACCAGCATCAGCAGCACCAGCGAGAACAGCCACGGGATGGGCGCCAGGTTGTCGACATGGCGCAGGGGCACGCGCGACGCCGCCACCAGGCCCACGTAGCCGACGACGGCCCACATCATCTGGCGCCAGAAGATCGATTTCGGCACGCCCGGGTCGACGTTCTCGTACGGCCCGATGATCGGCTCGGTCACCGACCACAGCACGGCCAGGCTCATCAGGCACAGCGCGAGCCAGCACCAGAAGATGACGCGGTCCCCCCGCGGGGTCAGCATGTGGCGCAGTCCGCCGCCCATCAGTCCGCCCCCTCGGGGATCTCCACGGGAACGGCCACGGCCACGCTGTCGGCCTCGTCCTCGTGGAAGTACTTCGCCAGGAAGGCGTGGGCGATCGGCCCAGCCTCGGTGCCGCCGTGCCCGGCGTTCTCGACGATGATGGCCAAGCACACCTCCGGGGCCTCGACCGGCGCGAAGCACATGAACCAGGCGTGGTCGTTGCCGTGCGGGTTCTGCGCCGTGCCGGTCTTGCCGGCCACCGAGACCGTCTTGAGGCGCGCGGTGCGCCCGGTGCCCTCGGCCACGGTACGGCGCATCGCCTCGCGCAGCCAGGACAGGTACTCGGCCCGGAAGGGCAGCGGCTTGGGCTGCCGCCGAACCGGCGCCGGGTCCTTCACGAAGGTCGGGTCGGGCATCGCGCCGCTCGAGGCGATGCGGCCGGCCACCACGGCCATCTGGATGGGCGTCACCAGCAGTTCGCCCTGGCCGATCGCGGTGTTCATCAGCACGCCCCGCGACCACTTGCCCTTGCCCATGTGCCGGTCATACCACGCGGAATCGGGGACGTTCCCCTTCACCTCGTCGTCGAACTCGGTCGTCACGCGGCTGCCGAGGCCCATCGCCCGCGCCGCCGCCGCCAGTTCGTCCACCTGCAGGCGCACGCCCAGCTGGTAGTAGTACGTGTCGCACGAGTTGACCAGCGCGCCGGTGTGGTCGAGGGCCCCGTGCCCGCCCTTCTTCCAGCAGCGGAAGTAGCGCCCGCCGAACGTCCAGCCGCCGCCGCAGGATTCCAGCACCGTCGCGGTGCCGATGTGCCCCCCGGACAGGCCCGCCAGCGAGGTGATCGTCTTGAACAGCGAGGCCGGCGGGTACGTTGCCTGCGTGATGCGGTTGAACAGCGGCTTGTTCGGGTCGCTGATGAGGTCGTTCCACTGCTTCGTGGTCAGCGAGCCGCCCATGATGTTCGGGTCGAACGCCGGGTTCGAGTACGCCGCGAGCACCTCGCCGGTGCGCACGTCCAGCGCCACCGCGCACGCCGGCCGGTCCCCGATCGCGGCCGCCAGCGTCTGCTGCAGCTTCAGCGACATGGTCACGTGCACATCCGTGCCGGGCACGACGTCCTGGACCCAGACGGGCTGGCGACCCACCACGCGCCCGGAGGCGTTGACTTCCTCCAGCTTGATGCCGGCGGTCCCGCGCAGCACGGGCTCCATTGCCGCCTCGACGCCCATCTTCCCGATGTAATCGCCCTGCGAGTAGATGTCGCTGGTGGAGTCCAGGTCGGCCGGCCCGATCTCGCCGAGGTAGCCGAGCGAATGCGCGAACAAGGGCCCGAACAGGTACTGCCGCCGCGAGTGCGTGACCACCTTGACGCCCGGCAGGTCGCGCCCGCGTTCCTCGACCGTGAAGATGCGCGCCTGCGAGGCGTCCGCCACCAGCACCAGCTGGTTCTTGCGCGCGGCCTGCTGCTGCAGCTTGTCGATCGTCTCCCAGCGGTCGAGCCCGAACCACTCGATCAGCCGGTTCAGCGTCGAGTCGGGCCCCGCCGCCGTCAGGCACTTGCGCGGCACGGTGATATCAGAGGTGTACAGGTTCGCCGCCAGCACGTTGCCGTCGCGATCGTAGATGCGCCCCCGCGGCGCCCGCACCCGGAACCGGTCCTGCCGGTTCTCGAGCGCCTGCCCCTGGTAGTAGGCGTGGCGGATGACGGTCATCTGGAAGAGGTTCACCACGAGGATGGCGAAGGCGACGATGATGATCGTCCGCAGCAGTGCGTGGCGGACGGTGATGTCGCTGTCGCCCACGGCCTAGTCCTCGGGGTTCATGACGCCCAGCATTTCGGCCAGGCGCAGCAGGGGCACGCCGACCAGGGCCGAGTAGACGGCCGTCGGCAGGCTCTGCGTCAGCAGCGGCACCAGGAAGCGTTCCTGGGTCAGGTTGCTCTGCACCAGCAGGAAGACGAAGTCGTGCAAGAGGACGGCCACCACGATCATCACGGCGTCCACCACGATCACCCCGTGCACCAGCCGCCCGCGCAGGCGCCCCAGCCCGAACCCGAGGACGCACTTGCACAGGGAGCGCAGGCCCAGCAGCGGCGGGTTGGCGACGTCCTGCACCAGGCCCAGCACGAAGCCGCCGATGGTCGCGGGCATGGGGCCGGCGGACAGCGCCAGCATGACCAGGGCGATGATCGTGAAATCGGGCGCGCGCCCCGCGATGTCGATCATCGGCGCCACCAGCGCATCGCCCACGAAGGCCACGGCCATCCACAGCATGGTGATGCGGATGAACTGCCTCACCGCGCCACCGCCGCTCCCGCTGGCAGCCCCTTGACGACGAACACCGTCTCGTTGACGTTGGCCGTGGCGGCCAGCCTCAGCGTGATCTCCTTGAACATGCCGTCGGCGGGCTTGCCGACCGCCGACACGAAGCCCAGCGGGAAGCCGCGCGGCGTCTGCCCGCCGTCGGGCGAGCCGGCCAGGTCGCGCACTTCGGTGATGCCCGAGGTGATCACCGTGTCACCCTCGGCCACGTCCTCGTCGCGCCCGATCATGTCCACGCAGATGGCGCTCGCCCGCGGGCGCAGGATACCCACCAGCCCGGTGCGCTGCAACTCGACCCCCAGGGCGAAGTCGGGCGCCGTCAGCAGCTCGACCCACGCCTCGCGCGGGCTGACGATCTGCCGCACCCGCCCGAGGTACCCCGTGCGCGAGACGACCGGCTGGTAGACCCGCCAGGCCATCGGTTGCTGGCTCGCGATCTTGATCATCGTCACCTGCCGGCCGCGCTGCCGTGTCACCACGCGGCAGGGCATCAGGTCGCCGGTGTAGCCCGGGTCCAGCGCCGGACCGGCCATGCGCGCCGCATCGGCCGCCTGGCGCGCCGCGGCGGCCGACTGCAGTTCGAGCTCGGCCACCTGACGCTGGAGGTCGGCGTGCTGCACGCGCAGCTTCACCACGTCCTGGGCAAAGTCGCGCACGCGGGTCCAGGGGTCGGTCAGGACGGCGGCCAGGCGGTCCGCCACGAGCACCCGGGCATCGCCGGGCAGGAAGAGCAACAGCAGGGCAAGACCGGCACACACGGCGAGGGACAGCAGTTCGCCGCGTTGCGAGTACCGGTGCAGGCGAAGGTTCATGCCCGCGCTCCGGGGCAGGTCATCCGTTGCGTCCGCTCGGCATGATCACCGACCGGTACTTCTCGAAATCGTCGAGGATCTTGCCCGTCCCGAGCACGACGCAGAACAGCGGGTCGTCCATCAGGTTGACCGGCAGGTCGGTCTGCTCGCGCAGCAGTTCGGGCAGGCCGCGCAGCAGCGCGCCACCGCCGGTCAGGACGATGCCCCGGTCCTTGATGTCGGCCGCCAGCTCGGGCGGCGTCTGCTCGAGCGAATGCTTCAGCGCGTCGCAGATCTGCTGGATCGGCTCCTGCAGCGCCTCGCGGATCTCGACCGACGAGATCTTGATGGTCTTGGGCACGCCCGACACCTGGTACAGGCCCTTGACGTCCATCTCGCGTTCCTCGTCGAACTTGTGCGCCGAACCGATGGTCTTCTTGATGTTCTCGGCCGTCTGGTCGCCGATCAGCAGGTTGTGGTTCTTCTTCACGTAATTGACGATGGCCTCGTCGAGCTCGTCGCCCCCCACACGGATCGAGGTGTCGCAGACGATGCCGTTGAGCGCGATCACCGCGATCTCCGATGTGCCGCCGCCGATGTCGATGATCATGTTGCCGCTCGGCTGGTCCACCGGCAGCCCGACGCCGATCGCCGCGGCCATCGGCTCGGCCACCAGGAACACCTCGCGCGCGCCGGCGTGCTTGGCGCTGTCGCGCACCGCGCGCTTTTCCACCTCGGTGATGCCGGACGGCACGCAGATGACGATGCGCGGCGCGATGAAGTGGCGCTTCTTCTGCGCCATGCGGATGAATTCACGGAGCATGAACTCGGTGACTTCGAAGTCGGCGATGACGCCGTCCTTCATCGGGCGGATGGCGGCGATGCGCTCGGGCGTCTTGCCGAGCATCGCCTTGGCCTCGGCGCCGACGGCGTAGACCTTGCCCGTGTGCTTGTCCAGGGCCACGACCGAGGGCTGGTTCAGGACGATGCCCTTGCCCTTGACGTAGACCAGCGTGTTGGCTGTCCCCAGGTCGATGGCGATATCGTTGGTGACCATCCCCTGCAGGTGCTTGAACATCCCGAATCCTTCCGGCGGCGGCCGGCCGCTACCCATGCGTCGGTGCGGGCCAGCCGTATTCCCTGATGCTCGTGATGTCGGCGTCCCCGACCACGAGGTGATCCAGCAGTGCGATACCCAGCAGTTCCCCACACTTGTCGAGGCGGCCGGTCAGTTCGAGATCGTCGCCGCTGGGACGCGGGTCGCCCGAGGGGTGGTTGTGCGCGACGATGACCGCGGCGGCCGACAGCGCGATCGCGGGCTTGAAGACCTCCCGCGGGTGCACCAGGGAGGCGTTCAATGAACCGATCGAGACGGTTTCCAACGCCCTCACGCGGTGCCGCGCATCGAGATAAAGCGCTATGAAGCGTTCCCTGTCAAGACCCCGGAACTCGTCCCTCAGGACGCCGGCCAGGTCCTCCGGGCGGCGGACCAGCAACCCGGCCACAGGTACCGGTACCGCCGCCCGGCGCCCCAGTTCCAGCGCCGCCAGCAGGCGGCGGGCCCGCGCCGGGCCCAGGCCGGGCAGGGCCGCCAGGCGGGTGGCCGGGCCGGCGGCGAGGTCCGTCAGGGGCAGGGTCGCCAGCAGCCCGCGGGCCGCGGCGAACGGGTCCGCACCGGCCCTGGCGTCCAGCACCCACCCCAGCAACTCCGCGTCCGACAGGGCTCTTGGCCCGAACCGGCGCAATCTTTCGCGCGCCTCGGCCAGCGGATCCGCGGGACCCGGCCCGCCGGCTTCGCCCCGGCAGCCGCCGGTGGCGACGATCGGGCCTTCAACCTGCGCATTGTCTTGAATCCTGGCCGGTTTGAACATCATAATTGGCCCCGCGCGGCGCCGCCCCCCTGGGGGCGGGCCGCAGCTGTTGAAAATCCCTGTTCGGCGAAAGGCCCCGCGTGACGGACCTGTCCCCCACTCCCGGTGCCGGCATCCCTGCTTCCGGCATCCCCGCCGCGGGCATCCTGGTGCGCAAGTACGGCGGCTCCAGCCTCGCGACGGTCGACCGCCTGAAGGAGGTCGCCCGCGACCTGCGTCGCGCCCGCGATCGCGGCCACGCGCTGGTGATCGTCGTCAGCGCCATGGGCGACACGACCGACGACCTCCTCGCGCTGGCGCAGCAGGCCAACGTGGAACCTCCCCGTCGCGAGCTGGACATGCTGCTGTCGGTCGGCGAGCGCATCACCGCCAGCCTGCTGGCGATGGCGCTCGCGGGCGAGGGCGTGCCCGCGCTCAGCCTGACCGGCAGCCAGTGCGGCATCATCACCGACACCAGCCACAGCGACGCGCGCATCCTCGAGGTGCGCGGCGACCGCGTGCGCGAGGCGCTCGCGCGCGGGCAGGCCGTCGTCGTCGCGGGCTTCCAGGGCGTCAGCCTGGCGAAGGAGATCACCACGCTCGGCCGCGGCGGCTCGGACACGACCGCCGTCGCGCTGGCCGCCGCGCTCGGCGCGGTGCGCTGCGAGATCCTCAAGGACGTCGACGGCGTGATGACGGCCGACCCCGCACGCGTGCCCGACGCGCGCCTGCTGGAGCGACTGACGTGGGAAGAGATGGAGAAGATCGCGGCGTCCGGCTGCGGCGTCGTGCACCTGCGCGCGGTGGAGTACGCGGCGCGCCACGGCGTGACGCTCGTCGTGCGCTCGAGCTTCCACGACCGCCCGGGCACGGTGATCGGCGCGCCGCTCGACGCCGTCGAGGCGCCGGCGGCCGCACGCAGCGACGCGACTCCCGCCGCCGACCTGCCGCCGGCTCACGGGGGCGAGCCCCAGAGCCGCTACCGCCCGCTGGCGATGACGATCAACGCGTCCGTGGCGCGCCTGCGCCTGATCACGACCGACCACGACCTGACGCGCGCCTGGCGCGCGGTGCTGCTCGAGCGACTGGATCCCGCGCGGACGATCGCCGAGTGGCTGGACGTGAGCGACGGGTTCCGCTGGGAGATCGTCGCGCCGGCCGACGCGCTGGCCGACCTGCCGCCGCGCCTGCGCACGCTCGACGCCGCGGGCGCCGGCACCGTCGACTGGCAGGCGGATCTTTCGTGCATCAGCCTGGCCGGTGGCCGGCCCGACAGCTGGCTGCAGGTGCACCGCCACCTCGATGCGCTGCGCGACCTGACGGACGGGCGTCCGTGGCGGCTGCGCGCCGACGGTTCGACGCTCAGGATCCTGCTGGATGGAGCCGAGCCGGGCGACCTGCCGGCGCGCCTGCACAAGGCGCTGCTGCCGTCCTGAACCCGCGCTCGACGAGCTCGCGCCAGGGACCGTCCGGAAGCACGCGGCGCGCCTCGTCGAGCCAGCGCTCCGCCGCCTCGGCATCGCCCGCCCTGCCCCGGCACAGCACCACGATGCGCACGAGCGCACGCTGGCCCTGGGGTTCGCGCGGGTGCCGTTCGTAGAGGCGGTGATAGACATCCAGCGCTCCGCGGTGATCGCCCTGCAGTTCCTTGGCACGCGCCACCTCGGCCAGTTCGGCCGCGGTCAGCATCCCGCCCAGCCCCGCGCGCGCCGCCTCGTCGTAGACCAGCAACGCCTCGCCCAGCCTGAGCTCGCGCCGGTGCAGGTCCCACAGGCGACGCCAGGCTCGGCCGGCCTCGCGCGACTGCCCGGCCACCAGCAGGCCGCGGGCCAGGCCCGTCAGGGCCTCGACGTCGTCGGGACGCACGGCCAGCACCTCGGTCCAGGCGCCGACGGCCGGCAGGTAGTGCCCGGCCCGAAAATAGGCGCGGGCGCGCGCCGCCGCCGCCTCGGCCCGACCCGCCCGCCGCTCCCCGAGCGCCAGCCCGGCCAGGACCCCGAGCCCGAAGCCGCCGAGGTGCGCGCCGAAGCTGACGGTCGCCCCCGTGTGCGGCGCCAACAGCATCTCCACGACCTGCAGCAGGACCCACAGGGGTACGGCCCAGGGCACGGGCACGGCGGTGCGACCGACGCGGTTCTGGCCGCCGAGCGGCGCGAACACCCACCAGGCCACGACCACGCGCGCGCTGTAGAGCCTGAGCAGGACCAGGGCCATCATCCCGGCGATGGCGCCCGAGGCTCCCATCACCCCGACATCGCCCTGGCCGAACCAGCCGAACACCGAGGTCAGGCCGTGCGCCAGGTTGCCGCCGACCCCGAGCACGAGCGCCAGCCCGGCCAGCGCGACCCGGCCCAGTCGGTCCTCCAGCGGCGGTCCGAGCACGTGCAGGTAAAGAAGGTTGCCCAGGAGGTGGATCCACGAACCGTGCAGGAAGATGGCCGTGACGACCGTCCACGGCCGGCCGTTGCCGGGGAAGAAAACGAAGTCCAGGGGATCCTGGCCGGTCGCGGGCGCCAGCCAGCGCTGCCAGGCGAAGACAACCACCAGCGTCGCCATGAACGCCCAGGTCAACAGCGGGCGTCGCCGGGTCGGGCGG
>CAIOLW010000338.1 GCA_903859215.1 uncultured bacterium | reverse complement strand
TGGACCGCCACCCTGCGCCGCGCCGAGGCGGGCTTCTCGAAGATGTCGGCCGCCGCCTTCTCGTGGCGGGCGATCACCCGCCGCGAGCACGAGTCCTTCGCTGCCGACCTCGCCCTTTACGAGCAGGCCGAGCAGCAGCGGGCCGCCAGGCTCTCGGCCGTGAAACTGGGCCTGGTGGTCTCCGACGGCGCGGGGGACAAGGGTCGCCTGGCCGCCTCGCTGGGCAGCGCGCTGGCGCGCCTGGGGCTGACCGCGACGCCCGGCGACTGCGCCCCGGGCAGCTATGTGCTGCGCCTGGCGCCGAACCTGACGTGGGAGCAGGGGCCGTTCGGGCCGGTGTGCCGGCTGTCGATGCCCGGTGAGCTCGTGGCCTGTGACGGGAATCGTTCGGTGGTACGGTTGGCCGTCGACAGCAAGGAGTTCCTGGGCACGCACTCGCGCGGCAAGGACCAGGCGCTGGCGGCGTTGATCGCGCGGGTGGATGAGGCGCGGTTGGTGCCGGTGTTGAAGAGGGAGTTGGCGGGGTGTTTGCCGGTGGCGGAGAGGTAGGAGGTCGGCATGACGCGTCTTCCCGCTAGTGATCGAATTCCAGCGGCCTGGTGCGTGATAGCCATCCTTGCGACCCTGTTCCTGGCCGCATTCGCCGCCCCTTCCCGCTCCGAAGCGCCCACCCATCCCCGCCTCAAACTGGCCGTCCTCGAACTCCGCAACAGCGAGGGCATCACCCCCGACGAAGCCGCCTACCTGACCGATCGCGTTCGCGACTCCGCCGCGCGCCTGCTGCCGGTCGGCGACTGCCTGGTGATGTCGCGCGAGAGCATGGCGGCGCTGCTGCCCGCGGGCGCGGACCTGTCCGGTTGTTCGGCCGGCGATTGCGAAGTCGAGGCGGGGCGCATGGTCGGCGCCGACTACATCGTCACCGGCGAGATCCTGAAGTTCGACGGGGCGCTGCGCCTGAACCTGAAGGCCCACCACTGCGAGTCGGGCGCGCTGCTCGGCGGGGAATCGGTGGCGGGGGCGAAACTGACGGCGCTCGAGGCGGGGCTGGACCGGGGCGCGAACCGCCTGCTGGCGCGCGTCTGCGCGCACGCGGGGCTTCCTGCCCCGCCGCCCGAACCGGAACCAGCGACGCCGCCGGCGACCAAGCCCATGCCCGCGGCGGTCGTGGCGCCCGTCGCCCAGCAGGTCAGCCCGCCAGTTGCGCCGGCGCAACAATCGCCGCCCCCGGCAGTGAATGCCGCCCAGGTCACCGTCTACGTCACCAAGTCCGGCGCCTGCTATCACGTCGCCGGCTGCCGCAGCCTCAGTCGCAGCGCCATCCCGATGTCGCTGGCCGAGGCGGCCGCGCGCTATCGCCCGTGCAGCGTCTGCCGGCCGCCGCTGCCGTCCGCGGGGGACGCCTCCGCCTCGCCGCCGTCGTCGCGCCCGCGCACCGAAGTGGCGCCGGTGCCCCGCGGGCCTTCCGCCTCTGGGGGCGGCGGCCAGTGCCAGGCCATCACGAAGAAGGGCACGCGCTGTTCGCGGCAGGCCAAGGCGGGAAGCAGCTACTGCTGGCAGCACCAGCGGTGAACGGCCCTGGGCGGCCTACTTCCCGTTCGCCACGGTCAGCGTAGCCTTCATCCGGAGCAGGTCGGCCGGCGCACACGCCGCCGGATCCCCGTCGAGCACCACCAGGTCCGCCAACATCCCCGGCGCAATAACCCCCAACTCCTTCTCCTGAAACCCCGCCCAAGCCCCACCCGCCGTGTACAGCCACAAAGCCATCCGCCCATCCACCGCCTCGTTCACGCGCCACCCGCCGACGGGCGTCCCGTCCGGATGCATCCTGGTCCGCGCCGCATACAGTCCTTCCAGCGGCTCAACCTTCTCCACGGGGAAGTCCGTCCCATAGCAAAGATGCGCCCCGCTCTTCAGCAACGACTGCCACGCATACGCGCCCGCCAGCCGTTCCTCGCCGAGCCGCTCATCCGCCCAGTCCATGTCGCTGGTGCAATGCGTCGGCTGCATCGCCGCGATCACGCCCAGCTTCCCGAAGCGCGGGATGTCGGCCGGGTCCAGGATCTGCGCGTGCTCCACGCGCCATCGCGCATCTTTCAAACGCAGCTCGCCCAGCACCTGCTCATAGAGGTCGAGCACCAGCCGATTCCCCGCATCCCCGATCGCATGCGTGCAGATCTGGAACCCGGCCGCGCCCATCGTGCGCATCACCTCGCGCATGTGCTCGGGCGTCGTGACGGCCAGCCCGCGGTGGCCGGGCTTGTCGGTGTAGTCCTTCAAGAGCAGCGCGCCGCGGCTGCCCAGCGCGCCGTCGGCGTACAGCTTCACGGCGCGCAGCGTCAGCATGCCGTCGGGCGAAGCGTACGGCCCCTCGGCAAGCGCAGCCGCCAACGTGACCGGATCATCTTCGTACATCCCGTACACGCGCACCCCGAGCGTGCCCTCGGCCGCCATCTTCCGCATCACCTGCGCGTGCGGCCACGAGATGCCCGCGTCGTGCACGCAGGTCACGCCCAGCTTCAGGCAGTGCGCGGCGGCCAGTTGCAGGCGGTGGCGGATCTCGGCTTCGTCCGGCTCGGGGATCGCGCTGCCGGCCAGGCCGACGGCGTTGTCGATGAGGATGCCCGTGGGCTCGCCGTGCTCGTCGCGCACGATCTCGCCGCCGACGGGGTCCTTCGTCGCCGCCGTGATGCCGGCCGCTTCCAGAGCCGCCGTGTTGGCCCACGCCGCGTGGCCGTCGATGCGGCGCAGCAGCACCGGCCGCGTGTCGCACACCGCGTCGAGCACCTCGCGCGTCGGGTACTCCTTCACGGTCCAATCGTTCTGGTCCCAGCCGCGGCCCTCGAGCCAGCCCGTGCCCGGCGTGGCGGCGGCGGCGCCGGCCACCAGTTGCGCGATCTGCGCCGGCGACGTCGTGTCGCGCAGGTCCACCTCGGCGAGCGCCTTGCCCAGGCCCTCGAGGTGGCAATGGCTGTCGATGAACCCGGGGATGACGGTGCCGCCGGCAAGGTCGATCACGCGCGCGCCGGGCGCGGCCAGGGCCAGCGCGCCCGCATCATCGCCCACGTAGAGGATGCGGCCGCCGGCCACCGCGACCGCCGTGGGGGCGGGCGCGGGTTCGGGATTGCACATCGTCAGGACGTGGCCGTGGTGCAGGACGAGGTCGGCGCGGGGCGCCGCGTTCGCATCACTTGCGCCGTTCGCATCACTTGCGCCGGCGCAATGCGCGTCGGCGGCGCAGAGCAGGCAGGCCAATCCCATGGGGGCCAGGGCGCGGGTCATCAGCAGGGGCATCGGGCGTCCTTTCGGAAACAGGCATGACGCCAGCATAACGGCGGCGCGGCCCGATGTCTCGCGCGGTTGTGCCCCGGCGGGCGGCCGGTGTACAGTGCGCGGCAACGGACGCACAGCGACCACCATCCGAAGGATCCCGAGCCCATGGCGCCCAAGCCCGTGAACATCGCCCCGGCCGTCGTCGCCGCCACCACCGACCTGCGCGCTGCGGTGAACAGGTGCCGCTTCCCCGAGCCGGTGGCGCACGTCTACAACCCGCTCGACTACGCCTGGGCGCTGCACGAGCAGTACCTCACCCGTTGGGGCGCCACGCCGCGGCGGGTGATCTTCCTGGGCATGAACCCGGGGCCGTGGGGGATGGCGCAGACCGGGGTGCCGTTCGGCGAGGTGGCCGCGGTGAAGGACATCCTCCACCTGGACGGACCGGTGGGAAGGCCGACGCAGGAGCATCCCAAGCGCATCGTCGAAGGGCTGGCCTGCACGCGCTCGGAAGTCAGCGGCCGCAGGCTGTGGGGGTTCTTCGACCGGCAGTGCGGCGGCGCCGAGGGCTTCTTTCGCGAGCACATCGTCCTGAACTACTGCCCGCTGGTGTTCATGGAGGCATCGGCGCGCAACCTGACGCCCGACAAGCTGCCGGCCGCGGCCGCGGCGCCGTTGTTCAAGGCGTGCGATGCGTGGCTGCGGCGGGTGATCGACCTCTACCAGCCAGAGTTCGCCGTGGGGGTGGGCGGGTTCGCGCGGAAGAAACTTGAGGCGCTGTATGCCGGCGAGGTGTCCACGGAGCACACCCCGGCCGCCTTCGGCACCCTGCTGCACCCGAGCCCGGCCAGCCCCGCCGCCAACCGGGGC
>CAIOLW010000337.1 GCA_903859215.1 uncultured bacterium | reverse complement strand
CTGGGAGCGAACCATCGGGTCCTCCTTGACTCTCCCTCGCGGAGGGGTAGAAGCCTCACCGAAGTGATGACTCTACCCCTTTCGCGAGCGAAAGTGAGAGGACATATGGCCTTATCGCACCAGCCCCATCCTCACCGTCTCCACCCTGCCGCCGAACGAGAGCCGCGCCAGGTAGGTGCCCGAGCCGACGGCCCGACCCGCTGAATCCAGCCCATCCCAAGCCACCTCGTGGCTGCCCTGGGACATGCCCTCGTCGACCAGCGTGCGGACCACGCGTCCCGCGACATCGAACACCGAGAGCCGTACATACCCGGCCTGGGGCAGGTCGAACCTGAGCGACGTCCGCGGGTTGAACGGGTTCGGGCAGTTCTGGGAGAGCACAGGAACTTTCGGCGACTGGCCGGCCGGGCCTACAGCTGATGCGGACGCCCTGCTGCCCAGGATCCCGTTCCCGCCGATCTGCGAGGCATAGATGCCCCGCTGCTCCATCCACGAAATGATCGCGCCACCTGTGCCATCACCGGCAATGGTCGGGGCCGATTGACTTGGTGACGCCGTGGCGATGGCGACTCCATTACCTGTCCACTGGACGGCGCCCGCTGCGTTGATGCGCTGGGCGTAGATATCGGGATACTGGACGCGATAGTCCGTCCACGTGATGATCGCGCCTCCCGCGCCGTCCTTGATGATGACCGGCTGATTCTGCCAGCCCGGCAATGTGCAAATGGGCACGCCGGCGGCTCCCCATTGAACAGAACCGGCTGCGTTGATGCGCTGGGCACAGATGTCTATTTCATACGGGGGAGTCACGTAACTCTTCCACCAGGTGAAGATCGCGCCCCCCGAACCGTCACTCGCGATTTCAGGACTGTATTCGTAATCGGCCGTGGCGCAGATTGCCTGCCCGTTGTTCGTCCACAGCGTATTGCCTTCGGCGCTGACGCGCTGGGCGTAGATGTCGTAATAGCTTGCCGCGGCATTGCGAAAATCCTGCCACGCGATGATCGCTCCGCCGAAGCCGTCACTGATGATGTTCGGGTCCGACTGCTCATCATCCGCCACGCATATCGCTATGCCGTTGGCCATCCACAGACCGGCGCCCGATCCGTTGACGTGCTGTGCGTAGATGTCGAAATAGCCGTTCTCGCGGCGGAGATCCGTCCATGTGATGATCGCGCCCCCGGCATTGTCGGCGGCAATAGCCGGTTCGGTCTGGTAGCTTGTCGCCGTGCACACCGCAACACCATCCGCCGCCCACAGGATGCTGCCTGAGGCGTCGACGCGCTGCGCGTAGATGTCGGGCTCCGGGGAATTCCGGTAATCCTGCCAGGTGATGATCGCCCCACCGGCATGGTCGGCGGCTATCGTCGGATGGAGTTGATTCCCAGCTGCCGTGCAGAGTGCTGTTCCGCTTGTAGTCCACAGAACGGCACCTGAGCCATCGACCCGCTGGGCATAGATGTCATTGTTGTAGCTCTCGTAATTGTTCACCTTGCTCCAGGCGATGATCACTCCGCCCGCATCATCACTGACGATGACAGGGCGGATCTCCTGGCTGAGTCCCGGGATGATGGCAACGCTCCCCTGCGTAACTCCGACCGCGTTGATGTGCTGCACAAGAATGCTGCTGGCGGGCCCATACCACATCACGATCGCGCCCCCCGTCCCGTCGCTGACATTCGCGGGGTAGGCCTTGGCATCGCCTGAATACCAGACGAGGTTGTTGATTGCTGTGTTGGTTGACCAGACAGCATGGGCTTTTCCCGGCGTGATGATGAACAACAATGCCGTGAGCGATAACAGCGCTGCGCGATGGATGGGCCGCCTCATGGATGCTCCCCCTGGATCTTTTGTGCCGGTCTCTTGGTGGGGCTGTGCCGTTCCCCTTGTAGTCGTGAAAGCGGTGAAGGTATGGATTCTAACACAACATCAAGACGGTGAGGGCGGGTTTTCATTATCCATCGCGCAATCTCGGCGCTCGTTGCCCGCCGGCTTTGACTGTTGCAAGTCCTTTTTTTGTCATCATTTAGATGAAATGAAGTACGCGCCATGGGCAGCCGGCGCGCGGGCGCCCGGTCGCGTTTTCCGGGACAGCGGGGCCCGCCTCTGGTAACTTCCCGCCCTAAGGAGGCATCATGGGACAATCGACCGTCAGTATCCGCGTTGGCGTCCGGTTCCTCATCGCGATCCTTCTGGCGCTCCCCCTCACGCCGGTCGCGAACGCAACGGAAGGGCCTCCTGCCTCAGGCCCCACCGATGCCGACACTTCCGACGCCCATCTCCGGGACCGCGCCGACCGCTTTCTCACGCTCGTGAACGCCGGTTACCAGGCCCTGTGTACCGTAGCCGCGCGCACCGGTTGGGACGCGGCGACCGACGTGTCGCCGGCGCACGACGCTGCGGCCGACGCCGCCAGCCAGGCCCAGGCCGCCTTCATGGGCAACCCGGTGCTCATCGACGAGGCGAAGGACCTGCTCGTCCACGAGCGCGAACTGGACCCGCTCACGGTCCGCCAACTGCGGCGGGTCCTCCTCAATGCGGCGGAAGGTCCCATGACCAACCCGGCGCTGGCGACCGCGCGCATCGAGGCGGAGACCAGGCAGGCCTCGACGCTGAACAGCTTCGTCTTCCAGCTCGACGGCCAGCCGATCACCGCCAACGAGATCG
>CAIOLW010000336.1 GCA_903859215.1 uncultured bacterium | reverse complement strand
GCCTCGGCGGCCGACTGGCGCCACCCCGCGGGCTGGCGCACGGTCAGGAACACCGGGGGCGCCGCGACGGCCAGGGCGAGCAGCACGGCAACCAGGGTGCGGCGCGGCGCGGCCTGCCCGCGCAGCCGCCGCCAGGGCCATTCGCCGAGCCACGGCCCTGTTTCCCAGGCCAGGATCGGCACGACCGGCAGCAGGTGCCGCAGGGAATGGTCGAACAGGGCGTACAGGAGCGCGAGCGCGACCGCAGAGCCGAGCGCGACCAGCGCCGGTTCACGCACCGCGCGGGCCAGTTGCGCGCGCGCCCGACGGCCCGGGCCCGCGGCGGCGCGCCAACCCTCGAAAACGGTGATCACCAGGATGAGCGCCACGGGCCAGGCCATGAGCCCGGGCCACGACTGCGCGAAGAAGCGGACGCCGCGGGCGAACTTGCGCGCGATGGGAACGGGATCGGCGGCCAGCGCGCGCCAGGCCGGCTGCGGTTCCAGCTGCCGGTACACGTCGTAGCCCGGCCAGGTGCGCGTGTCCTTCACCAGTTCGGCCTGCGCCTGCACGCTGAACCAGGGATCGCCGGTCAGGAGCAGGTTGCGCACGGCCCACGGCAGCGTCAGCGCCGCCAGCACCAGCAGCGCCGCGAGCGGACGTCGCAGCCAGGCGCGCAGTCCGGACGTCACCGCGACCGAGGCCGCTGCTCCTGCCGAACGCCCTCGCCAGACCAGCCACCAGGCGACGGGCAGCCAGGCGAGTTCGGGTCGCAGCAGCGCCAGCGCCCCGAGCAGCGCGCCGTCCGCGGCGGTGGGCGCCCGCGCTCCGTCGCGGTGCCGCAGCCACAGGGCCAGCAGCAGCAGCGCCGCCGGCACTTCGGTCAGGCCCCAGTCGACGGCGTACCGCCACAGCGGGCAGGCGAGCGCCGCCGCCAGCCAGGCGGTCGCCGCGCCGGGTCGCCCGCGCCGCCCCCACGCGGCCGTGCCCAGGCCGAGGATCATCGCCAGCAGCAGCACCTGCAGGCCGCGCACGGCGCCGATCGTCGCTTCGGGGTCGCCGCCCGCGACGGCATAGGGCAGCAGCAGCGCCACCGGCCACGCGGGCGGGCGGTGCACCAGCGGCTGCGGCAGTTCGCGCGCGAACGGCCAGGCGAACGAAAGGGGATAGGCGATGTCGCACTCGAAGCCGTCGCCGCGGGCGAGGTGTCGCGTCACGCTCAGGTGGGTGTAGAGGTCGTCGGTCGGCAGCAGCGGCAGCGCCGGCCGGGCCAGCGGCCAGATGACGGCCAGCAGCAGCGCCACCGCGCACCCGGCGAGCAGGGCGCCCGCCGGTCGGGCCGGGTGGGCGCGTCGATCGGCCTGCCCGCGCCCTGTCATGGCATCGCCCTTCAGTTCCCGCGGCTGCCGGGCTTGATCACCGGCTGGCCGGCGCGGCACAGTGGGCATTCGGCCGGCTCCCAGGTCTCGACGGCGACGCGCGCGAGCGTGTGCAGCGGCAGGGGCAGGTCCACGTCGCCGCCGGTGCGGTCGATGATGCAGGCGAGGCCGACCACGACGCCGCCGTGATCCTCGACGACGCGGGCCACTTCCAGCAGGCTCGTGCCGCGCGTGACCACGTCCTCGACGATGACGACCTTCTCGCGCGTCTCCAGCGAGAAGCCGCGCCGCATCTCCATCAGGCTGTCCTTGCG
Source organism: uncultured bacterium (assembly GCA_903859215.1). Taxonomy (GTDB): domain Bacteria; phylum Krumholzibacteriota; class Krumholzibacteriia; order LZORAL124-64-63; family LZORAL124-64-63; genus CAINDZ01. Next base: position 3,611 of record CAIOLW010000336.1, on the reverse strand, counting down.
TTCGGTGAAGATGAACCGGCGACCCGTCGCGCGCGCCACTTCGTGGCCGATGAGGATGCCGCCGAGCGCGGGGCTGACCACCACGTCGTGCGGCGTGTCGGCGAAGTTCACGGCCAGGGCCGCGCCCAGCTCGCGCGCCAGTTCCGGGTACATCAACAACCGCGCGCACTGGAAGTAGGTGTGGCTGTGGCGACCGCTGCTCAGCAGGAAGTGGCCGCGGTGCAACGCGCCGAGCTCTTCCATCAACTTCAACAGGCTGCTCTCGTCCATGGGGACCGCCTTTCCGCGCTGGTTGTCCGTGCCCTTGCTCACGCGAAGTCGGCCGCGATGGCCGCGAGCGCCGCCGCCGGGTCCGCGGCGCCGGTCACCGGCCGGCCGATCACCAGGAAATCCGCGCCCGCGTCGGCTGCCTGCCGTGGCGTCGCGATGCGTTTCTGGTCGTCCGCCGTCCCTGCAGCGAGGCGGATGCCCGGCGTGACGACCAGCGGCCCGGGCCCCACCACGCGGCGCAGGTCGGGCAGGTCGGCGGCCGAGCACACCAGGCCGTCGCAGCCGCTTTCCCAGGCCAGCGTCGCCAGGCGCGCCACGCGGTCGGCCAGCGTGCCGCCGCCCGGGGCCACTTCCTCGAGGTCGGCTGCCGACAGGCTCGTCAGGACCGTGACCGCCAGCAGCGCGGGGCGCCGCCCGTCGGAGCCCGGGGGAGCCTCCGCCAGCGCGGCCGCGGCCGCTTCCAGCGCCGCCCGGCCGTTCGCCGCGTGGATCGTGCACAGCGAAGCGCCCAGGCGCGCCGCCTGCCGCGCCGCCGAGGCGACCGTGTTGGGGATGTCGTGGTACTTGAGGTCCAGGAAAACGTCACGCCCGAGGCCGCGCAGCGCCGTGACCACCGGCGGACCGGCGGCCGAGAACAGTTCCAGGCCCACCTTGACGAAGCCGCCGGCCGGCCCGAGGGCCGCCGCCAGGGCCAGGGCGCGGTCGGCATCCGGGACGTCCAGCGCCGTGATCAGGCGCCGGCCCGGGGGCAGGGCGCGCAGGCAGCCGATGAGTTCGCTTCGCTGCATCATGCCTCGACAGGAATGCCGCTGCCGGAGGCGTCGCCGGCAGGGTGGCCAGGGAGCCTCCCGCGGGAAGCGGAGGGCCCGGAACGGCCGCGGAAAGCCCCGATTTGGCTTGCCGCCGCCTTGGTCCTGTGACTAACCTTCTTAGCAGTCGCCGCCGCGGAATGCAAAACCATTTTCCCGCCGGAACCCGTGGCGCGGGGCGCGTTTATTGCGTCTTCCGGCTCTTTGAAGGCCGGCCGCCGGCATCCGTCCGCTTCCCTGCGAGGTGTCCCGTTGCTCGACCGCAAGTTCCTGCGTGAGAACCGCGACCAGGTGGTGCGCGCCGTCGCCCTGAAGCGCGAGTCCGTCGATATCGAGGCCTACTACGACAAGGACGCCGCCCGCCGCGCCGCCCTGCAGGAAATCGAGTCCCTGCAGGCCGAGGCCAACCGGGCCAACCGCGCCATCAGCGACGTCAAGAAGGCCGGTGGCGATGCCTCGGCCGCCATCACCGAGATGAAGGCGGTCTCCGACCGGCTCAAGCAGCTGAAGGACGATGCCGTCGAGCTCGAGGCCGAGGTCGAGCGCCTTTACCTGCGCATCCCCAACCTGCCGCACGCTTCGGTCCCCGAAGGCGGCGAGGAGTGCAACGTCATCGTGCGCACCTGGGGCGAGGTCACCGAGCCGAAGCACCCGGTGGTGCCGCACTGGGACCTGGCCGCCGAACTGGGCATCTTCCATCCCGAGCGCGCCGTCCGTATGAGCGGCAGCGGCTTCACCGTGCTGTCGGGCCAGGGCGCCCGTCTCGAGCGCGCGCTCATCAACTGGTTCCTCGACGTGCACCTGGAGCAGGGCTACACCGAGTTCAACATCCCGTACCTGGTGAATCCCGAGGCGATGCAGGGCACCGGCCAGCTGCCGAAGCTGGCCGAGGACATGTACCACTGCCCGGTCGACAACCTGTACCTGATCCCGACGGCCGAGGTCTCGGTCACCAACGTCCACATGCAGGAGACGCTCGACGCCGCGCAGCTGCCGCTGAAGTACTGCGCGTTCTCGCCGTGCTTCCGGCGCGAGGCCGGGGCGGCGGGCAAGGACACGCGCGGCCTGCTGCGCGTGCACCAGTTCCACAAGGTGGAGATGGTGAAGTTCGTGGCGCCCGAGACGTCGTGGGACGAACTGGAACTGCTGACCGCCGACGCCGAGGAACTGCTGCAGAAGCTCGAATTGCCGTACCGCGTCCTGACGCTGGCCACCGGCGACCTCAGCTTCGCCGCCGCCAAGTGCTACGACCTCGAGGTCTGGGCGCAGGGCGTCGGCAAGTGGCTGGAAGTGTCGTCCTGCAGCAACTTCACCGATTTCCAGGCGCGACGCGCCGGCATCCGCTACAAGGGCGGCAGCGACAAGGGCTACGTGCACACGATCAACGGCTCGGGCCTGGCCCTGCCCCGCGTCCTGGTGGCCATCATGGAGAATTACCAGACCGGCGACGGGCGCATCCGGGTGCCCGCTGTGCTGCGGCCGTACCTGGGCGGGCTGGAGTACATCGGATGACCAGGTTCCGGAAGCCGCGGCTCGATGCCTCCTGGCTGCGGCGGCGCTACCTGTTCAATACGTACCTTGTCCTCGGCAGCCTCAGCATCGTCGTGGCCACGACGGTATTCACCTTTCGCGTTTCGAAGAGCGTCGAACGCCAGAGCTTCCTGACCACGCGCCTGTTGTCTGGCGTGGCCAGCCGCCTGTTCAAGGCCGAATCGACCGAGGGCCTCCAGCCGCTGATCGAGATCATCAACGAGAACGAAGTGCCGTTCATCCTGACCGACAACGCGGGCCGTCCGCTGTTGTGGAACAAGCCCGTGATCGGCATCCCTTTGCCCGACTACCAGATCCTGCTGCGCGAGAACATGTCGAACCCGAGCAACCCGGTGATCCTCGAGATCCTGTCGCTGGCCGCCGGCTACGACCAGGAACAGGATCCCTTCGCCATCCTCGACCCGGCGACGGGGCAACGCCTCGGCACGCTGCACTACGGTCGCTCGGCGCTGAGCCAGCGCCTGCGCATCATGCCGTATCTGGAACTCATGGTGATGGCGCTGTTCTTCCTGGTCATCCTCTGGGCGCTGCAGAACAAGAAGGACGCGCAGCAGAAGGCGCTGTTCGCCGGCATGGCCAAGGAGACGGCGCACCAGCTGGGGACGCCGCTCACCTCGATCATGGGCTGGGTGGCCCTGCTCGAGGACCGGCTGGGCAAGAACGACGACGTCGTCTCCGAACTGAACCGCGACGTCGACCGGCTGAGCATGGTGTCGGCGCGATTCAGCCAGATCGGCTCGACCCCGAAGCTCGAGGACACCGACCTCAACGGCGTGGCCGACGACACCATCGAGTACTTCCGGCGGCGCCTGCCGCACCTGGGCGGCCGGGTGCAGCTCAGGCGCGAGGGAGCCGTCACCAACCCGGTGCTGTTCAACCGGGACCTGTTCGGCTGGGTCCTCGAGAACCTGATCAAGAACGGGATCGACGCCCTCATCGACGGCAAGGGCACCATCACCGTCAAGCTGGAGGATGCGCCCG
>CAIOLW010000335.1 GCA_903859215.1 uncultured bacterium | reverse complement strand
GGGCGTGGAGATGGTCATGCCCGGTGACAACATCAAGATCGTGGTGGACCTCCACACGCCGATCGCGATGGAAGAGGGCCTGCGTTTCGCCATCCGCGAGGGTGGTCGTACGGTGGGCGCCGGCGTCGTGGCCAAGATCCTGGCCTAAGAAGATCCTCGCGTAGCAGGGCCTTTGCCTGCGGAGTCGTCGTCTGGTTGGTTAGCAACGTCCGTGGCCACGAGCCGGGGAGCAGGTTTTCATGCGTGACATCATCACCCTCGCTTGCACCGACTGCAAGATGAGGAACTACACGACGAAGAAGAACAAGCGTCTCCATCCGGACCGGGTGCAGTTCAAGAAGTTCTGCCCCAAGTGCGTCAAGCACACGGATCACAAGGAGACCCGCTAGTCGGGGTTGGGTTGACTCCGGGCCGCCAGTCGACAGTCGGTTGGCGGTTCCGGCTTGGTTTCGCAGGGGTGTAGCTCAGTTGGTAGAGCATCGGTCTCCAAAACCGAGGGTCGCGGGTTCGATCCCTGCCGCCCCTGCCAGCGATACCGAAATCGTCCCCGCGGGCGCCCGGCGCCCGGGGACGAGGTCAGGAAGGCCCTGAATATGGTCGCGCGTTTTACGCAGTACCTGCGGGAGACTGCTCAGGAGATGAAGCGTGTCTCCTGGCCCGGCAGGGACGAGTTGAAGGAATCCACGATCGTCGTCCTGGTCACGGTGTTCATCATCACCGTATTCCTGTTCATCGTGGACAAGAGCTTGGACTTCGGAGTCAAGGGGATCATCCAGAAGCTGGGTTGACAAGCCCTCGGTTGACAGGGGCAGTATTTGCGGGCAGTTCCCGAAGCAAACCCCGAAATGGGACATCCGTCCCGTTTTTGGGGTGTCTGCGCGTCGAGGCGCCTGGGTTGAATCCGAACGGAGCCGGTTGTGTTCGATAACGAGGATCGCGACAACGACAGCAAGCCCAGGTCTTCGGAAGACAGTTCTTCCGGGGAGAAAGCCCTGGACGCCGACTCGTTGTTCTTCGACCTGCCGGAAGAGGAATTCGTCGCCCCGGAGCCGGCTGATGAGCCGGCCGCGCCGGCGCGCGCCCGCACGCCGGAGGACGACCTGCTCGACGCGATCGACCTGCCGTTGACGGCGGGCGACCAGGCGGAGATCGAGCGTCGCGGGAAGATGAAGTGGTACGTCATCCACGCGAACACCGGCCACGAGAACAAGGTCAAGCGCAACATCGAGATGGCCGTCAAGTCGAACCACATGGAAGATTTCTTCGGTGAGGTGCTCGTCGCGACGCAGGACGTGACCGAGATGAAGAACGGGAAGCGCTCGACCGTGAAGCGCAAATATTTCCCGAGCTACATCCTGGTCGAGATGATCCTGGACAAGGAGACGCAGCACTTCATCAACAGCATTCCGGGCGTCACGCGCTTCATCGGCGGCACGCCGCTGAAGCCGGAGCCGATCTCCAGGGAAGAGGTGGACCGGATCCTCGGTCGCATCTCGGCCCCGGACGAAGCCCGGACGACCGTCGACATTCCGTACGATGTGGGCGACAGCGTCCAGGTCATGGATGGCCCATTCACGGAGTGGATCGGCGTGATCAACGAGATCAATCACGACAAGGGCAAGCTCAAGGTGATGATCTCGATTTTCGGTTCGGAGACCCCGGTGGAGCTCGATTTCCTGCAGGTCAAGCCTGTCTGAGTCGGGTTTCGCCGTCGTCCGGACGGCCGCGGGTTTTGTCTGGATCCGCGGTTGTCACCGCTCCCGTCTCTCTCAACGGAGCGGACCCCATAGAAGAGGGCTCGGCGGCATCGTGGCCGGAGGGTGGGTGTGGACCCCGTCCCCATATGTCACGGTGACGAGCAAGAGTCTGGTCCTGATTGTTGAAGGAAAGGCGTCGACATGGCCAAGAAAGTCGTAACGCAGGTCAAGCTGCAGATCAAGGCAGGGCTGGCCAATCCGGCTCCCCCGGTGGGTCCGGCGCTCGGTCAGCACGGCCTGAACATCATGGAGTTCTGCAGCGCCTTCAATGAGAGGACCAAGGAGCAGTTGGGTCTGGTGATCCCGGTGGTCATCACCGTGTTCTCCGATCGAAGCTTCAGCTTCATCACGAAGACCCCGCCTGCCTCGGTCCTCATCAAGAAGACCCTGGGCCTGACCTCGGGCAGCCACAAGCCCGGCCGGGAACCCATCGGCAAGATCACGCGCGCGCAGCTGCGCGAAATCGCGATCATGAAGATGGAAGACCTGAATGCCGGTTCGCCGGAGGCCGCGATGAAGATCATCGCCGGCACCGCGCGAAGCATGGGGCTGGAAGTGGTCTAGTCCCCGGACTGCGAACACGGCGCCGGTCCGCTTGCGGAACCGGCACCGGAGAACATCGGGGCGCAAGACGACGAGAGTCGAAGCGTGGCCCCGATTCGAAACATCACAGTCAACGGGAGAGTCCCTCGACATGAAACACGGAAAATCCTACCGGACGGGCCACGGGCTGATCGACCGCAACCGGACGTACTCGGTCGACGAGGCGTTCGCGCTGCTCGAGTCCATGCCCAAGTCCAAGTTCGACGAGACGGTGGATGTGGCCGTTCGATTGAACGTCAACCCGCGTCACGCGGACCAGATGGTTCGCGGGACCGTGGTCCTGCCCAACGGCACCGGAAAGACTGTCAGGGTGCTTGTGATCACCCGCGGTCCCAAGGAGAAGGAAGCCGCTGACGCGGGAGCCGACATGGTCGGGGCGGATGAGTACCTGCCCAAGATCAAGGACGGCTGGACGGACGTCGACGTGATCATCGCGACGCCTGACATGATGGGTGAGCTCGGCAAGCTGGGACGCATCCTCGGTCCCCGCGGCCTCATGCCCAACCCGAAGGTCGGCACCGTCACCATGGATATCGCCAAGGCCGTCAGGGAAGCCAAGGCCGGCCGCATCGAGTACCGCGTCGACAAGGCCGGTATCGTGCATGCGCCGCTCGGCAAGCGTTCCTTCGGCCCGGTCAAGCTGGCGGAAAATGCCCGCATGCTCTTCCACGAGCTGCAGCGCGTCCGCCCGTCGGCGGTCAAGGGCGTCTATGTCAAGTCGGTCTTCCTGTCCGGCACCATGACGCCGTCCATTCGCGTCGAGCAGAGCAGCATTGGCTAGAACCCGCGGGAGCGCGCGGGCCACGACGTGGTCCGGCGGTTCCCGATGGTTCGTCCGGTTGATAGATCAAGGAGAGTTGCCTGATGGCACGTCCCGATAAAATCACAGAGGTCGAAGCCATCACTGAACGGATGCAGCAGGCGCAGTGTCTGATCCTCACGGATTACACCGGCCTGACCGTTCATGCGATGACGGCTTTCCGCCGCAACTGCCGGCAGAAGGGCATCGATTGCCGGGTGGTCAAGAACCGCCTCGCGCGTATCGCCGCCACGAATACCGGTATGGGTGACCTGAACGACCACCTCAAGGGTCCGACGGCCGTCCTGTTCGGCATGGCAAGCCAGGTCGAAGCAGCCCAGATCGCAGTCGCGTTCTCGAAGGAGAACGACAAGCTGAAGATCAAGGGCGGCTTCGTCGATGGCAAGTACCTCGACCCCAGCCAGGTGGTCGCACTGTCCAAGGTCCCGAGCCGCGAAGTGCTGCTGTCCATGATGATGGGCAGTGTCAATGCGCCGGCACGTGGCCTGGCCGTGACGACCAACGGTGTCGCTGCCGCGCTCTGTCGCGCGATCGACGCCGTCGCCAAGCAGAAGGCTGCCTGACCCCGGGGATCGCAGGGTCCGTTTGAGAGAGTTGGCTGCCCCGCCCCGTGGACGGCGCGGCCCTGAAAACCAGACAACTGCGGAGCCCACGGCTCCGACGCGCAAGGAGACAGATACACATGAGCAACCTGAGCGAAAACGCGGCCAAGGTCCTGGACCTGATCTCGAGCATGACCCTCCTGGAGGCCGCCGAGCTGGTCAAGGCGATGGAAGAGAAGTTCGGCGTCAGCGCCGCCGCCCCGATGGCCATGGCTGCGCCTGCCGCCGCCGCCGTCGTCGAAGAGGTCAAGGACGAGTTCACGGTGGTCCTGACCGCCGCGGGCGACAAGAAGATCCAGGTCATCAAGGAAGTCCGGGCCATCACGGGCCTGGGCCTGAAGGAAGCCAAGGATCTGGTCGAGAGCGCTCCCGCCACCGTCAAGGACGGCGTGAACAAGGCCGAGGCCGAGAAGCTGAAGGCCCAGCTGGAAGAAGCCGGCGCGATCATCGACCTGAAGTAAGGCGTGGTCCATGCGGGGGCGGTCCTTCCCGGGACCGCCCCCTGCGGCCCCCGGCCGGGATGCGTTTCGCCGCGCGTCACCGGACCTGGGCACCGCTGAGGGAGCGAGGCGTCCGCCATCCTGCGGTCGATGCCAGCGGCGACAGTCAAACAGCAGCCCAGGGTCGAATGCCAGGGGGCCTGCTGTTCCTTCTTCCGAGGAAGTGGCTCTGTGAGAAAACCCTCCGTCGACAAGTTCACCGGACGCGTCAACTACTCGAAGATCCTGCACGACGAAGCGATGCCCAACCTGCTGGCGGTCCAGCTGGACTCGTACAACGAGTTCCTGCAAGTCGGGACCAAGGCGGAGGACCGCGATATGCGCGGCATCGAAGGCGTCTTCCAGACGATCTTCCCGATCGAGAGTACGCGCGGCAACCTGATCATGGAGTACATCAGCTTCAAGACGGGCGAGCCGAAGTACGGGATCGAAGAGTGCCAGGAGCGCGGCCTGACGTTCAGCGTACCGCTGAAGGTCAAGCTGCGGCTGGTCGTCAAGGAGGAGACCGAGGGCGCGGCCGCGGGCGAAATGATGATCCGCGACATCCAGGAGCAGGAAGTCTACCTGGGCGAGCTCCCGATGATCACCGACAAGGGCACATTCCTCATCAACGGCGCCGAGCGCGTGATCGTTTCGCAGCTCCACCGTTCGCCGGGCGTGTTCTTCAGCGACGAGATCCACCCGAACGGCCGCCGGCTGTTCCGGGCGCGCATCATCCCGTACCGCGGTTCGTGGGTCGAGTTCACCACCGACATCAACAATCTGCTGTACGTCCACATCGACCGGAAGCGCAAGCAGCCGGCGACGATGTTGCTGCGCGCGCTGGGCTTCCATACGAACGAGGAGATCATCGCCCTCTTCCACGAGGTCGAGTCGATCAAGATCACGAAGCCCGGCACCAAGAAGTACCAGGAGCTGGAGGAGGGCCTCGAGGGCCGCATCCTGGCCTGCGACCTGACGCGTGACGGCGAGGCCGACCCGTTCGCCAAGGCCGGCGCGATCATCGACGCGCTGCTGCGCGAGACGATCCTGACCAGCGGCGTCAAGGAGATCAAGCTGGTCGCTGCGGGCGAAGTCACGCTGAACGAGCCCAGCCTGATCCTCAACACGCTGCGCAAGGACCCCAGCCGCACCCCGGACGAGGCGCTGCGGCGGTTCTACTCCCTGCTCCGGCCCGGTGATCCCCCGAACGAGGAAGTCGCCAAGGCCCTGTTCGAGCGCCTGTTCTTCAACGAGAAGCGCTACGACCTGGCCGAGGTGGGCCGTTACAAGATGAACCGGCGCCTGTCGCTGAACGTCGACCCGAAGTGCACGACGCTGACGCCGGCGGATTTCCTGGCGATCACGCACGAAATGATCGGCCTGTTCCTGGGCAAGCGCGACATCGACGACATCGACCATTTCGGCAACCGCCGCATCCGGTCGGTGGGCGAGCTCCTGGCCAACCAGTTCTCGGTGGGCCTCAGCCGCATGGCGCGCATCATCAAGGAGCGCATGAACCTCGCCGACAAGGAGAAGCCGCTCAGCCCGGCCGACCTCGTCAACGCGCGCACGGTTTCGGCGGTCATCCAGTCGTTCTTCGGCAGCAGCCAGCTCAGCCAGTTCATGGACCAGACGAACCCGCTGAGCGAGTTGACCCACAAGCGCCGCCTGTCGGCGCTCGGGCCTGGCGGTCTGCACCGTGACCGCGCGGGCTTCGAAGTCCGCGACGTGCACTACACGCACTACGGCCGCATGTGCCCGGTCGAGACGCCGGAAGGCCCGAACATCGGCCTGATCGCGTCGCTGGCGACGCACGCGCGGATCAACAGCTTCGGCTTCATCGAGTCGCCCTACCGGCGCGTCGAGAAGGGCCTCGTCACCACCAAGACGGAGTACCTGACGGCCGACCAGGAGGACACGGTCACCATCGCGCAGGCGAACGCCGACATGGACGATAAGGGCCATTTCGTCGCCCCGCGCGTGCTGGCCCGGTTCCGGGGCGAGTACCCGATGGCCAAGCCCGAAGAGCTGGATTACATGGACGTGTCGCCGAAGCAGATCGTCTCGGCGGCCGCCTCGCTGATCCCGTTCCTCGAGCACGACGACGCCAACCGCGCGCTGATGGGCTGCAACATGCAGCGCCAGGCCGTGCCGCTGCTGCGGACGGATGCGCCGATCGTCGGCACGGGCATGGAGAAGAAGGTCGCCATCGACTCGGGCGCCGTGATCGTGGCCGAGTCCGCCGGCGTGGTCGAGGCCGCGACGGCCGAGTCCATCGTCGTCAAGTACGACGACCCGGACCAGGTGCGCTCCGGCAGCTTCTTCGACGCCAACGGCGTGGTCGAGTACAAGCTGCGCAAGTTCCGGCGCTCGAACCAGGACACGTGCTACAACCAGAAGCCGCTGGTGCGGCCGGGCGACCGTGTCGCCGCGGGCCAGCCCATCGCCGACGGCCCGAGCACGAGCGAGGGCGAACTGGCCCTGGGTCGCAACCTGATGGTCGCGTTCATGCCCTGGGGCGGCTACAACTTCGAGGACGCCATCCTGATCTCCGAGCGCGCGGTGAAGGAGGACCTGTTCACCTCGCTGCACATCGAGGAGTTCGAGCTGCAGGTCCGCGACACCAAGCGCGGCGTCGAGGAAGTCACCCGCGAGATCCCGAACGTGGGCGAAGAGGCCCTGAAGAACCTCGACGAGGACGGCATCATCTATCCCGGCGCGCGCGTGCGGCCGGGCGACATCATGGTCGGCAAGGTCACGCCCAAGGGCGAGACCGAGCTGAGCCCGGAAGAGAAGCTGCTGCGGGCCATCTTCGGCGAGAAGGCCGGCGACGTGAAGGACGCCTCGCTGAAAGCGCCCCCGGGCATGGACGGGATCGTGGTCGACGTGAGCGTGTTCAGCCGCCAGGACCGCAACACCCGTTCCAAGAAGGAAGAGAAGCGGCAGATGGACGCCCTGCGGCGCCGTCGGGACCGCGACCGCGGCAAGGTCAACGCCGTGGCCGATGAGCGCCTCCGCGAGCTGTTCAACGGCGAGCTGGCCCACCACATCATCGACGCCAACACGGGCGAGGTGCTGGTCAAGTCGGGCCGCAAGCTGACGCAGCAGGTGATCGAGGAGATCGACCTGGCGGCGATCCACTGGGGCCTGCCGCTGGTCAAGGACGAGAAGCAGGATGCCCGCATCCGGTCGGTCTTCGAGGCGGCCGCGCGCGAGCGCGAGCGCATCGAGGTCGAATACGACAAGAACGTCGAGCGCGCGCTGCGCGGCGACGAACTGCCGCCCGGCGTGGTCAAGCTGGTCAAGGTGTACGTCGCCCGTAAGCGCAAGCTGTCGGTCGGCGACAAGATGGCCGGCCGCCACGGCAACAAGGGCGTCGTGTCGAAGATCATGGCCGAGGAGGACATGCCCTACCTGGCGGACGGCACGCCGGTGGACATCGTCCTGAACCCGCTCGGCGTGCCGAGCCGTATGAACCTCGGGCAGATCCTGGAGACCCACCTGGGTTACGCCGCGTTCGCCAAGGGCGTCCGCACGATGACCCCGGTGTTCGACGGCGCGTCGATCGAGGAGATCAAGGCCGGGCTGGTCGAGGAAGGCCTCGACCCGAGCGGCAAGAGCACGCTCTACGATGGTCGCACGGGCGAGCGGTTCGACAAGCAGGTGACTGTCGGCATCATGTACATCCTGAAGCTGCATCACCTGGTCGAGGAGAAGATCCACGCGCGGTCGATCGGGCCGTACAGCCTGGTCACCCAGCAGCCGCTGGGTGGCAAGGCGCAGTTCGGCGGCCAGCGCTTCGGTGAGATGGAAGTCTGGGCCCTGGAGGCCTACGGCGCGGCGAATTGCCTGCAGGAGATGCTGACGGTCAAGTCCGACGACGTGACCGGCCGTTCGCGCATCTACGAGGCGATCGTCAAGGGCGAGAATCCGCCCGAGCCGGGCATCCCGGAGTCGTTCAACGTGCTGATGCGGGAAATGCAGTCCCTGTGTCTGGACGTGACGCTCGAGGACGCTCTGTAGTCGCTGCCGTTTGGGCGGCGTCCCCGGTGGGGCGCCGCCGCGAGCCAGAATCGAAGGTCCGCAATCCGGTCGGCCCCGCGGCCACCAGGAGGAAGATACATGCTCGGCCAGGCTTTCCGCGAAGAGTCCCGCAAGAGTATCGATTGCAACGCCATCAAGATCCAGCTGGCGTCGCCGGACAAGATCCGGTCCTGGAGCTATGGCGAGGTCACCAAGCCGGAGACCATCAACTACCGCACGTTCAAGCCGGAAAAAGACGGCCTGTTCTGCGAGCGCATCTTCGGTCCGGTCAAGGACTGGGAGTGCAACTGCGGCAAGTACAAGCGCATCCGCTTCCGCGGCATGGTCTGCGACAAGTGCGGCGTCGAGGTCACCCAGAGCAAGGTGCGTCGCGAGCGGCTGGGCCACATCGAACTGGCCGTGCCCATCGCCCACATCTGGTTCTTCAAGGGCCTGCCCAGCCGCATCGGCCAGCTGCTGTCGATGAAGGTCAAGGACCTCGAGCGGATCCTGTACTACGAGTCGAGCGTCGTCATCAACCCGGGCAACACCGAGTTGCAGATCGGCGACGTGCTGAGCGACGAGGAATGGTGGGAGCTCAAGGAAGAGCATCCCGACTGGAACTGCACGATGGAGACCGGCGCCGAGGCCGTGCGCAAGCTGCTGGCCGGGCCGAACCTCGAGGAACTGAACCGCCAGCTGCGGGCCGAGGTGAAGACCGAGTCGTCCGTGCAGCGCAAGAAGGCGATGCTCAAGCGCCTGAAGATCATCGACGCGTTCATCCAGAGCGACAACAAGCCCGAGTGGATGATCCTCGACTGCATCCCGGTGCTGCCGCCGGACCTGCGCCCGCTGGTGCCCCTGGACGGCGGCCGGTTCGCGACGTCGGATCTCAATGACCTGTACCGCCGCGTCATCAACCGGAACAACCGGTTGAAGCGTCTGCTCGAACTCCAGGCGCCGGACATCATCGTCCGCAACGAAAAGCGGATGCTGCAGGAGGCCGTCGATTCGCTGCTGGACAACGGCCGTCGCGGCAAGGCGATGACCGGTGCGAACAAGCGGCCGCTGAAGTCGCTGGCCGACATGATCAAGGGCAAGGGCGGCCGTTTCCGCCAGAACCTGCTGGGCAAGCGCGTCGACTATTCGGGCCGCTCCGTGATCGTCGTGGGCCCGCAGCTCAAGCTGCACCAGTGCGGGCTGCCCAAGAAGATGGCGCTCGAACTCTT
>CAIOLW010000334.1 GCA_903859215.1 uncultured bacterium | reverse complement strand
GATGCATCCGATCGACCCGGCGAAGGTGGTTACCATCCACAACGGCGTGGACACGACCCGGTTTCGCCCCGACCCCGCCGCGCGCGCCCGCCTGCGCGCCGAGTTGGGCTACGCGGACGACGACCTGGTGGTCGGGATCGTCGGGCGCGTCACGCCCTCGAAGGGCCACCGCGAGTTCGTGGACATGGCGGCGCGCCTGGCCGCGACGCACCCGCGGGCGCGCTTTCTGGTCGTCGGTGAGGCGACGCGCGGCGAGGAGGACGAGGGCCGGGCCATCGTCGACGGCATCGCCGACTCGGACCTGCGGGACCGGGTGACGGTGACCGGCTTCCGCCGCGACGTGCCCGACCTGCTGTCGGCGATGGACGTCTTCACCTTTCCCTCGCACAACGAGGCTTTCGGCCTGGCCCTGATCGAGGCCATGGCCACGGGCCTGCCGACGGTCTCGGCCGACTGCGACGGGGTGCTCGACATCGTCGTGGAAGGTGTGACAGGGCTGATGATCCCGCCCAAGGACGGCGCGCTGCTGGCCGCGGCCACGGCGAGGCTGCTGGACGACGGGGCGCTGCGCGCGAGCCTCGGCCAGGCCGGTCGCGAGCGTGTGCTGGCGAAGTTCACCGAACGACGCCAGGACGAGGCGATCGACGCGCTCTACGCAGATGCCATTTCGGCCCGGCGGCGGTGAGCGCGGCGGGGCCACTGCCGACCCCGCCGCATTCCGTGATGGCAAGCTACCTGAAGAGCGATTTCGCCGATCCCCAGCTGCTCTGCTCGACCGGCACGACTCCGCAGCTCGTGTAGATGGTGGCGCTCAGGATGAGGCCGCCGAGCCCGCAGCCGGCGTCACGCTGGTAGACAGCCAGGCTGTTCGAGCCGACCGTGAGCGGGACGTTGAGCGCGACGGCGGTGTACTGCGGGCTGGAGCCCGGTCCGCTGAAAGCGGGGCCGAGGTCGACCCCGTTGACATAGATGCCGCCGGGATTCGCGCCGGGGTAGGACGGCGCGTAATCACCAAGGAAGTCGTCCACCGACCAGCAGATCCTGATGCTGTCGGCCATGACGCACTGGGAAGGGAACTGGGCACAGTAGAGCGCCGAAAGCGCCGACCCGTAGCAACTGCCGGGCTGGACGGTCGAGGCGATCCACCGGGCTGCGGGGTCGCAGGGCAGGTTGGGCGCCCAGGGCGGGGCGGCCGGCGTGATCACGGTCGCATTCGGGCCGCTGCAGGCCTGGGCGAAATCGCTGCCCTGGAACGGCGCCGAAAGAATCGCCTGCCCGCAGTTCGGCTGCGGCGTGTAGTAGTGGAAGCTGTCGTCGCTGCCGCCGCAGGCGCCGGGGCTGCCGCCCACCTGCCCGGTCCTGATCGTGACGGATGCGGCGCCGGCAAGGGTTGCCTGGACGGCGAGAATGAGGATGACCCCAAGAAAACTGTATTTGCGCATGTGACCCATCTCCTCGGCTGGCAAGGCCCGTGAAACCGATGTCATGGTCGGGGAACGCCGCGCGGGACGCACGGGCTGTGGTTCTTCCCGAGGGTCGGAGGCTAGTCGATCGGGAGGCCGCAATGTGATAAAGATTATTAACAACAAATTCAATATCCCGGACAATCGCAGCCAACTCAGCCTGCTGGAATCAGTTAAACAGGATTTCCTTACTCTTATATTTCGGCTTGCACGCATGCCCGCAACGGTGCGCGTACCCCGGCGGAAGACGGCCGGCCGCAAAAAGGGTCGCTGGTCGGCGTCGTTGCCGCGCAGCCCGCGGTTGCTAGAACCCCTTCACCTTCAGCGTCTCGAGCCCGTGCCCGTGCGGCCCGCTCTCGCGCCGGCGCAGCAGCTCGGCGAACACGATCCCCGCCAGGCTCAGCAGCGCAAACATCCACAGCATCGGCAGGTAGCCGCCCGGGTTGGCCGCGCCGGCCTTGTTGTGGTCGTTCAGCGCACCTGCGCCCACGTTGCAGACCGTCAGGCCGATGTTCTGCAGCATCGTCATCAGGCCGTAGGCCGTGCCCAGGCGCCGCTCGTCGGCCAGGTAGGGCACCGCCGGCCACAGCACCGCCGGCACCAGCGAGAACGCCAGGCCGATCATCGCGGTGGAGATCCAGAGGCTCCAGTGCGTGTAGCCCAGCAGCATGAAGACCGGCATCAGCGACAGCGAGCCGATCATCATGAACAGGCTGCGCTTGCCCACCTTGTCGACCACAAGGCCGAACAGCGGCGTGGCGAAGATAGCCGCCAGGAAGACGTGGCTGTTCAGCAGCCCGGCCTTCTCCAGCGACAGGCCGTGCGCGTCCTGGAAGTACTTGATGGCGAACGTGGAGCGGAACGGGAGGATGACCGAGTAGAACGTCACGCACAGCCCGACGATGTACCAGTACGACTTGTCGAAGCGCACGAGGTCCGACCACACGATGCGGTCGGGGGCGGCCGGCTGCGCCAGTTCGTACTTCGAGGCGGCGCGGCGCTCGAGCGCCCAGTAGACCACGACGGCCGCCAGGCTGGTCAGTGCGAAGCCGAAGGCCAGCAGCATGGGGCCGCGCCAGCCCGAGGCGTAGATGTCGCGGGCCCAGGTGGGCGACAGGTCGGCGGCGTAGGAGCCGGCGCGCGCGATGCTCAGGTTCAGGCCGAAGGCCAGGCCCAGCTGCTTGCCCTTGAACCACTGGCCCAGCGCCGCGGTCACCGCGACGATCATCGACTCGGCGCCCAGGCCGAACAGCAGGCGGCCGGCGGCCATCAGTACGAACGTGCCGCGGAACGCGGTCAGGGCCGCGCCGAGCGTGCAGAAGATGGTGAACAGCAGCGTCGCGCGGCGCGCGCCGATGCGGTCGACGATGATGCCGCCGATCAGCACCATCACGATGTTCGGGAAGCTGTAGATGGCGTTGAGCGTGCCGATCTGCGTGTCGCTGAAGCCCAGCTGGCCGCTGAGCATGTTCGCCAGCGGGGCGATCGAGTCGTACACGTAGTAGTTGCCGAACATCGCCAGGCTGGTGAACACCAGCACGGCCCAGCGCAGGGACGGCGGGGCGGGCGGCAGCTTGGCGGCGGCGGTTGCCGGACTGGACATCGGGCGCCTTTCGGATGGACGTGGCCTTCAGCGGCCGGGATGTGACGGGGCATCCTAGCACAGGCGGGGCGATTCGGCCTCCCGCGAGTCGCGCGCGGCGGGCCGGGCAATTGACGTGGCCCGCATCCTCGGCAATAGTCGCCGTCGTGGCCGTACCTGCCGCCAACACCGGGAAAGGACCTTCATGGGCCTGCTTGCCGACACCGCCCGCCTGCTCGAACGGCTGCCCCTGGACGCGCCCGCGCTTCTGGTGGACGAGACGCGCGCCCGCGCGAACATCGCCGCCATGTGCGCGAAGGTGAAAGCCTCGCACACCTCGCTGCGCCCGCACTTCAAGACGCACCAGAACGTCGGCGTCGGGCGCTGGTTCCGCGAGGCCGGCGTGCGCCATGCCACAGTGTCGTCGTACGCCATGGCCGTGCAGTTCGCCGACGACGGCTGGGACAACCTGCTTATCGCCATGCTGGTGGACCCGGGCGACCTGCCGCGCCTGGCCGTGCTGGGCCGCCGCCTGACCGAGCGGAACGGCCGCCTCGGCCTGCTGGTGGACACGCCCGAGGCGGCGCGCGCGGTGGCGTCCACCGTGGAGTGGCCCAACTCGATCCACATGAAGATCGACACCGGTTACGGGCGCTCGGGGATCTTCTGGGAGGATGCGCGCCGCATCCGCGAGACGGCCGCCGCGGCCGACAGCAGCGGATTGGTGGCCCATGCCGGCCACAGCTACCGGACGCCGCGCGACGAACTGAAGGCGCTCCACTGCACGACGGCCGAACGCCTGAGCGCGGTAGCCATGGCGACCGGCCAGGACCTGCTGCTGTCGGTGGGAGACACCCCCACCTGCGCGACGGTCGACCTCCTGCTGGGCGTGGACGAGGTGCGCCCCGGCAACTTCGTCTTCTTCGACGTCATGCAACTGGTCGCTGGCATCTGCGGGCCGCAACACCTGGCGCTGGCCGCCGCGTGCCCGGTGCTGGCGGTGGACGAGGCGCGCGGCAGGCTGGTCCTGCGCGGCGGCGCGGTGCACCTGGGCAAGGACCCGGCGCTGGTGGGGGGCGCGCCCATCTTCGGTTGCCTGGGGACGATGGCGCCCGAGGGGTTCGACCAAGTGCTCCCGGACGTCGCCGTGACCCAATTGACGCAGGAACACGCCGTCGTCGAAGTCCCGCGCGAGCGCTGGTCCGAGCTGGCGACCGGGCTGCGGCCGGGCGACCTCGCGCTCGTCTTCCCTTCACATGCGTGCCTGGCCTGCCACCAGCACGGCCACCTGCTGACGACCGACGCCGCGTACCTGCCGCGCGAGGCGGACAGCCCGGCGTGGCCCTGACCGCCCTCTGGACGCGGGCGGATGCCATGTATAGATTCTGCGGGTGGTCAGCCCCGGGGGCATTGGCCCTATCCGCTGCGGATCTTCCCGACGCTGGCCGACGCCAGGACCTGGCTGGCCGGCTGATCGAAAGGCATCATCGTGTCCGACCCGCGTGCAGTCGCCGCCGGCGACCTCTCGTCCCTTCGCATCACCGACGACGAACGCAGCGGCCGGCGCCGGCGCCGGCGCTGGCCGTGGTTCGCCCTGGCGGCCGTCGTAGCCATCGTGGCCTTCTCGGTGATGGCGCGACCGGCGAAGGTCGTCGTCGCCTCGGCGCGCTTCGGCGGCACCGGGCCGGCCGAGCAGGGCAAGGTCGTGCTGACTGCCAATGGCTACGTCGAGGCGCGGCACCAGGCCTCGGTGGCCGCGCGCACGACCGGCCGCCTGGCCCAGGTCATGGTCGAGGAGGGCGACACCGTCACCGCCGGCCAGGTCGTGGCCCGGCTGCTCGACGACGACCAGCTGGCGGCCGTGGCGCGCGCCGAGGCCGACCTGCAGCTGGCCCAGGCGCGCGAGGCCCAGGCCGTCGCGGTGGCCGACGACGCGGCCCGCCGCGCGGCCCGCCGCGTCGAACTGCGCGCCGCCGACGTCATCGGCAACGAGGAGCAGGAGAGTTCCGACACCAGCGCGCGTTCGGCAGCCGCCGACGCCAAGGCCGCGCGCGCCCAGGTGGCGGTGGCCCGCGCCGCGCTGAGGACCGCGCAGCTGGAACTGGACAAGACCCGCGTCACCGCGCCGTTCAGCGGCGCCGTCCTGCGCAAGGACGCCGAGGTGGGCGAGATCGTCGGCCCCATCATGACCAGCAACACCGCGCGCGCCGGCGCCGTGGTGACCATCGCCGACCTGCACACGCTCGAGGTCGGGGTTGACGTCAACGAGAGCTACATCGCCCGGCTGGCCCTCGGCATGCCGGCCGATGTCGTGCTCGATGCCCACCCGGACGTCCACTTCCCGGGCGAGGTGCGCGCCATCTTCCCCTCGGCCGACCGCGACAAGGCCACCATCCCGGTGCGTGTGCGCTTCCTGGCGGCCGATGCCCGCGTGCGGCCCGACCTGGGCGCCAAGGTGTCGTTCCTCGAGACGCGGGTGACCTCGCAGGTCACCGTGGTGCCGAAGGTGCTGCGCGTGCCTGCGGCGGCCGTGCGCGAGCAGGCCGGCCGCTCCCGCGTGTGGCGCGTGCGCGACGGCAAGGCCGCGGCGGTCGACGTCGTGACCGGCGCGCGCGACGGCGACGCCGTGGAGATCAAGTCGGGACTCGATGACGGCGACCAGGTCGTCGTCGACGGTGCCGCGCGGCTGCGCCAGGGGCAGCGCGTGCGCATCGCGCTCTAGGGGCGCCGCGTGGACAGTCCCACCGGCGCCCGGCCCATTATCGCCCTGCGGGGCGTCAGCAAGACGTACTGGCGCGACACCATCGAGGTGCCCGTGCTGGCGCAGCTCGACCTCGACGTGGCCGACGGTGAGTTCCTGGCGCTCATGGGCCCCTCGGGCTCCGGCAAATCGACCATCCTGAACCTGGTCAGCGGCATCGACAGCCCGACGGCCGGGCGGGTCGTCGTGGCGGGCGTCGACCTGGGCTCGCTGGACCAGGCCGCGCTGGCCGCGTTCCGCGCGCGCCACGTCGGGTTCATCTTCCAATCTTACAACCTCATCCCGGTGCTGACGGCGTTCCAGAACGTGGAGCTACCGCTGCTGCTGACCGGACTGGATCGCCGGCAGCGGAAGCAGCACGTGCTGGACGTGCTGGGCATCGTCGGGCTGCACGGGCGCAGCGAGCACTACCCGCGCCAGCTGTCGGGTGGGCAGGAGCAGCGCGTCGCCATCGCGCGGGCCATCGTCAGCGACCCGTCGCTGCTGGTGGCCGACGAGCCCACCGGCGACCTGGACGCCGCCTCGGCCACCGAGATCCTCGACCTGCTCGGTCGGTTGAACCGCGAGTTCGGCAAGACCGTCGTGATGGTCACGCACGACCCGCGGGCGGCCGAGCGCGCCCACCGCGTGCTGCACCTGGACAAGGGCGTCCTGGTCGAGTCCGTGCGGCGGGACCGGCCGTGACGCGCTTCCTGCCGTTCATCCTGCGCAGCACGCTGCGCAACAAGCGGCGGACGGTGCTGACGATCCTCTCGCTGATCATCTCGCTGTTCCTGTTCTGCACGCTGCGCACGGTGATCACGTCGCTGGCGGCGTCGCTGGAATCGGCTTCGACGGCGCGGCTCATCACCCGTCGCTCGACTTCGCTGACCTTCATGATGCCGGCCTCGTACCGCGACCGCCTGGCGCAGATCCCGGGCGTCGAGGACGTGGCCTACATGTCCTGGTTCGGCGGCGTCTACATCGACGAACGCAACTTCTTCGCCCAGTTCGCGGTCGACCCCGTGCGCTACCTGGTGATGTACCCCGAGTACCGGCTGACACCCGAGGAGAAGGAGACGTTCCGGCGCGAACGCACGGCCTGCATCATCGGCGAGAAGCTGGCGCGCAAGTACGGGTTCAAGAAGGGCGACCGCATCACGCTGCGCGGCACGATCTTCGAGGGCATCTGGGACTTCACCGTCTGCGGCATCGCCCTGCCGGCCACGCCCGACCTGGACACCAACTGGCTGCTGTTCAACGGCGAATACCTCAACCAGCGCATGGGCGACTTCGGGCAGGTGGGCACCTTCGTGTTGAAGCTCAAGGACCCGTCAAGGGCCGGCGACATCGCGCGCATCGTCGACGCCACCTTCGCCAACAGCGCCGCCGAGACCAAGACCGAGACCGAGAAGGCCTTCCAGTTGGGCTTCATCTCGATGCTCGGCAACATCCAGGCCGTGATCTACGCGCTGGGCAGCGCGATCGTCATCGCCATCGGGCTGGTCTCGATGAACACGATGATGATGGCCGCGCGCGAGCGCACGCGCGAGATCGCCGTACTGAAGGCCCTCGGCTTCAACGACCGCACGGTGGTTGGCCTGGTCCTGGCCGAGGCGCTGCTGATCACGCTGGTGGGCGGCCTGCTGGGGGCGGGGCTGGCGCGGCTGGTCTTCGCGTTCTCGAATTTCAACGCCGGCGGGTTCTTCCAGCAGTTCAAGGTCACCGATGGAACGCTCGCGCAGGCGATGGGCATCGCGCTGTTCCTGGGCCTGGTCAGCGGGCTGGCCCCGGCCTGGAACGCGGCCCGGCTCCGGATCGTCGACGCGCTGCGTCACTCGGGCTAGGCCATGAAGGGTAGGGCATGAGGCTGCCGATCCAGTACAACCTGCGCAACCTCGTCGTCCGGCGCACCATGACGCTGATGACGGCCGGCGGCATTGCGCTGGTGGTGGCGGTGCTCGTGCTGACCCTGGCGCTGGCGCACGGGTTCAGCGCCACGCTGGTGGCGACCGGGCGCGCCGACAACGCCATCGTGCTGCGCAGCGGTTCCGACAGCGAGATGATGTCGGGGCTCACGCGCGAGGCGGCCCGCGTCATCGCCGCGGACCCGGCCGTGGCCCGCGGCGCCGACGGCGAGCCCCTGGCCCTGTCGGAGATGGTCGTCCTGGTGAACCTGGTCAGGCGCGGCAACCCGACCGCGTCGTCGAACGTGTCGGTGCGTGGGGTGGATTCGCGCGTGCTCGAGTTGCGCCCGGACATCGCCCTGCGCGAGGGGCGCCTGTTCCGTTCGGGCATGGACGAGGTGGTCGTGGGGCGCAACCTGGGCCGGCGCTTCGAGGGCTGCGCTCTGGGCGAGAAGCTGCGCATGGGCGGCCGCGACTGGACCGTGGTCGGCACCTTCGACGCGGGTGGCAGCGGCTTCGACTCGGAGATCTGGGGCGACGCCGAGGCGTTCCTGCCGGCGTTCGACCGCAGCGTGTGGTCGTCGCTGACGCTGCGCCTGAAGGACCCCGGCGCCCTGCCGGCGCTGCAGGCACGGCTGGAGGCCGACCCGCGCCTGCACGCCACCGCGCGCATCGAGCAGGAGTACTACCGCGCGCAGTCGCGGCAGCTGGCCGCGGTCATCCGCGCGCTCGGGCTGTTCCTGGTCGTGGTGATGGCGGCTGGCGCCATCTTCGGGGCGCTGAACACGATGTACGCGGCGGTCGGTTCGCGCAGCCGTGAGATCGCCACGCTGCTGGCGCTCGGCTTCCCGCCGCGCGCCATCCTCGCGAGCTTCATGGTCGAGTCGGTGCTGCTCTGCCTGGTGGGCGGGGTGCTGGGCTGCCTGCTGGCGTTGCCGGTGCACGGCATGTCGACCGGCACCACCAACTGGGCGTCGTTCAGCGAGGTGGCCTTCGAGTTCCGGCTGACGCCCGGCATCCTGGCCACGGGCCTGCTCGCCTCGGTCTTCCTGGGCCTGGTCGGCGGCTGGTTCCCGGCGCGGGCCGCCGCGCGGCGGCCCGTCAGCGAGGCGTTGCGGGCCGGCTGATCGCGTAGCGCGTCCCGGGCGCTCAGGCGTGTTTGGAATCCCGCCGGTCGGCCACCAGCGAGGCGATCACGCCCACGGTCAGGATCGCCAGCACCACCAGCAGCAGCATCACGTTGAAGTGCTCGCCCAGCACCTTCTTCAGCCAGCCCGCGATGAGCATCTTCACGCCGACCACCAGCAGCACCAGCGCCAGCGAGACCTTCAGGTAGCGGAACTTCGTCACCGCGCCGGCCAGCGCGAAGTACAGCGAGCGCAGCCCCAGGATCGCGAACACGTTGCTCGTGAAGACCAGGAACGGGTCGCCGGTGATGGCGAAGATGGCCGGGATGGAGTCCACGGCGAAGATCAGGTCGGTGGTCTCGACCATCACCAGGGCCAGGGCCAGCGGCGTCAGCAGGCGGGCGCCCGGCCGGGCCTTCTCGAGCACGGAGTCGCAGGTGGGCGCGGCCCCCGGGTACTCGGCCTCGCAGGCGGCGGCGGTGCCCGCGCGGACCATGAAGTGCTCGCCGTGGAAGCGCTCGGTGATCGGGAACATGCGGCGCACCAGGCGCACGACGCCGTTCTGCCCGGGATCCGAGTGGCTCTCCTTCATGAACAGCATCTTGAGCGCGGTGCCGATCAGGAACGCGGCGAAGACGTACAGCACCCAGTGGAATTCGTGGATAAGCTTCGCCCCGACGGCGATCATCGCGCCGCGCATGACCAGCGCGCCGAGGATGCCCCAGAACAGCACGCGGTGCTGGTAGATGGGCGGCACCGCGAAGAAATTGAAGATCATCACGATGACGAAGATGTTGTCGACGCTGAGCGACTTTTCGACGACATAGCCCGTCAGGTACTTGCCCACGGCGCTGGTTCCGTCGTTCCGCAGGCCGTCGACGATGTCGATGCCCAGGCCCAGGCCGAACCAGTGTGCGTCATAGGCGAAATGGACGAAGACCGCGAACGACAGTCCGATGGTGATCCAGACCGCGGACCAGCCCAGGGCCTCGCGCACGCCGATCACGTGGGACTTGCGGTGGAAGACGCCCAGGTCGAGCGCCAGGAGCAGCAGCACGAACGCGATGAATCCCGACCAGACCCAGATCATGTGTGTCCGTCCTCAGCTTGGTGGCGCCGGTGGCATTCCGGCCATGCTAGGGGCAGGAGCGCATTTCCGCACGCGACCGTCGTCCGGCCCGCAGTTGCCCGGCGTTTACGATCCGTGGACGCCCGCCGGCCGGGCCCGCCGGGCCAGCAGTTCCCAGTCGACCATCTGCTCCACGGGCGCCCAGTCGTCCGTCAGCGGCCGCGCCATCGACGTCGTGACCTCGCGGAAGCCCTGGTTGAACTGCGCCGCGAGCGGGCCCATGACCTCGCCGTACGTGGCGGCCGGCAGCGCGAAGTCGATCGCCGTTTCCGAGGCGAGCACGATGTTGTCGTTCGAGCCGGGGATCCGCATCCGGTACACGTGCGGAAAGATCGTGCGCAGCGTGGCGCAGATGCTCGTCAGCAGCGGCGCGTCCTCGCGCGCGGCCGACACGTTCATCGCCACCAGGCCGCCCGCGTTCAGGCGACCCTTCATCTGGCGGAAGAACTCCTGTGTCGCCAGGTGGAACGGCACGTAGATCTGCTGCGTGTAGGCGTCGACGATGACGATGTCGTACTTGTCGCCGGTGCGGCCGGCGAAGATGCGGCCGTCCTGCGCGAAGGTCCGCGTGGCGCTGTTCAACATGAAATAGTCGCGCGCCAACCGGATCACCTCGGGGTCGATCTCCACCCCGTCCACCTGCAGCCCCGGGTGGAAGAAGTTGTACTGGTTGGCGATGACCCCGCCGCCGAGCCCGATGATCAGCGCCCGCTGCGCCGGGTGGTCCAGCAGTTTGGGCAGCAGCGCGTAGTAGTCGTAATAGAGGCCGGTGAAGGGGCTGCTCCTGCTGATCGCGGTCTGGAAGCCCAGCGCGTCGTTGTAGGTCAAAAAGCGCATGTCACCGCGGTCGTAGACCTCGATGTACTGGTAGGCCGAATCCCGCGCGTACACGCGCCCCGGCGTCACGCGCGCCTCGGGCAGCGGCGCGAACAGCGAGCCGGCCACGGCAATGCCCAGCAGCGCGCCGCTGGTGCGCCGGAAGCCCATCGCGACAACGACCAGGAGCACGCCCGCGAAGACCAGGATGGTCTTGCCCGTGCCCAGCTTCGGGATGAAGACCAGCACCGGCAGGAACGTGCCCAGCACGCTGCCGATCGTCGAGATGCCGAAGATGCGCCCCGCCGAGGCGCCGACCGCGCCCTGGCGCGAGAGCGCGCGCACCAGGAACGGGCTAGTCATGCCCATGATCACGACCGGCGCCGCGAACAGGACGGCGATGCCCAGCAGCGAACCGGTGAAGATGTACGAGAAAGAAGAGTTCAACCCGGTCAACGTTCCGGACAACCCGCGCAGCAGCGGCGGCCCGGCGAAAGGCAGCAGCAGCAGCCAGGCGCAGGCGCCGAGCAGCAACTTCAGCAGCAGGCGCAGGTCGCCGTGCCGGTCGCTGAGCCGGCCGCCGACCATGTAGCCCACCGCGAGCGCGATCATGATCACGCCGATGATGTTGGTCCACACGTAGGTCGACGTGCCGAACACGGGCGCCACCAGCCGCGAGGCGCACAGTTCCACGGCCATGATCGACATGCCCGAGCAGAAGGACAGGACCTGGATGTAGAGCGGCGAGTGGGCGGTGCCGGCCGTCACAGGCGCGGCCTGGGCGTCCTTGTTCGCGGGCATGCGGGTTCCCTTTCCGGATCGGGGCCGTGCGTGCAGGGGGACGCCGGGGGGCGTCACCGCTGCACGCACGTTATTTCGCGCCCGCCGCGGGTGGTGTCAAGGTGAAGCGGGCTACGGAATCAGCATCAGCTTCACATTGGTGGAGACAGTACCACACCGGACGCGGGCGAAGTAGACGCCGGACGGCATGCGGGCGCCTGACGAGTCGCGACCGTCCCAGGTGACCCCGCGGACGCCGGGCTCGCGCATCACTTCGAACGACCGCAGGCGATGGCCACGCACATCGTAGATCTCCAGCGAAAGGGGGGCCGACGCAGGCAGGGACTCGGGCACCCGGAACGAGATGACTGTCCGGTCGGTGAAGGGGTTCGGGGCGGCCGTACTCCCGTCGCCGCCCCGGTGCACGGTGACCGGAGACGGCCTGACGGGGATGTACGGGTCCGAGTAGTCACTGTAGGCCGACCTGAGGCCGTTGCCGCTGACGCCGCGCACACGCACGCGGTAGGACACGCCCGTCACGAGGCCCAACACGCACGATGTGTCCGCGACCGTCGTCGTCAGGTAGGTCGTCAGTGCGTTCTCCTCCAGCCAGACCTCGTAGCTGATGGCGGGGGGCAGCGGCGTGCCTTGCCCGTCCACGAGTGGCCCGGCGCGCCAGTGCACGGGTTGGGCAACGGTCGTCTGCGCCGTGGCTGCCCCGGTCGGCGCTATGCCCAGGCCGAAGACCAGGAACACGGCCGGGAGCAGCGCCAGGGGACGCACCTTGGTAGGGGGATGGGATCTCGTCGGTTTGGTGGTGGACATGGGCGATCCTCCCTGAGGGTGGCGCCACGGGCCAGCGCCATACAGGGATACGCAATTGTTATACTAAATAAATCTTTATAATCACGAAAGCGCGTGCAGATGTAATTGAATACATAACAACACATTAACAAATAAGTCTAAACGAATCCATTTTCGGAACAAGCAAATTGTCTCCAAATGGATACTAAAGATATCTTTATGTATACACGGTTGGCGACTGCGGGCGCGTGCCTCACGCTGGCGGGCGCTTCCGCTTCGCCTGGTACAGCCCAGCTTGAACCGCGCCGAGGAAGCCCGCTTTCATCAGCGCCGGGTCGACCGGCGCCAGTTGCCTGACCTGCGCCTGTGTGACCACCGGCAGGTGCTGCAGTTCGTCCAGCTTGTCGCCGACCCAGCCGAGGTCGTCCTCGTCCGTCAGCCAGCCGCGGTGGTCCAGCGTGGCGAGGTCCAGCGGCCGCGAATAGCTGCGCAGCGTCTTCTGGCCCACGGTGTTGAAGTAGACCTCGAAGTACGACATCACCAGCTCGCGCAGCGAGCGGTACACCGGCTCCCGGTAGCGCAGCACCGTCGTGTTCGACTTGGCGACGGCACCCCAGAGCCCGTCCACCGTGAACACGGCCAGCACGTGGTCGTCGTCGTTCCAGGCGCGCAGGTCGACCAGCCGCGGGCGGTGGCCCAGTTCGCGCAGCGCGGCCGCCGCGAACATCGCCCCGTCGAAGCAGGCGGCCTTGCCTTCGCGCATGACGCGCCGCGGCGAGCGGGCGCGGTAGTCGGCATCGTACTTCAGGGCGTTCAGGAAGAGTTGGATGTGCTGCGGCGACTTCAGGCGCGCCAGCATGCGCCGCTCGGCGGCGGTCCAGGGCTGCGGGATGCGGGTGCGGGCGGGCATCGACGTGTCCTTCCTGTTTACGATGCGGGTTGCGGTTGCGACAGCACGGTCAGAGGAACGAGCTGTTGTCGAAATCCCAGCGGATGACGCGCGCCGGGTCGCCGAGCACGAGGCAGCGGGGCGCCACGTCGGCGGTCACGACCGACCCCGCGCTGATGGTCGCCCGCGTGCCGATCGCCAGCGGGCCGGTGATGGACGAGTGCGCGCCGATCCAGACCTCGTCGCCGATCTCGGGGCCGCTGCCGCCGGCCTCGGCCGGCAGCAACCGCACTTCCTGCTGGATGGCGCAGCGGCGCCCCAGGCGGCACGCCGCCAGGCGGATGCCGCCCAGATGCCCGATGTAGAGGCCGGGCCCGATCTCAGCGTCCAGGCCCAGGTGGATGTCGTAGGCCCAGCGCACCCACGACTGGAGCAGGAGGTAGAGCGGCGCCAGGAGCAGCATCAGCGGCCAGAGGAAAGGCCGCCTCGCGTGCGCCTTGAGCCAGCGTCCCAGCCGGTAGACGACCAGGGCCTGCAGCCCGGCCTGCGACCAGACCATGCGGAACGCGCGGATCGGCCCCAGGCGTGCCAGCCTGGCGTCGTGCCGGCGGATGTCCGCGCGCAGGTTGCTGAACGTGCGTCCCATCAGGGGGCTCCCGCGGCCGGTTCGGCCCGCGCCGGGCCTTCCGGGGCCGCCGCGGCTGCGGCGAATCCGAAGTGCTGCAGGCGCAGGTCCCGGTGGTCGCCCGCTTCCACGCGGATGCGCGCGGGGTTGCCCTCGACGACCGCGCCGGCCGGTACGCTGCGCGTGAGTACCGAGCGCGGCAGGATCGTGGCCCCGTCGCCGATGGTGATATCGCCGTAGACGACGCAGTGCGAACCGATCCACACGTTGCGGCCGATCGAAGGGCGCTGGTCCTCGGTCAGGTTCATGCCGACCGTGGTGCGCTCGCCGATGAACGTGCCGGCCCCGACGGCCCGCGCGCCGACCACGAGGTGGCCGCCGTCGGCGAACACGACGCCCGGCGCGAGCGGCATCCCGGGCGCGAACTCGCTCTTGCCCGCGATCCTGACGTAGCGGCGCGCCATCACGACCAGCACCTTGGCGGCCACGAAGGGCAGCAGGCGGTGCACACCATGCGGCCGCGGGCGCTCCCAGCGGTGGATCAGGCGCTGGCAGGCCAGGAGCCGGACGCCGCGCGAACAGAGTCCCGTCCGCAGCAGGGCTAGGCCGGAAGCGTGCTTCCCCGGCGACCGGAGCGCACACAACTGGCGGGCATCCTCGACCAGTGCCGCAGCCATCAGGGTGCCTTCTCGTCAAGACCGGGCACGGACAGCCCGGCCAGGAAAGCGATGAAACGTTCGGCGACCAGGCGGGCGCCGGCGTCGTTGAGGTGTCCGCCGTCGCTCGAGAGCGCGGGGTTGAGGCTGGACACGCCGCCGCCCTCGATCGCGGCCACGTCGAACAGCCGGCCCGCGGGGCCGAAGCGTTCGCGCAGGACGGTGTTGAAGGCTTCGCGGCGCGCATTCTCCGCCAGGCCGTCGGGTGCGCGTCCGAGCAGCTTCTTGACGAGCACTTTCGGCCCTGACTGCACCGTCGTCAGCGGCGCGGTCACGGCGGCGAAGAGCGCGCCGGGATGCCGCCGCTGCAGGCTTACCAGGGTGTCGCAGTAGGCGGCGGCGACCACGGCCGGGTCGGCCGTCCCCGAGAAGTCGATGTAGCAGAGCTTCAGCAGCGCGATGTCGGTGTGGTCGGCGACGCCGGCGTCCATGACGGACGCGAAGTCGCGGACTTTGCCCAACGGATCGCCGTTGGCCCCGACGGCGAAGTGGGCGATGCCGGGTGCGACGGTGCCCTCGCGCGTCTCGGTTACCGGCAAGTCGACACCCGCTGCCGCAGCCAGCGCAGAGGCGCCTCCCAGAATATTGCGGCCGACCGACTGGCGGCCGAAGACGATGCGACGGGAGGCGACCGCCCGCCACTGGGCCGCGGTGGGCGGGGTGTCGATGGGCATCGCGACCTCCGTGGATCGGCAGCCGGCCGTGCAGGCCAGGGCGGCGGTCAGGGCGACCGCCACGGCCCGGGAGGCGCGAAGGACGGTTTGCCGGCGCATGTTGTTCATGAATCCCCCTCGGCGCGGATGGGCGCCCCGGCGGCGCGCCTTCGGCGCCGCGAAGCGGCGCGGCGGCCGCGGCCCCAATGTTCGGGCACCGGTGGCCGCCCTGTCAACCGCCGGCGATTGCCGGCCCCCGCCGTCAGTGGCTGATCTCGTCCACCGGGCGCAGCAGTTGCGGCGGCA
The DNA here is from genome assembly GCA_903859215.1 of uncultured bacterium. Classification (GTDB taxonomy): domain Bacteria; phylum Krumholzibacteriota; class Krumholzibacteriia; order LZORAL124-64-63; family LZORAL124-64-63; genus CAINDZ01. The sequence goes on along the minus strand of CAIOLW010000334.1, from coordinate 2,174 downwards.
GGTGCAGGCCGGCGGTGGCCGTCCGCTTGCGCTCGATGTCATGGTAGACCCGCTCCACCTGCTCGGCGGTCAGTTCCAGCACGGGAGCGGCTTCGGCGGCCGGCACGCCGTGGTTGCGCGCCCACAGCAGCAGGTCCATCTGGTGGTACGGCAGCACGAAGTAGAACTCGGTCTGCGTCTGCGGCAGGCTGTAGGTGTCGGTTGTCGGCTCGGCGTTGCACAGCTCGTCGCGCAGCCCCAGGTGGCGCGCCATGGCGTAGACCTGGGTCTTGTAGAGGTGGGCGATGGGCTTCACGTCGGCCGCGCCGTCGCCGTTCTTCACGAAGAAGCCCTGGTCGTACTCCAGCCGGTTGGGCGTGCCCGCCACTGCGTAGCGCAGGCGCTCGGCGTGGTGGTATTCCAGGTTCTTGCGGATGCGCTGCTTGAAATTGTTGGCGGCCACCAGTTCGAGGTACACGTCGCCCGGCAGGCGCACCGTGGACAGTTCGCCCTCGGGGGAACGCACGACCAGCCGCGTCACGTTCATGCGGTCCGAGTTCAGCAGGTCGTCCGGCAGCACGACCTTGCTCTTCCAGCCGGGGCCGTAGTCGGGCACCGCGCGCCGTACGGCGGTTTCGTAGCGGCGGTAGCAGCCGATGGCCTCGAGCGCGGGCCCGATTTCCTCGATCACGTGGTCGATCCCGAGGTCCTCGGCCACCATCAGGCCGCGCTTCGTGCTGTCCGGGCTCGAATGGTACTCGGGCATCAGCAGCCCGAAGACGTGCTCGCGGCCCACCGCGCGCACCGCCAGCGCGGTGGTCACCGAGCTGTCGATGCCCCCGCTGATGCCGACGACCAGGCCGCGGCAGCGCAGCCTGGTCCGCACGACGTTGCGCAGGGCGACGGCGATCTCGTCGGCCTCGCGCTCGAGGTCGAGTTCCAGCACGTTGCGGTCGAACATCCCGTCCTCCGTCTTCTGGGCGTCGTCCCGGACGGCGCCCGCCCGTGATTTCAACAGCCCGCGACGATCGCGCGCACCACGCCGCGCTCGTCCTTCAGGCCCTCGACGATCCTGTAGATGCCCCCGGCCGCCATGTTCTTCAACAGGGCTTCGCCCTGCCCGGCGCCGACCTCGAACATCAGCCGCCCGCCGGGCGCCAGGAAGCGCGGGGCGTCCCTCAGCAGCCTGCGCAGCACGCCCATGCCGCCGAACCCGCCGTCGAAGGCGGCTGCCGGCTCGTGCCCGGAGATCTCGGCCGGCATCTGCGACACCTGTGTCGACGACACGTACGGCGGGTTGCACAGCACGAGGGGATAACGCCCGAAGTGCTCCTCCGCCTCGAAGGGCCCGAAGAGGTCACCCACCGCAACCGACACCCGGTCGCCGACGCCGAGGCGCTCGACGTTCGTGCGCGCGATGCCCGCCGCCTCTTCCGAGACGTCGCTGGCCAGCACCCGTGCCCCGGGGCAGAGCGCGGCCATCGTCACGGCCAGGTTGCCGCTGCCGGTGCCGATGTCCAGGCAGCGGCGATGCGCGGGGTCGGCGACAGCCGCCAGGAAGGCGAGCGCGGCGTTGGCCAGCAGTTCGGTCTCCACGCGCGGGATCAGGGCGCCGGGCGCCACCGTCAATTCCAGGCCCATGAACCGCTGCCGCCCGGTCAGGTACGACAGGGGCGTGCCGGCCAGGCGCGCGGTGATCAGGTCGTCCAGGCGGCCCGCCGCAGCATCGTCCAGTTCCGGCAGGTCCATCTCCATCGCCAGCGCCGCCGAAGCGGGGAAGCCCGACGCCAGCAGCCACAGCGCGCGCAGCGTCGATTCCGGCGTCTCTTCGGGCTTGTCCGGGGCGGGGGCCAGCTGCGCTGCGAGCGCGGCCAGCCGCGCGTCAAACGACGCCTGGGGCATAGGGCCCGTCCTCCTGCGCCAGCAGCTTGCGATCGACCTTGCCGTTCTCGGTGCGCGGGAAGTCGGGCAGCACCACGACCTCCTGGGGCACCATGAAGTTCTCCAGGTGCAGCGAGCAGAAGCGCTTCACGGTGTTGGCGTTCACGTTCGCGGCCGCCTCGGCGTCGTCCAGCACGACGAACGCGCGGATGCGCTCGCCCAGGGCCGCGTCGGGCACGCCGACGACCGCCGCCTGCGCGATGCCGTCCATGCGGCACAGCAGCGTCTCGACCTCGACGGGACTGACCTTCTCG
>CAIOLW010000333.1 GCA_903859215.1 uncultured bacterium | reverse complement strand
TGCCGGAAGATGTCGATGGCCTCGTGGTAGCGGCCGTGGCGGCCCAGGATGACGCCCAGGGCCTCGGCGGCCTCGCCCAGCGACGGGTCGGCGCGCAGGGCCTGTTGCAGCAGTTCGATGGCACCCTGGTCGTCGCCCAGGCCGAAGCGGTGGATGGCGCGCTCGTGCAGGTGGTGCGCCCGGTCGGCGGCGCCGACCGCTGCGTGCAGCGGGCTGAGCCTCACTTGCGCCGGCGCAAGCGCACCGTCGGCCAGTCGAACCGACAGCATGGCGCCCGGCGTGCGGTGCGCGCGGTCCAGGTAGGCGAGCGCCACGGGCGCCCGCCACAGCGTCGACCAGCCGGCCGAGGCCCAGGTGCCGAGCGTGTGGCCCTCGCCATCGTGAATCGGCGTGCCGGGGGCGTCGACCGCGGGCGCGGCCTCGGCGCCCGCCGTGAAGACGAGCACCCGCACGGCCTCGGGGACCGAACCGTAGGTGCGCACGCGCGCGACGACCTCCTGGCCCAGGTAGCAGCCCTTGGTCAGGCTGACGACCTGTTGCTCCAGCCCGGTCTGGGCCAGCGCGCGGCTGCCCGGCAGGTAGTCGACGCCCGGCAGCAGGCGACCCGCCTCGACGCGCAGCCACTGCCAGGCGGTGGCGGCGGCCGGGTCAGCGGCGGGCCAGTCCAGGATGTCGTGCGCGAGAGCGGCGCCGACGACGGCCGGACCCGACGCTGTCGCCGTGCCGCGCGGCTGCAGGACGAGGAAGCCGGCATCGCCGGTCAGCGGCAGGTCGATGACCCAGGCCTGCGAGGCGAACGCGGGCACCGCGGCCATCACCGCGGGCGCCGCGGGACCGCCGACAAACCAGCCGTCGAGTTCGGCGGTCAGGTCGTCGACGAGCACGTCCTCGGCGACGACGTGGGCCCGAAGGTCGTTCACGAGCGCCGCGGCCTGCGCGCGGGCGACGATCAGCAGGTAGGACGGGAAAGGCTGGCCGCGCTCGGGCAGCCGCGTGACGACCACATCGACGACGAGCGCGCCGGTGCGGTTCAGGCGGGCCGACGGCTGGGCGTCGCCGGGCGTCAGCGCCAGCACGTCGCTCGTCAGCTGGGCCTGCAGGTGATCACCGGCATCGGGTCCCGTGACGGCCACGGCCGCCAGCGACGGCGCGCCGTCCCACGGCGTGAACAACCCGTGCTCGCGCGCGTGCCGGCACAGGTCGCCGGCGCGGCTCATACCGCGAAGCTCTCGCCGCAGCCGCAGGTGTTCGTCGCGTTGGGATTGCGGAACTGGAAGCCGCGCCCGCTCAGCCCGGGCTGGTGGTCGACGGTGATGCCGCGCAGGTAGATGGCGCTCTTGCGGTCGAGGTAGACCTCGAAACCCTCCTGCGCGATGACGAGGTCGCCGTCGCGGCGCGCGTCGAACTCGACCTTGTAGGTCAGTCCCGAGCAGCCGCCGCCGGCCACGCCCAGCCGCAGCCCCCGGCCCGGCCCGGGCTCGGCCAGCAGGAGCCGGCGCACTTCGGTGACTGCGCCGGGAGTCAGCGCGACGAGGTCGTCCGCCGGAGAGGTCGTTGGCGCGGGCGTCGGCGTCGCGGCGACGGGCTGCGCCGTCGCATTGGCCTGGCCGCCGCCGCGCACGAGTTCGCCCAGCGGCCGCACCGGCCCCAGGCCCGCCGCCGGCACCACCAGCAGGTCGTGCTTCTTCCAGATGCCGAAGCGCGCGGCCCTCTGCAGATACTCGTCGTTGCTGAGGTCGTCCTGCCCCTCGACGTGGACGTCGGCATCGTGCAGCACCAGGCGCTCGGACGTCAGTGTGTCGCAGCGTCCGACGTAGACGGTGTCGGCTTCGCGCGCGAACACCGTGATGCCGTGCAGCGGCCCCTTGTCGTCGTGAAACGTTCCCATGGCGGTCCTCCGGCGGCGGTCAGCAGTACTGCGAGAAGGCGTCGATCAGTTCGACGGCCACGACCTCGGCCGACTGGCCCTCGATCAGGTGACGCGGCACGAAATGCACGAGCTTGCCGTCGCGCAGCAGCGCGAACGACGGGCTGCTGGGCGGCACATCGCCGATCAGCTGCCTGGCGCGCTCGGTCGCCGCCAGGTCCTGGCCGGCGAACACCGTGGCCACGCGCGCGGGGCGCTGCTCGTTCTCGAGCGCCATCTTCACCGCGGGTCGCGCACTACCTGCCGCGCAGCCGCACACCGAGTTGACCAGCAGCAGGGCCGTGCCCTGCTTCTGGGCGAACCAGGCATCCACTTCCGCGGGCGTGCGCAGTTCGCGCACGCCGGCGCTCGTCAACTCGGCCCGCATGGGGGCCACCATTTCCTCGGGATAGGGCATGGGGTCCGGCTCCTTGGATCTGCGCGGCGCGCCGCGCCTTTGAACATCGGCAATCCACGCTGCCTAGTTATTAAAGAATACCGAAAATGTCAAGTATTGTGGCGCGGGGGCTGTCCCGCCGGGTCATGGGACACGGGAACCGTTCAGGCGCAGGGTTGTGCCACTGAAAATGTGTCTGGCCCGGGCCATGCCCAGGGTAGGCATGCGACACTCCAGCAATTCATTCACGCCACCCCACTGCCCCAACCCCAACTGCAAGTACCATCTGCAGTTGGACGCCGGCTGGCGCTTCAAGTGCATCGGCACCTACGGTAGACAGGTGGCCCCGCACCGTATCCAGCGGTTCCTCTGCCTGCATTGCCGCCGATCGTTCAGCACCCAGACCTTCTCCACGACCTACTGGCTCAAGCGCCCCGATATCCTGCCCCAGCTCCTGACCAAGACCACCGGCTGCATGGCCAACCGCCAGATCGCCCGCGATCTGAAGGT
>CAIOLW010000332.1 GCA_903859215.1 uncultured bacterium | reverse complement strand
GGCGCTTCGCGCCTGCGGATAGCCGGCCCTGCTCGTTGTGGCTGACGCCCTGGCGCGACGTGCAGGATCCGGGGCATGGGCCCCCTCACACACGCAGCAGACCCCCAATGGCGACTGATCTTGCCCGCTCTTGACTTGAACGTGCCCAATCAACATAATGCTTATCGAACACGCACTATCATCAGCCAAGCCAGACGGTCGCCGGCACCAAAAATGCATAATTCATTGACCCGTAAAGAGATATTTCCGTTTGTCGTCCAGTTCGGCTCCCTGGTGCTGGCCACCGTGGTGGTGGACCTCGGCTTGCACCGGCTGGGCCTGGTGGCGATCGGAAGGTGGCTGGGCATCCCTGGGGTGGTCCTGATCCTCCTGTCGTTCCTGTACTCCCTCCGCAAACGAAGGCTCATCCGCCAAGGTCGCCTGGTGACGCTCCTGCGGGCGCACGAGATCCTGGCCTGGGTCGGTGCGCTCATGATCCTGGTGCACGCCGGCATCCACATCTACACGGTGCTGCCGTGGCTGGCGGTGCTCGCCATGCTGGTCAACGTGGCCAGCGGCATGACCGGCACCTACCTGCTGGACCGTTCGCGAAATTTCCTCGCGGCCAAGCGAGGGCATTACACAGCACAGGGCCTGACCGACGTCGAGGTCGACCGGCAGCTGTTTCGCGACGCGACCTCGTACGAGTTGATGAAGAAGTGGCGGGCCGTCCACCTGCCGATCACAATCGTCTTCGCCGGGCTGGCACTGGCCCACATCGTGAGCATCGCCATGTTCTGGGGGTGGCGATGAAGCGCCGCGCCCTCATGACCACCGCGCTGGCCAGCCTGGGCACCATGCTGGCGCTGGCAATCACCATCCCGGGACGGATGGTCAGCCCTGGCCGCGTCATGGATGCCCACGCGAAGGTCGCCGACGACTGTTTCGCCTGTCACACGGCGTTCGGCGGCGCCCCCGCCGCAAAGTGCCTCGCCTGCCACAAGGTGGCGGACATCGGCTTGCGGACCACCGATGGCGTGAACATTGCTGGAGAGAAGAAGAACGTCGCGTTCCACCAGCGCCTGATCGAGACGGACTGCATCGCCTGTCACAGCGATCATCGCGGCGTCAGGGCATTCCGGCCCATCAGCCGCTTTTCGCACGACGTGATCGAGGTCGACCTGCGGGGACAATGCGGTTCCTGCCACCAGAAGCCCGGCGATGCGCTCCACCTGCGGATCGATGCCAACTGCTCCCAATGCCACACGGTCGCGGCCTGGCGACCGGCGACCTTCGACCATGAACGGTACTTCCGCTTCAACCGGGACCACGCCACGGCATGCGCCACGTGTCATGTCGACAACGTCTATACCGGTTACACGTGTTACGGATGCCACGAGCATTCCCGTTCCGGGATCCGCGCCGCACATCTCGAGGAAGGCATCCGGGACTACGAGAACTGCGTGAAGTGCCACCGCAGCGGCGACGAGCACGACACCGACCGCGGCGGGCGTGACGGCGGCGCGGCCGGCGACGCGGGACAGCAGGAGCACGGCCAAGAGCACGGCCAGGATCGCGGCGAAAAACGCGACGACGACTGACCTGCACCTTCACGCGCTGTTCGAATCGCCCCTGAAAAAGGAGGCCCGGGTCGCCCCGGGCCTCCTTCGCTTGATCGATCGATCAGCGCTCGTCTACCGGAACATGCTCTTCAGCCCGCCCCAGCTCTGCGTCTCGGCCGGGACCACGAGGCAGGTGCCCGCGCCGTTTTCCCAGTTGCTCGTCAGGTTGGTCTCGGCGGCCGTGGCGTTGTCCACGGTGAAGGTGCGGTTGCCGACGCTCTCCCACGTTGCGCAGTCGTCCTTCTTGAACTTGTACTCGAGGCTCTGCGGGATCGGCGTGCCGGCCGGGTACACGATGCAGGCCTGGTAGAGGCCCGAACCGATGGCCGTCATCGGGACGCCCGCGCCCCAGCTCGACAGCTCGGCCGTGTTGCCGATCAGGCAAACGCCGCCGCTGGTGCCGACCGCGTCGACACAGACCTGGAAGCACACCGTCTTGGCGGCGCTCAGGGTCTGGCCGATGCCGCAGCCCAGGGGCAGGTTGTTCCAGCTGTCGACGCCCAGCGTCACAGCGGTGGTGCCGTCGGTGGGCAGGACGACGGAGCGGTTGCTGACGCCTTCCCACGTGTTGCAGCCGTCCTTCTTGTACTTGTACTCGAAGGCGGGGTTCGAACCGGCCGGGAAGGTCACGACGACGTTGTAGAGGTCGCCGCTGACCTGCGTCATGCTGACGCCGGTGCCCCAGGTGCCGATCTGCGCAGCCGAACCGATGACGCAGGGTGCGCCGCTGGTGACCTCGCCGCTCATGCAGACCTTGAACGTCACGTTGACGGCGTTCGGCAGCACGTTGGTCACGTTGTAGGTCAACGGGTCGGCATGGCCGGCCTGGTCGTTGATCGCCGTGAAGCTCGTGCCGTCGGTCGTGTCGTTGGCCGTGAAGTCGCAGGTCACGGTGCTGGCGCCGGCCAGCATGGACTGCGGGACCTGGGCGGTGTACTCGTCGTTGCTGCCCGCGTCGCCCTGGAAGCTCAGGGTCGTGCTGTAGGTGCCGCCGATGTTGTTCGTGACGTCCATCTGCACCGAGATGCCCGCGCCCTGGCCGGCCGCGTCCGTGACGCCACCCTTCCAGACCTGCACGTAGACGCTGAACGGACCGGTCGGGACCTGCAGGCTGCCGGCGTTCGGCCACACGTTGCCGGCCCAACCGATGGCGGCCAGCGACTGGCCGGCGGCGAGCATCGCCAGGGCGATGATCGCGAGCGTGATCAACTTCTTCATGGTTGCCTCCTGAAATGATTCCGCCCCGCAGCAACACAAACCTGACGGCGGCGACGGGCGACTGCCCGGGAACGGGGGTGGCGCAGCCGCCACCCCCTCCTCGGGACACGATTTGCCGAACGGATATTATCACAAATGAGGCGCCGATTGCCAGCGAATTCGACTAATTGAGCAAAATTGCACCGCTTAGCGCCGGCACGGTGATGGTCACATCCCCGCCCCGCAGGTCGAGCTTGTCGCCGGTCTTGAACGTGGCCCCGGCAGCCTGCGGGAACAGGTCCGGACCCACCTCGGCGCGCAGCACCAGGGGCGCCCCGGCGCCGGCCAGTTCCTTCAAAGCAGCCTGTGAAAGGGTCAGGCTGACCGGGGTGGTCCCGGCGTTGAAGGCCGCCACCGCCAGCTTGCCATCCAGTTCCCGGGCCACGAGATAGCCCTTGCCGGAGGTCTGCAGGGTCGTGAACGAGCCCCGGCGCAGCACCGGGGTGTCCCGGCGCAGCCGGGTGACCTTGCCGTAGAAGTCGCGCAGGGCCTTGCGGCGGGGATCCCCCTCGTAGCGCCAGTCCATCGGCCGGCGGCAGTCCGGGTCCTTGTCGCCGACCATGCCGATCTCGTCGCCGTACCAGATGTGCGGCATGCCCACGTAGGTCATCCCGAACATGGTGCCCAGCATCAGGCGCCGCACGTCGCCGGCGCTGGTCAAAAACCGCACCGTGTCGTGGCTGTCCATCAGGTTCATCATCACCGCGACCGCCTGCGGCGGGTACTGGAACCGGCCCGGGCTCAGGCGGGCGTCGAACGCCGCGGCGTCCAGCGAGCCCTTGCCGAAGAAGTCCATCACGGGGTCACGGAAGAACTTGTAGTTCATCGTGGCGTCGAAGCACTCGGGGCCGATCCAGCGGCCGGCGTTGCCCCACAGCTCGCCCACCAGCCAGACGTTCGGCTTCACCTTGTCGCAGCGCTCGCGGAACATCTTCCAGAACCAGAACGGCACCTCGTTGGGCACGTCCAGGCGGAAGCCGTCGATGTCGTACTCGCCCAGCCACTTGTCGGCCGTATTCAGCACATAATCGACCAGCGGCTGGTTGACCTTCGCCTGCGCGGCGTCCTGCACGTTGTTCTCGTCGGCGTTGGCGCGCCCGAGGTCGTAGTTCAGGTTCGGGTGCAGACCGAAGCCCCACCAGCAGTCGTAGTAGTCGCTGGCGTTGAAGTCGCGCGCGTCGGGCAGCGGCCAGCGCTTGAACTCGTACCAGTTGTAGTACGGGCTCTGCGGGCCCTTCTCGACGGCGTCGCGGAAGGCGAAGTGCCAGTTGCCGGTGTGGTTGAAGGCCACGTCCACGACGATGCGGATGCCGCGCGCGTGGCAGTCCTTCACGAACGCCTTGAACTCCTCGGGCGATGCGAAGTGCGGGTCGATCGCCTGGTAGTCGGTCGGGTCGTACTTGTGGTTGCTCATCCCCTGGTTCAGGGGATTGAAGTACAGCACCGTGACGCCCAGGTCCTGCAGGTAGTCCAGCTTCTGCCGCACGCCGGCAATGTCGCCGCCGTAGAACGAGAAGTAGTCGGGCTTGCCGTCGGTTCGGTACGGGCTGCGCACCAGGCCGCCGATGTCGTACCAGTCGGTCACGGTGTGGAAGTACTCGCCGTTGACCTTGCCCGATGCCGGCAGCTTCGTGGCGCCGGCGTACATGGGCTCCTTGAAGTCCGGGTCGTTGGCCTTGTCGCCGTTGTTGAAGCGCTCGGGGAAGATCTGGTAGACGATGCCGTCCTTGGCCCATTCGGGGGTCAGGAACGGCGCGTGCTCGGCGGCGCGGTAGGTGAAGGCCACCGGCGCGTCCTTCGACATGCCGCGGGCGCCGAAGAACTCGCGGTAGGCGCCGTCGTGGTAGGCGATGACGTACTGCAGTTCGTCGCCCGGCGAGCCCAGCTTCACCGTGGCGCGGTAGTACTGGAACGAGGCATCCTTCTCC
>CAIOLW010000331.1 GCA_903859215.1 uncultured bacterium | reverse complement strand
CTGCGGATAGTTCGCCAACGTCGTGTTCGAGGCCCATGCCTTGCCGCGCACCGGCGGTGAGCGACGGATCCTCCGCAGCGCGGGCGAGCGCGCTGCAGGTGAAGCGACGGCGCGCGGGTGCCTGTCCCAGGCGTCGCAGCTGCACAAGGCGCTATCGCCCGCTTGCAGCGCGCTGATAAGGCAGGTCCGGTACGCACAGAGGTGGGTGGACTATCCGCAGGGCCGAAGGCCCGAGGACTGTCCACCCACCTCTGTGCGTACCGGACCCGCCTTATCAGCCGCCAACGCCAGCGAGGGAAAGCGCCTTGCGCAACTGCGCCTCGCTCTGCGCCCCCACCATGTGCGCCCTGATGACCCCGTCCTTGTCGATCACGAAGCCGCTCGGGATGCTGTCGGCCTTGAACTTCGTGTGCGCGTCGTCGGCGCTGATACGGACGATCCGCATCGAGTAGGGGTTCTTCTTCAGGAACGCCTCGATGACCGGCTGCTCCTCGTTGCTCGCGCAGATGAACAGGACCTTGTCCGGGCCGAACTCCTTGTTCAGCGCGTCGAGGTGCGGCATCTCCATGCGGCAGGGGCCGCACCAGGTGGCCCACAGGTCCAGGAACACGACCTTGCCGCGCAGGTCCGACAGCTTGAAGGTCTTGCCGTCGAGGCCCGTGAAGACGGCGTCGGGCGCGAGCTGGCCCGTCATCGTGTCGGGGTTCGTCAGCTGCTCGAGCGAGGCCGCCACGCGCACGCCTTCGGGCGCCGTGAAGGCGAACTTGTCCTCGGCCGGGCTGCCGCCGAGTGTGCGGCTCGTCACGGTGTAGGTGATCTCCTGGATGTACTCGCCGTCGCGGCCCTTGATGTTCATCGAAGCCATCGCCTTGAGGCAGAAGCCGCTCGCGGGGTCCAGCCACCAGCGGCTCGGGCCGGGCACCGGAGCCTGGGCCGTGGGATCGGGCGGCAGGCCGGGCAGGCTGAACACCGTGCACTTGACCTGGCGGCCGTCGATCGTCAGCGACTCGGTGACCGGCGCCTCGACGGGCTCGCGATCGTCCGGCAGGAGCAGCTGGCCGAGCCCGCCGTAGAAGTTGAAGACATGCGCCTCGTCCAGCTGCATGTCCGCGGCCGCCGCCAGGTCGCGCGACAGCTTGACCGGGCCGCCCTGGTAGGCGGCGCGCATCGGCGCGTAGAAGAACCACGAGCCGCCGGCGCCCGCGCCCAGGGTGAGGATGGGTTCGCCCTTGTCGGCCTGCGTCATCGTCAGGCGGTCGGGCCAGCGGGCCGCGGTGGAGAACGTCAGGTCGGCCTTCTCGGCGGCCGTGCTGTCGGCCCCGACCTGCCTGCTCGCCAGGTGGAGCGTGCCCTGCACCTCGTAGGCATGCAGGCCCTCGAGCTGCTTCGCGGACGCGGCGCGCGCGGCGGCGTAGGTCTCGGCCGGCGTGGACTTGCCGGAACCGCAGGCGACCAGGCAGGCCAGCGCGATGAAGGCCGGGAAGAGCGCCGCGCTCCGGCGACCGGACGGCGGAAGGTTCAGTCGCAACATGTGGGGGTCCTTTCACCGGGAACGGGATGGGCACGGGAATCGGTCGGAACCGGTCACCGGGGCATGATCGTCATCGCCCCGATTTGTCGCAAGGGCGGCACCAGGACGGTCAGCCGTCCACGCGCAGGTGATGGTGGCGTTTCTTGCCCAGTTGGAGCACGACGCGGCCATCGCGGATGTCGGCGGCCACCAGGCGGCGCTGCTCGTCGGCGACCGCATCGCCGTTGACCTTCACGCCGCCCTGGCGGACCAGGCGCCGGGCCTCGCCCTTGCTGTCGACCAGGCCGACGGCAGCCAGGACGTCTATCAGGGACAGACCCTCGCCCGCGAACTCGGAGGCTGCGTGCGCGCTCGACGGGATCGCCGCAGCGTCACCGCCGCCGCCGAACGCCGCCTGCGCCGCCGCCAGAGAGGCCTGCGCCGCGGCTTCGCCGTGAACCAGCGTCGTGACCTCGAGGGCCAGCGCCTGCTTGGCCTGGCGGATGTCGGCGCCCTGCAGCTTCTCGAGTTCCTCGATGGCGGCCGGGGCCAGCAGCGTGTACATGCGCAGGAAGCGGCTGACGTCGCGGTCGTCGACGTTCACCCAGTACTGGAAGAAGTCGTAGGGGCTGGTGCGACCGGCATCGAGCCAGACGGCGCCGGCGGCGGTCTTGCCCATCTTCTCGCCGGTGGCCGTCTGGATGAGCGGGTAGGTCAGGCCGTAGACCTCGGCGCGGTTGACGCGGCGGCACAGGTCGATGCCCGAGCAGATGTTCCCCCACTGGTCCGAGCCGCCGACCTGCAGCCGGCAGCCGTAGTCGCGGTTGAGCATCAGGAAGTCGTAGGCCTGCAGGATCATGTAGTTGAACTCGAGGAAGCTGAGGCCCGTCTCCATGCGCGACTTCACCGAGTCGCGGGTCAGCATCTGGTTGACGCTGAAGTGGCGGCCGATGTCGCGCAGGAACTCGATGTAGCCCTTGTCGCGCAGCCAGTCGCCGTTGTCGATCATCAGGCCGTCGAGCGGGCCGGCGCCCGGGCCGTCGGCCAGGCGGATGAAACGCGCCAGCTGGGCGCGGATGCCGGCCAGGTTGCGGTCGATGTCGGCGACGGTCAGCATCTGGCGCAGTTCGGTCTTGCCGCTGGGATCGCCGACCATGGCGGTGCCGCCGCCGACGATGGCGATGGGCCGGTGGCCGTGCCGCTGCAGGTGGACGAGCCCCATGATGGGCACGAGGCTGCCGATATGCAGGCTCTCGGCCGTGGGGTCGAAGCCGGCGTAACCGGTGAGCGGGCCCGTGGCCATCAGTTCGCCCAGCGCCGCCTCGTCGGTGCACTGCTCGAAGAAGCCGCGCCACTTCATCTCGGCGATGTAGCTGGGGAAATCGGGACGCACGTTCATGGATTCACCATCCGTCGGCGCAAAACTTTTGTCGGGTCAGGCGGTGGGGCGCCCATCGTCTGCCGCGTGAAGGGCGCCCCGCGTGAAGACGGCCCCGGAGGCCGCCCGTCCCTCTGGTGGTCCTGACAAGACCGCGCCCGAGAGCGAAGCCTTCCACCGTCGAACGGACGGCCTTCAGGGCCGTGCCGGATCGCCGCCAGCGAGCAGGCGATCCATGACGTTGAAGAATCCGGGGAATGATACCCCCACGCACGCCCCGTCATCAAGCGCGGTTTCGCCATTTGTGCACAAAGTTGCGACCGCCATCGCCATGGCGATGCGGTGGTCGCCGGCGGTCTCGAGCACCAGTGGCGCACAGGTCGGGCCGCCGCGCAACGAACACGGACCGTCGATCACCAGGCCGTCGGCGCGCTCGTCGACCGTCGCGCCGAGGCGACGCAGATTGCGCGCGAGCAGCGCCAGACGGTCGGATTCCTTCACGCGCAACTCGGCCGCGCCGCTGATCACGCTGCGGCCCGCGCACTGCGTGGCGAGCACGGCAAGCACCGGGATCTCGTCGACCAGCGACGGCATCTCGGCGCCGTCGATCGTGAAGGCCCGGAGCTGCCCGGCGCGGACCTCGACATCGCCGCGCGGCTCGCCGCCGGTTCCGGCAGCAGCTTTCCCGGCGGGTTCCAGCGTGACCACGGCGCCGGCGCGCTCGAGCACGCGCAGCGCCCCGATGCGCGTTGGGTTGAGCGACTGGCCGCGGCTCGTGACGCGCGAACCGGGCACGAGCGCAGCGGCCACCTGGAAGAACGCGGCCGACGACGGATCGCCGGGCACCGTCAGGGAAAACGCGGCGAGGCGGCACGGGCCGTTCACGGCGGACCCGATGGCGTCCTCGTCCACGGCCACGCCCAGGTCGCGCAGCAGGCGCTCGGTATGGTCGCGCGCGCCGGCGGCGCCGCGCACAAGCGTGCGACCGGCCGCCCCCAGGCCGGCCAGCAGCAGCGCCGAGGCAACCTGCGCGGAGGCGACGGCCAGCTCGTGGTTGGCCCCACTGAGCGGCGCGCCCCGCACGACGACCGGCAGGCGGCCTTCCGCGCCGGCGTACCGCAGGTCGGCGCCCATGCGCCGCAGCGGGTCGACGACGCGCGCCATCGGGCGGCGGCGCAGCGAATCATCCCCGGTCAGGGTGACCACCGGCCCATCAACGGGCAGCCGGCCGGCCAGCACGCCCATCAACAACCGGGCGGTGGTGCCGCTGTTGCCGCAATCGATCAGGATGGGACCGACCGGAAGGGCTGCCGGCGGCGTGACGGTCACGACGTCGCCCTGAAGGCCGGTCGCGGCGCCGAGCGCCTGCGCGGCCGCAAGGCTGCTCCGCGTGTCGGCGCAGTCCAGCCAGCCGGCGGCGCGGCACGGGCCGTCGGCCAGCAGGGCCAGCAGCACGGCGCGGTGCGAGATCGACTTGTCGCCCGGCGCCGTGAAAGCGCCGGCGAGGGGACCGCTCGCGTGCGGGAGGATGTGCGGCGTCATGGCGCTCCCCGGGACGATGCTTGCCTGTTCATGCCGCCATCTTAGATTACGGTGGTGCTTTGGCAAGCCCTTCGCGGACGGATCGCCGGGATGAATGATGACGGAAACACCACCGCCCTGACCGGGCGCCGCGCCGCGGCGTCTTTTTTCCGTGTGCACGAGCACCGCGAGATCCTCGCCCTGGCGCTGCCCACGATCCTGACGATGCTCTCGCAGACGCTGATGTGGACCGTCGACACGGCGCTGCTCGGCCGGGTCAACAGCTCCGCGCTGGCCGCGGCCGGGCTCGGCGGCATGATCACCTGGTGCGCCTACTCCGCGTTCAACAACCTGAGCCGCATCAGCGGCACGTTCGTCGCCCAGGCCCACGGGCGCGACGACGACGAACTGGTGGCGCACTACGCATGGCAGGGCCTGTACCTGGCCGTGCTGGCCGGCCTGCTGCTGACGTTCCTGGGCTGGCACGCGCGGCTGGCGATGCCCCTGACCCGCAACCCCGCCGACGTGCAGGCCATGACCGCCACCTACATCCGCTGGCGCAGCACGAGCGCGGTGGCCACGCAGGTCTCGTTCGCGGTGACGGGCTTCTTTGCCGGGCGGCGCGACGTGCGCGTGCCGATGTGGTGCGGCATCTGGGGCAACGTGGTCAACCTGGTGCTCGCGCTGTGGCTGATTTTCGGGTGGGCCGGCTTCGCCGCTGGCGGCCGCACCTGGCTGGCCGTGGTCCCGCAGGGCATCAAGGGCGCGGCGATCGCCACCGCGGCCGGCACCTGGGCCAACGCCCTGGCGCTTGTCGGGTTCGCGCTGGCGCCGTCATTACGCGCGCGGTACCGCATCCATCGGCCGCGCCGCCTCGACCCGCGGGCCCTGGCCAACCTGGTGCGCGTGGGGGCGCCCGCGGCCGGCGAGAACTTCATGGACATGGGCGGCTTCGTGATGTTCTCGGTCTTCGTGGGCACGGCGGGGGCCGTGCAGCTGGCGGCCAGCCAGATCACGATCCAGCTGATCAGCTTCTCGTTCATGCCGCTGTGGGGCCTGACCACGGCGGCCGGCGTCCTGACGGGCAACTGCCTGGGCGCCGGCGATCCCGATCGTGCGGCCCACTTCGGGCGCCAGACCTACAAGCTGGGCGCGTACTACTCGCTGTTTCTGGCGGTCCTGATGGTGGCGCTGCGCGGCCGCATCTTCGGCGTGTTCACGAACGACCCGGCAGTGCTGGCGCTGGGCCCGGCGCTGGCGGTGGCCGCCGCCGTGTTCCAGTACTTCGACGGGGTGCGCATGCTCAGCAGCGGCATCCTGCAGGGCGCCGGCGACACGCGGTACGCGATGGTCGTGACCCTGATCCTGATGTGGGGAATGTTCATCCCGCTGACCTGGTACCTGGTCGTCGCGCGGCACGGCAACGTCGTCGCCGCCTGGCTGGGCGCCAGCGTGTGCTACCTGCTGCAGGGGTGGTTCCTGTGGCGGCGGTTCGCCTCGGGGAAGTGGCGCGCCGTGACGATCTTCCGCTGACCGTTCGCGGCCGTCAGTCGCCCGCGGCGGTCGCCCCGCCGTACGAACCCGCGGCGGCGACGCTGAGCGCCGTCCTGAGCGCACGCTCGAGGTCCGCGCGGTTGAAGGGCTTCGGCACGAAGGCGAGCCCCGGCCCCAGGTTCACCGGGTCGACCACACCCTGCTCGGCATAGCCCGACATGAACACGGCGCGCAGGCCGGGCCGGACCTCGGCCAGGCACTCGTGCAGCTCGCGCCCGTTCATGCCCGGCATCACGATGTCGGTGACCAGCAGGCGGAAGGCGTCGGGGTTCTTCTGGAACACCTGGAGCGCCGCCAGCGGCGTGGCCGCGGCCAGGACCGTAAATCCCAGCTTGGCCAGCATCGCGGCCGTCAGTTCGCGCAGGCGCTCGTCATCCTCGACCAGCAGGACCATGCCGCCGCCGACGACAGAGGCCGAAGCCTCGGCGGGCGCCGACAAGCTCGGTTCAACGAGGGTCCGCGGCAGCAGGATGCGGAACACGGTACCCTTGCCCGGCCCGCTGGTGAGGTCGATGTAGCCGCCGTTCTGGTCGACGATCCCCTTGACCGTCGCCAACCCCAGCCCCGTCCCCTTGCCCGCCGCTTTGGTCGTGTAGAACGGTTCGAAGACGTGCCGCACAGAGACCGGGTCCATCCCCATGCCGTCGTCGGCCACCGTCAGCATGACGTACTCGCCCGGCTCCAGGCCCAGGTGCTGGTCGCAGAACGCGGCATCGGCCTCGCAGTTGGCGGTGCTGATGACCAGGTGACCGCCGCGCGGCATCGCGTCGCGCGCATTGGCCGCCAGGTTGGCCAGGATCTGGTCCACCTGCGCCGGGTCGATCAGGGCCCGCCACAGGTCGGGCTGCGGGTAGAACTCGAGGGCGATGTGCTCGCCGATCAGCCGGCCGAGGGTCTTGGCCACGTCGGCCACGCTGTCGTTCAGGCAGACCGGGCGCGGCTCGATGACCTGCTTGCGGGAGAACGTCAGCAACTGGCGCGTCAGGTCGGCCGAACGCTGCGCCGCGCGCTCGATCTCGCGGATGTCGGCGGCCACCGGGTGGTCCCGGGGCAGTGATTCCCCCGCCATCTCGGCGTAGCCGATGATGACGTTGAGCATGTTGTTGAAGTCGTGCGCAATGCCGCCGGCCAGCCGGCCGATGGCCTCCATCTTCTGGCTCTGGCGCGAACGCTCGTCGATCTCGCGCAGGCGCGTCACGTCCCGTTTGGCGGCCACGAAGTTCGTGATGGCGCCCTCGGCGTCGAACACGGCGGTGATCGTCATGTTCTCGGTGTAGAGCACGCCGTCCTTGCGGCGGTTCACCAGGTCGCCGCGCCAGGTGCGGCCGGCCATGATCGTGCCCCACATCTCGGCGTAGAAGGCCTT
>CAIOLW010000330.1 GCA_903859215.1 uncultured bacterium | reverse complement strand
GCGGCGAAGTTGACCGACGAGGCGTTCCGGCGCCCGGCCGGCTACGACTTCGAGAAGGTGATGAACCAGGGCTTCGGGGTGTGGACGCAGAAGCGGTTCCGCGTCGTGGTCGAGCTCGGCGGCTGGGCGGCCTCGTTCGCGCGCGAGCGCACGTGGAGCCCGGACCAGAAGGTCGACGAGTTGCCCGAGGGGCGCCTGCGCCTAGCGTTCTGGTCGACCAGCGAGCCCGAGGTGATGTCGCTGCTGCTCGGTTTCGGCGCCTGTGCGCACCTGTTCGAGCCGGCGGACCTGGTCGCCAAGCTGCGCGAAGAGGTGGCGCGGATGGGGCGTGGCTATGAAGTCACTGCAGAACATGCGGGGAATCCCGACTGAATCCCTTTGCCGTTTCGTCCGCAGGAAACGAACGGGGGAGCCCTAAGGCTCCCCCGCCGTCTGTCGCTGCCGAACCCGAGCTTGGAGGTAGCGCTGCTTAGCCGGTCGGCCGCGACGGGCGATCTAGTTCTTGCCGCCGAGGCCGGTACCATCCAGCACGGGGACGCAGGTGCCGTCGCCGAAGCCGGTGCCGTCGCCAGGACCGAAGCCGGTGCCGTCGCCGGGGCCCGTGCCGCCGTTGCCGGTGCCGTCGCCGGGGCCGAAGCCCGCCTGCGTGGTCAGCAGGTGCTTCCACTTGTAGCTCTCGCGGTACATGAAGCCGTCCTCGCCGCCCGCGCCGGTGCCGGCATCGAGGCGGTTGCCCGTGCCGTCCATCGGGGGAGCGTAGTCCGGGTCGAGGCCGTTGGGGATGCCGTCGCCGTCGGCGTCGGGGGCCAGGTCGTTGTAGCCGTCCCCGTTCTCGTCGAGGAAGCCGCCGACGCCGTTGCCGAAGCTGCCGTCGCCGGTTCCACTGCCATCACACTGGGCGTAGAGGGGCGAACTGAGGGCTGCGATCGCGACGATCGCCAGTGCACTGAGGGTCAGACGAGTCTTCATGGTCTACTCCTTGCGTCTTCCGTGTCTGGGACCGGCGAGGTCCAACGGGGGCAACCCAAGCATCAGGCGGGCCAATTCTTCTCGAGGTGCGCCATGTGGCTGGAAACTCCTTGTTTCTTGGGCAATTCAGGCACAACGAGATGGAGACGGTAGATGTCGACGGTGTGTGAAACCTCGACGAAGTCGTCGAACGGCTCGACGAACCTTGTCGTTGCGCCGCGCGTGGGATACCATCAACGCGCTTCATCTTCCCAGGTGTCTCGCGCGCGCGAACGGGAGCGTCATCCTTCATGAACCGGCCCTCGCCCAGAAGATCGTGGCTGCTGCGCCCGCCGTTCGTGATGGCCATCCTTGTGCTGGCCGGTGTGGTGTTCGTGGTGTCGACGCTGCGCGAGATCCAGACCACGCGCGCGACACTCGTGGCATTGAGCGCCGACCACGCCGAACGGGTGCGCCTGGTGGTCGGTGAAAGCGAGGCCCACGCCGTGACGGCGTTCGAGGCCTGGGAGAAGCAGGCGGGCGACCGACTGCTGGCGGTGGCGGCGCTGGCGGATCGGATGGTCCACGACGGCCACCCCGTGCAGGCGCGCTTCGACAGCCTGGCCTCCGCCAACGACCTGGCTTGCCTGACCGTGCGCGGGGGCGACAGTCGCGTCCTTGCGGCGGCGCAGGTTTCCGGTGGTGAGCACCAGGAAGCGGCCTGCTGGGACGAGCTGGCCACCGGCGGCCTGACCGACCTCAAGCCCGGAACGTCGCGCGCTCAGCATGTATCGATCGGTGATGGTTCGACCTACCGCCTGGTTGGCGCGCGGCGCCGGCCCGACGGCGGCCTGGTCTGCGCCGGCATGGATGAGAAGGCGCTGGCTCAGGTGCGGCGGAGCATCGGCCCGGGTCGCCTGCTGCAGGCGCTTGGCCGGCAGGACGGCACCGTGTTCCTGGCGCTGCAGAACGCCAACGGCATCCTCGCGGCCACGCCCAACGTCACCGAACTTTCGTCCGTCGGTGAAGACACGCTGCTGGCCCGCGTCCTGGCGACGGGGCAGCCGGCGCGCCGCGAGATCACCTTCGACGGACGGCCCACGCTGGAAACGGTGTCGATGCTCGCGGTGGACGACCGTTCGGCCAGCCTGCTGCGCGTGGGGCTGGACCTCACCGGGATCCGGAAGCTGCAGGGGGACACCGCGCGCAGCCTGGCTGTGCACTCGCTCCTGCTGCTGGCCGCGCTGGGCGCCGGCGCCGCGCTGCTGCTGGCCAGCCGCCGCCTGGATGTGGCCAATGCCGCCTGGGAGCAGGCCCGTCGCGAGGTGTCCGCGCTGGAAGCGGAGCAGGCCCGCCGCGAGCGCAGCTTCGCGCTGGGCGAGCTCGCTTCCGGCGTGGCGCACGAGATCCGCAACCCGCTCAACGCCATCGGGATGGTGGCGCAGCGCCTGGGTCGTGAATTCACGCCCACGGCCGACGGTCCCGAGTACCGCCAACTGACCGACATCGTGCGCGGCGAGGTGGGGCGTATCAACCGGATCATCGAGCAGTTCCTGCGCTATGCGCGGCCGGCGGCGCCCAGCCCGCGTGCTGTCGACCTGGCGGTCCTGGTCGGCGACATCACGGCGCTGGTGCGCGCCCGGTTCGACGTCAAGCAGGTCACGCTCGCGGTGGAGGCGCCCACGCATCTCGAGGCTGTCGTTGACCCGGACCTGATCAGCCAGGCCCTGCACAACCTGCTCGACAACGCGCTCGACGCGTGCCCGGCAGGCGCAGGGGTGACGATCACGCTGCGGGCCGAGCGCGAGCGCGTGCTGTTGGCGGTGCGCGACACGGGGCCCGGCATTGCGCCGGCCGACCTGCCGCGCCTGTTCAACCTCTACCACACGACCAAGCCCGACGGCACCGGTGTGGGATTGGCCATCGTCGACCAGGTGGCCTCGCTGCACGGCGGCCGGGCGCTCGTCGAGAGCGAACCCGGCCGGGGCGCCACTTTCACACTCGACCTGCCGCTGTCCGCCGCGGCCCGGGATGCATGATGACCGACGCCAGGATCCTGATCGTCGACGACGAGGCCGCGCAACGCGAGTCGCTGGGCGGCTTCCTGGTCAAGCAGGGCTACGATGTGGTTCTGGCCGCCGACGGGACGGCGGCGCTGCACATCGTGCAGACGGCGGTCATCGATGTCATGCTGACGGATGTGCGCATGCCGGGCATGGACGGGGCGGAGCTGCTCGCGCGCGCCCGTGAGGCGAACCCGCTGCTCGAGGTGATCGTCATGACGGCGTTCGGCACCATTGCCAACGCCGTAGAGGCCATGAAGCACGGCGCCTCCGGCTACCTCACCAAGCCGGTCGATCTCGACGATATCCTGCTGCAGGTCGGGAAAGCGGTCGAGCGCCGCAACCTGGTCTCAGAGGTGCACGCATTGCGGCGTCAGTTGGCGGCCGCACATTCGTTCGCCGGCATCGTGGCCAGCAGCCCGTCGATGATCGCGGCGCTGGACATGGCCGCGCGCGCAGCGACGACCGACGCCACCGTGCTGGTGCGCGGCGAGAGCGGCACGGGCAAGGAGCTGGTGGCGCGCGCCGTGCACGAGGCCAGCCCGCGACGCGGCGGGCCGTTCGTCGCCGTCAATTGCGCAGCCATCGCGCCCACGCTCCTGGAGAGCGAACTGTTCGGCCACGAGAAGGGCGCCTTCACGGGCGCCGACAAGGCGCACGCGGGGCGTTTCGAGGCCGCCCACGGCGGCACGCTGTTCCTGGACGAGATCGGCGACCTGTCGCCCGAGTTGCAGGTGAAGCTGCTGCGTGTTCTGCAGGAGCGCTCGTTCGAGCGTGTCGGCAGCAACCGCACCATCGCCACCGATGCGCGCATCGTCGCCGCGACGCACCGCAACCTCGGGCAGATGGTGGCCGACGGCGCGTTCCGCCAGGACCTCTACTATCGGCTGGACGTCGTGAACATCCAACTGCCGCCGCTGCGCGAACGGCGGGGCGACATTCCCGCCCTCATCGAGCATTTCCGTCGCAAGGCCGTGGCGCAGTACCTGCGCCCGGTCGAGTCGATCAGCCGCGAGGCGATGGACCTGCTGGTCAAGCACGACTACCCCGGCAACGTCCGCGAACTGGAGAACCTGGTCACGCGCATGGTGGTGCTGGCGCGCGGGCCGGTAGCTACGCTGGCCGACCTGCCCGGCGGCGCCGGTGCGCCCGAGATCCGGCGTCTCGAGGACTGCGGCGGCGACCTGGTCGGCCATCTCGAAGAGATCGAGAAGCGCGTGATCCGCGAGGCACTCGATGCGGCCGGCGGCAACCAGAGCCAGGCCGCGCGGGCCGTCGGCCTGAGCGAGCGCAACCTGCGCTACAAGCTCCAGAAATGGGGTTGGTAGGGTGCGCGCCGGACGCCGGTTCGGTCGAGCGGTTCGACGGAATCGTCGAAACCGGTCGATGCACAACGGGTTGAATTGCGATTTATCCATATGTAAATAAACATGTTACACAATTTCCATTGCCGGGCCGCGAACTTGCTTGCTCACCACTGTACCCGCGAGAGCGGTGTACAGGAACGGAGCCGGACCGCAATGCAACCCTGCGCGTACGCTGCGTTCCGATGATGACGGGTGGGCGGGGGAGAAGGCGAGGCTTCCCCGCCCTTCCCACCGACAAGGAGAAGGCGGTCATGAAGTTCATCATCCTGCTGCTTTGCACCATGACTGCGACGTCGGCGTTGGCCCAGGACGTGGCGACGCCGGCGCCCGCGTTGGCGACCATCGGCTGGGTCGATCGCGACGCCGACGGGCGCCATGACCTGTTCTGCGATGCCGACGGCGATGGCACCAACGAGGTGACCGGTCAGGCGTACGCCCATCGCTTCGCCTGGGCCGATGCGGACGGCGACAAGCTGAACGATCGCTACCGCGACGCCGATGGTGACGGCGTCAACGACCTTGAAGTCACATTCCGCGATACGGACGGCGATGGCCGCGACGAGAACGTGCTGGACATGGACGGCGACGGCCGCAACGACATCACCGGCGTGGGCTACGGCCGGGACAGCCTGCATGGCGACCGTTTCGGATTCGTCTTCGACGGCGCCGGCTGGGTGGACGAGGACGGCGACGGCTTTGCCGACCGCCCGTCCAGCCAGGGGCGCCGCGGTCGCGGCGACCGGTTCGTCGACAGCGACGGCGACGGGATGGCCGACGGTTGCTGGTTCCAGGACGGCGGCTTCCAACATCACCGCGCGCGATCGGGCCAGGGTGGCGGGCCCACCGGAGGTCCCGGCAATGGCGGCGGCAACTCCGGCTTCGACCATGGTGGCGGCTGGCCCTGCGGGCCTCTCGGCGGGAGCGACCGGTGACCACGCGCGCGGCACGCACACTGCTGGCGGCGGCGCTGCTGGTGGCGTTGTTGCCGTTGGGCGCCATGGCCGGTGTGGGCGCCGGCGCATCGGCCACGCAGGTGTGGACCGAGAACATCTTCGGTACCGAACCGTCGCCGAGCGACGGCATCACCGACGGCCGGGGCTGGGTGGCCTGGTCGCCGAATCCTTCGTGGCGTTTCGCCGCCAACGGGCGCCGGCTCAACTTCAGGGACAACCCCGACCTCAACCACGGCTACCTCACGCTCAGCGCCGAGACGATTCCCGGCGCCCGCAGCGCGCGGACGCGCTGGCAGGCCGGCGCCTCGGGCGCCTGGCGCATGAACGCCGACCTCTACGCGCCGTTCGACTATCGTGACGCCCTGGCGTACGTCACCGCCAAGCACTACCTGACGCCGGGCTTCACCGCCCAGTTGCGCGCCGACCTCTCCGCGCGCACCTACCCGGACCAGTCGTCCGAGGATGCGCGCAAGGCCTGGCTGACCGCGCGCCTGCAGCGTTCGCTTCCGACACGGACCAGCGTGACCGTGGCGCTGCGCGCGGGCTGGAAGGCTTACGTCGATGAGGCGCGCAGCGATGCGGGCGCGCGCGAACTCAATGTCCAATTGGCGCAGTCCGTATCCACGCGTCTTGCGCTGCGTTCCTGGTGGTCCAACTCGCAACTGTTCCAGCACGGTGATGCCGCGGCGCAGATGGCCGCCTTCGACAACCCGCTGATGGACGAGTTCTCGTTCGACGGCAACCGCGTCGGGATGTCGCTGAAGGT
>CAIOLW010000329.1 GCA_903859215.1 uncultured bacterium | reverse complement strand
CCCGGGCAGTCCTCGCGCCTTCGGCGCTGCGGATAGCCCGGGATTCCTTTGTGTCTGACTGCTGACACGTCGCGGGCTTGCGGCGCCTGTTCCTTTGTCGCGGTCGAGTGCTTGGTGGGCGTCGCGGACTCGCCCGTGGGGCCAAAAAGTGGGGTGACGGCGCACAACAGGAAAGGTAGGATGGGGGCATGGGCGACGCGGATAAACTCAGTTACCTGGACGACGTGCCGGCGCGGCGGAAGCGGAAGCTGCCGCGACGCGTTGTCGTGCTTCTGGCCGTTGTGGTGGCGGTGGTGCCGGGGGTGTTGTTGACGCGCAGCCACGGTTCGGCGCCCAAGGGGAAGCCCGAGGCGCTCGGGCTGTGCCTCGAGGTGCGCGCGGAGAACGTCGCCCGCGACAAGGACGGCGCACCGCTGGCCCGGGTGCTCGTGGCCACGCCCGACAGCACGGACATCGAGGTGCTGCTGCCCCCGCCGGTGCCGCGCGTCGGTGACTTCATCCCGCTGCAGGCCGAGCGGCATCGCAAGGGGCCCGCCGACTACCGGCTCGACCTGGCCCGGTGGACGGCGAACGGGCCGCAGTAGGGGTGCCCTGGCATGGGAAAGCTCGAAAAGGTCCTGCCGGCCGCCGTGCGCGCGGCCTTCTGGCTGCTGCTGGCGTTCCAGGCGGTGGCCTACTGCCGGATCTCCACCGATGATGCCTTCATCTTCTACCGCTACGCCGCCAACATCGCCGCCGGCCGCGGCTACGTGTTCAACGCCGGCGAGCGCGTCCTCGGCACGACGTCCCCCCTCTACACGTTGATGCTGGCCGCGGCGCAGCGCCTCTTCGGGTGGCTGCCCGGCGTGACGCTGCCGGTCCTGGGGTCGCTCATCAGCGCCGCCTCGATGGCTGTCCTGGCGCTGCTTGCCGCGCGCTTCTTCACGCGCGCCGGCCGGGACCACGCGGCGATGCTGGCGCCGCTCGTGATGCTGGCCGTGTCCCTGTTCTGGACCGGTGTCGGCATGGACGTGTTGCCGGCGCTGGCGTTCGGGATGGCCGCGATCGCCTGCCATCAGGACGGGCGCGGGCGCGGGGCGGCGGCGCTGGCGGCGTGCGCGGTGTTGGCGCGGCCTGACCTCGCCTGCGTCCCGGCCCTCCTGTCGCTGGACTGGCTGGTCGTGCAACGCCGGCGCCCGGATTGGCATGGTGTCGCGATCTTCGCAGCCCTGATCGCGGCCTGGCTCGCGTTCAGCTACGCGTATTTCGGGACGATGGTCCCGACGTCCGTCGTCGCCAAGCTCGGCCAGGCGGGCACGGGCGCCTGGGGTGGTCGGTTCGCCTTCCTGGCGCAGCTCCGCGACCTCTGGCCGGGGCATGTCACTGTCCGCGACGCGACGCTCGTCCTGTTCGTGATCGCGCTGCCGCTGGCCGTGGCGGCGGGCCGACGCTACCGGGACTTCCGCGCCGGCTGGCTCGTCCTGCTGTGGATCGGCGCCTACCTCGTCGCCTACGGCCTGCTGCTGCGGCCCGCGCCGTACCCGTGGTACTACGCGCCCCTGGCCCTCGGGATGGGGATCGTGTTCACCATGGGCCTCGACGTGCTCGTGGGGCGGGCCTTCGCGCGCTCCCGGACCGTCGGTGTGTCCGTGGCGGTCCTGGCCGTCGGCTATCTGGGATTCGCCGGCGCAGGCCAGGCGGCGCGCACGCTGCATGAGCCCCGCCACTACAAGTACCGTTTCTTCAGCGAGGCCGCGGCCTGGCTCAACCAGCGCGCGGCGCCCGGCGCAGTCGTCGCCTGCAACGAGATCGGCGTGCTGGGCTACTATTACGAGAAGGGTCCCGTCCTGGACCTGCTGGGCCTGGTCAACCCGGAAGTGGCGGTGCACGTCAGCGGCGGCGACTTCGCCTGGCCCGTCACGCACCACGAACCGGACTACGTGATCTTCAAGCAGCCGCCTTTCCCGAAACTCGAGGATCTTGCGACCACCCCGTGGTTCCTGGACCGCTACACCCGTGTCGCCATCTTCGGCGACGGCACCACGAAGATCGCCCTCTACGCCCGCAACGCGGCCGCCACAACCCCGCGCTGAGGGGCCCGTGCCTCTTCCCCGCGCCCAACTCCGCCGACGGTGCCGCGACACCCACATATGAGCGATCCCGCGCAATCCACAGCCCGAAGGGTGGGGACAGCGCGGGATCTTTTACATGTGGGTGTCGCTACACCCGTCGAAGACTAGGAGTGCTTCTTCAGGTACGAAGCCACGCCCTCGGCCGAAGGCTTCATCGCCTCGTCGCCCTTCTTCCAGTTCGCCGGGCAGACCTCGCCGTTCTCCTCGAGGTGCTGCAGCGCATCGACCAGGCGCAGCATCTCGTCGATGTTGCGGCCCAGGCCCAGGTTGTTGACCGTGCAGTGCTGCACGATGCCGTCCTTGTCGATCAGGAACGTGCCGCGCAGGGCCATGCCGCCCTCGAGCAGCAGGCCGTAGTCCTGGCTGATGACCTTCTGGAAGTCCGCGACCAGCGGGTACTGCACGTTGCCGATGCCGCCGTTCTCGGGCTTGGTGTTCTTCCAGGCCAGGTGGCTGAAATGGCTGTCGGTGCTGACGCCGATGACTTCGCAGTTCCGCTTCTTGAACTCGCCGAGGGCCTTG
>CAIOLW010000328.1 GCA_903859215.1 uncultured bacterium | reverse complement strand
GGTCACGTCGTCGGGCACATCGTCAGACAAGTCGTCCACCGGCTCGTCATCCCATACTGTGGCCTCATCCTCGGCCAGGCGGGCTTCCTGCGCAGCCAGATCGCGGGCCTCGCTCGAGTCCAGCTCGCGCTGGCGCTGCTCTTCGCGGGTGCGCGCCTCGTACTCCTGGCGCAACCGCGCCTCGAGCTCCTCGCGGACGCGGGCTTCCATCTCATCGCGCAGCCGGACTTCGTAGTCGGCGCGCTCGATCGCGTCCTGCTCGGCGCGCAGGCGGATCTCCTCTTCGGCCGCGGCGCGGCGGGCCTCGGCGGCCGCAGCCGCTTCGGCGGCCACGCGGGCCTCCTGCTCGGCGCGCTGGCGTGCTTCCCCGGCCGCGCGCAGCGCCTCTTCGTGCTCCCGGCGACGCGCTTCCTCGGCCTCGGCGCGCAGCCGCGCCTCTTCCGCCTCGGCGGCCATGCGGGCTTCTTCGGCGGCCAGCAGGCGCGCTTCCTCGGCGGCGAGGGCTTCCTCTTCCTCGAGCGCGCGCAGCTGCTCCTCGAGTTCGAGCAGCTCCTCTTCCTCGCGGCGGCGCGCTTCCTCCTCGGCGGCGGCGATCGCCGCGGCCTCGGCGGCGGCGGCCTCGTCGAAGGCCTCGTCGACCAGGTCAGCGGCCTGCTCCTCGGCCAAATGGTCGAGCAGGTCGTCGACGACGTCTTCGCCGTCGGCGATCCACGTGACCTCGGCCTCGGCCACGGGCGCCAGGTCGTCATTCGCGTCCGCGTCCGCGGCGGCGTCCGCGGCGGCGGCGTTCGACGCGGCCAGGCGCGCCTGCGCCGCGGCGACGTCCTCGCTCGTCTGCGCCGGGTCGAAGCCCGTGGCGATGACCGTCAGCTGGAGCATGTCGCCCATCGACTCGTCGTTGCCGTAGCCGAAGATGACGTGCGCCTGCGGGCCGGCGGCGTCCTGGATGAACTCCATGGCCTCGGCGGTGTCCTGCAGGCCGACCTCGCGGCCCAGCACGTTGACCAGCACCGCGCGGCTGCCGTAGATGTTGACGTTCTCGAGCAGCGGCGAGCTGATGGCCTGGCGCGCGGCCTCGACGGCGCGGTTCGCGCCCTCGGCGCGGCCGGTGCCCATCATCGCCTGGCCCATGTCCTTCATGACGGTGCGGACATCCGCGAAGTCGAGGTTCACGTGGTCGTGGCGCGAGATGATCTCGTAGATGCCGCGCGTGGCCTCGTAAAGCACGTTGTCGGCAATGCGGAACGCCTCGCGCATGCTCGTGCCCGCGGGGACCACTTCCAGCAGGCGCTGGTTCGGGATGATGATCAGGGTGTCGACGGACTGGCGCAGTTCCTCGATGCCGGCAAGCGCCTGCTGCATCCGGACCGACGCTTCGAAGCGGAAGGGCTTGGTGACGATGGCGACGGTCAGCGCACCGAGCTCGCGCGCCACGCGCGCGATGACGGGAGCCGCGCCGGTGCCGGTGCCGCCGCCCATGCCGGCGGTGACGAAGACCATGTCCGCGCCGGAAAGGGCGTCACGCAGCTGCTCGAGATCCTCTTCGGCGGCCGCGCGGCCGACCGACGGGTTGCCGCCGGAGCCGAGGCCCTTCGTGCGCTGGGCGCCGATCTGGAGGGTGCGATGCGCGGTGGAGTCGTGGAGGGCCTGGAGGTCGGTGTTCACCGCGAAGAATTCGACGCCAACCAGTCCCGCCTCGATCATGCGGCCGACCGCGTTGCCGCCGGCCCCGCCGACGCCCACGACCTTGATATCAGCCAGGCGATCGGTATTCAGGAGCCCGTTTTCCTCGGCGAACTCAAACATCATGACCGCCCGCCTCCTCCTTGAGATGGGTCATGGCATCCGGCGGGCCGCATACGCGGTATCCCTCTGCCGCGCACAAGAATAGGCCGGCGCCGGTGCTGCGGGAATGGTGGTCGGAAGGTCCGACTGGCCAATCCTTTAACACACGAAAACGCCGACCTCAAGGATTTTTTTGATTTCAGGCTTCGGCGGTCATCTCCGCAGCCGGCTGGGCCTTGCGGAAGCGCCCGCGGATCCGGCCGAGCCAGCCGCCGCGGCCGGTCGCCTCCTCACCGGTCTGCCGGCCGCCCTCGCCCAGGGACAGCCACAGGCTGAGGCCCAGGGCCGTCGCCCACTGCCCGTCCGGGAGCGTGTCGGCGCCCTTGAGCGAGGCGGGCACGTAGGCGCGCCGCACCGGCAGGTCCATGACCTCTTCGCACAGGCCGTCGGTGCCCTTGCAACGGCTGCCGCCGCCGGTCAGCACGACGCCCCCCTTCAGCGACGCGAGTTCGCGCGGGTCGCCGAAATCGGCCTTCACGCAGGCGAAAATCTCCTCCATGCGCGGCTCGAGGACCGCCGCCACCAGGCCGGGAGTCTCGGTCGGGCGCCGCTCGTCGAACAGCACGTCAAGGGGCACCTGGTCCACCAGGCTGCGCAGCACGACGCCGCGCGTGCGCTTGACCTGCTCGGCCTCGTCGCGCGTGATGCGCAGGCCGTGCGCAAGGTCGCCGGTCAGGTGCCAGCCGCCGAGCGCGACGGTGCCGCAGGCGAGGATCGCGTTCTTGCGGTAGACGGCCCAGTTCGTGGCGTGGCCGCCGACATCGATCAGCATGACGCCGTCGGTGCGTTCGCGCGTGGACAGCAGCGCGGTGGCCGTGGCCAGCACGTCGACCTCCTCGCCGAGCGCCTTGTATTTCGCGGTGGCGATCGCGTTCTCGATATTGTGCAGCACGCTGCGCGAGCCGGTGATCAGGTGCGCCTGCATCTCCAACTGGCTGCCGACGCGACCGAGCGGATCGACGACGCCGCGCACGCGGTCGACGGCGTATTCCACCGGCGTCACCGACAGGATCTGGTGATCGAAGGGGATCGCCATCGTGCTGGCGCGCATGCGGGCCTCGTCGAGATCCCCTTGGCGGATCGGGCGCGGGCCCGGGCCGATGGGCAGTTGCGCCGTCGCGCGCACCGAGCGCAGGTGCGAACCGCTGATGTTGTGGACGAAGCCGCTGACGAAGATGTCTGTGGCCTCCTCCAGCTTGCCGATCAGGCGCGTGATGCAGGCGGAGCCGGCACTCAGGTCGACGAAATCACCGTCGTGGAAGCCCTGCGCGGGCTCCTCGGCGAAACCGACCACCTCGAACGAACCGTTCTCTCCCACCTCGGTCACCAATGCGCGGAACATCGTCGTACCGAAATCGCAGGTGACGATCAGCTTTCCATCGCTCATGCGTGCTCCTTCACTGCGCAGCGCCGGTCGCGGCGACGGGCGTCGCGCCGGAGGTCATGCTTGTCCCGTGCGGACGGGAAATCCCGGCCGCGTTGTCCGTGTCCATCGCCGTGTCGGGCTTCCGTGCCCCGTCCGTCTTCTTCGCCGGCTCGACCGGCTTCGTCGCCGTGGCCTTCTTCGGGGCCGCCTTCGCCTTCGCCTTCGCCGCGGGCTTCGCGGCAGGCTTCACGGCGGCCTTCTTCGGGGCGACTTTCTTCGGGGCCGCCGCGGGCGGGGCCGGCTTGGTCGTCGCTGCCTTCGTCGTGGCCGGCTTGGTCGCCGGCTTGGTTGCCGGCTTGGTTGCCGGCTTGGTCGCCGGCGCCGCGGCTTTCACGACCGGGGCTTTCGCAGCCGGCTTCGTTGCCGTCGCCGCCGGCCCGGCTTTTCCATCAGCCGGCTTGAGCGTGGACTTGTCTGCGCCGGCTGCCTTGTCGCTCCCTGCCTTGTCGCCGTCGGATTTGTCGCCGTCGGATTTGGCCCCGTCGGCCTTGTCGCCGTCGGCGGCCTCGCCGTCAGCGCCTTCCTCGCCCTCGGGCACCGGCCGCGGGCGGACGGTCAGGCGGTCCTTGAATCGCAGGTCGATCTCCAGGTCGCGCTCGATGTGTTCGCGCGCGGTCAGGTACCGGGACAGGCGCGCGGCGAAGTCCTCGCGGCCCACCAGCAGCGTGCCGTAACACACCTGCTGGTCGTCCTTGCCCAGGACGATACCGAAACCGTCGGGACGGGCAACGACAAAATCCACCGGCGTGATCGCGTCGATGCCCGTCGACTCGAACGCATCCACCAGTTCCAGGACCGACGGCGCGATCTCCGCGGGCAGGCGGGCCGGCCCGCCCGCGCTGCGCTCGACCACGACCCCGGTCAGTTCCGGCAGCGCCGGCGGCGTCATCCCGGGCGGGAACGGCAACACGCGCCCGTCGTCGACCAGCACCAGCGTCGGGGACTCGGGCGGCGCGCCCGGCTCGGCCACGATCAGCAGCGGGCGCCACTCGATCAGCTCGATTTCGATCCCGCGCGGCCAGCGCCGCTGCATGTACACCTCGCGCACCCACGGCAGGTTCACGACCGCGGCCTGCAGGTCGGCCTGGTCCACCGTCCACAGGTTGCGCCCCAGCAGCGGGGACAGCGCGACCTTCAACCGGTGCTCGTCGGTGAACCGGTACGCCCCGGTGCCGATGCGCGAGACCGCGAACAGGCCGCTCTGCGTCAGCGCCCAGGCGCCGCCGCCAAGCAACAGCACCGCGAGCGTGGAGAACAGCCACCGGCGCCACGGGAATCGCCGCCGCGCCGGCGCCTTGCGGCGCACGGCGAAGACCGCGTCCCGCCTGGGGCCGGGGCGCAGCACCGGGCGGCCCGGTTCCGGATCGGGGACGCCAAAGCTCACGAACGCCCTTTCCGGGTGGGCGCCACGCGCGCGTCCAGGTGCCGGCAGACGCCCTCGACCTGCCGGCCGATGTCGCCGGCGCCGAGGGTCATGACGAGAGAGCCGGCAGCCGCGCGGCGGTCGAGCCAGGCGGCGATGTCGCCGTGCCCGTCCAACAGGTCGACGGTGCGGCCCTTGGCCTGCAGGTGCCCGGCGATGGAGGCGCTGTCGCCCCCGGGGCGAGGCTCCTCGCCGGCCGCGTACACGGGAAGCAGGCCGACGGCGTCGGCGCCGGACAAGGCGTCGGCGAACTCGCGCACGAAGCGCTCGGTGCGCGAGTAGCGGTGCGGCTGGAACAGCACGGACACCGGCCGCCCGAAGCCGCGGGCCACGGCCATGACGGCCCCGATCTCGGTCGGGTGGTGGCCGTAGTCGTCGATCACGAGCACGCCGCCGTGCTCGCCGTATTCCTCGCAGCGGCGGCCCACGCCGCGGCTGCCTTCGAGCCCCTGCGCGATGCGCGCGAACGGGATCTCCAGTTCGAGGCCCACCGCGACGGCAGCCAGCGCGTTTTGCAGGTTGTGCCGGCCGCGCAGCTTCAGGCGCAGCGGGCCCAGTTCGCGGCCGAACGCCCAGACGACGGACTCCTGGCCGTCGGCGTCCTCGACGATGGTGCCGGGGTCGGCGCGCACCTCGGCCTCGCGCGACAACCCGTAGGTGATCGTCTTGCGCTCCAGGAGCGGCAGCAGCGCGCGCACCTGCGGGTCGTCCACGCACACGACGCAGGCGCCGTAGAACGGCACGCGCCGCAGGAACTCGTGGAACGTGGCGGTCAACGTCTCGAGGTCGGGATAGTGATCGACGTGCTCGAGGTCGATGTTGGTCACGACCGCCACCGTGGGAGTCAGGTGCAGGAACGAGCCGTCGCTTTCGTCGGCCTCGGCCACCAGGTGCGGCCCGGCGCCCAGCACGGCGCCCGTGCCCATCGCGCGGATCTTGCCGCCGACGATCACCGTCGGGTCCAGCCCGCCGGCCTCGAGCACCGCGGCCACCAGCGTCGTGGTCGTCGTCTTGCCGTGGCTGCCGGCGACGGCGATGCCGTGCTTGAGGCGCATCAGTTCGGCCAGCATCTCGGCCCGACGGATGACCGGCAGGCGCGCCGCGCGGGCGGCGACCACTTCGCAGTTGGCCTCCGTCACCGCCGACGAGCGCACGACGACGTCGGCGCCGCGGACGTTGCCCGGCGCGTGGCCGATGTCGATCCGCGCGCCCAGCTTCGCGAGGCGGTCGGTGGTTGCCGTGGCGTGAAGGTCGCTGCCGCTGACGGTGAAGCCGAGGTTCAGCAGCACCTCGGCGATGCCGCTCATGCCGACGCCGCCGATGGCCACCAGGTGGATGTGCCGTGTGTTGCGGAACAAGCCTTTACCCCCGCGTCAGGACGGGTTGGGCGCGGCCGGCGGGATGGCCGACCAGCGCCAGGAGATCGCTCGCGATGACCGTCGCCGCCTGCGGCCGGCCCAGCCCGCGCGCCGCATGGCCCAGCGCCTCCAGGCGCGCCGGGTCGCCCAGCAGGGACTCGACCACCGCGGACAGGCGCGGCCCGTCGCACTCGGCGTCGAGCAGGACCACCGCGGCGCCGGCCTGTTCGCAGTCGCGCGCGTTGCGCACCTGGTGGTCGTCCGTCGCGTGCGGGAAGGGCACCAGCACCGCGGGCTTGCCCAGGCAGTGCAGTTCGGCCAGCGTCATCGCGCCGGCGCGGCAGACCACAAGGTCGGCCCGCGCCAGTTCGGTGGCCATGTCGTCGATGTACGGGACCACCGTCAGCGTGCCCGACGGCGCGGCAGCGGCCACCGCGGCGGCCGTCGCGGCGTGGTCGCGCGGCCCCGTCTGCACCAGCATCGTCAGGCCCGGGCGCGCGTCCCAGCCTTTCGCAGCCTCGGCGACGGCGCGGTTGAGCGTCGACGCCCCGCCGCTGCCGCCGAAGACCAGCACGTGCCGCGCCGGTGAACCGGGATCGCGGGCCGGCCGGGTCGAAGTGCCCGTAGTCGCCTGGCCCGTAGTCACCTGGCCCGCCGTCGCCATCGCCCCGCGCACGGGATTGCCGGTGGCCACGCAGACACCGGCCGGGAACCACTTCGCCGCGCCGGCGAAGCCCAGGTAGGCGCGCCGCGCCCAGCGCCCGACCAGCCGGTTGACCGAACCGGGGATCGCGTTCTGTTCCTGCACCGCGCAGGTGATGCAGAGCAGGCGCGCCGCCGCGATGACCGGCGCGCTCACGTAGCCGCCGGTGCCCAGCACGACGTCCGGGCGCCAGCGCAGCAGCAGCCCCAGGGATTCCAGGCCGCCGAGCGCGAAGTTTACCAGAAAGCGCAGCCGCGCCACCAGCCCCAGGCCGCGGAAGCCCGAAGCGGCCACGGCAGTGAACGGCCAGCCCGCGCGCGGCACCAGCGTCGCCTCCAGGCCGCGGCGCGTGCCGATGAACCGGATGTCGGACTCGGGCGCCAGCTTGCGCAACTGCTCGGCCACGGCCAGGCCCGGGTAAACGTGTCCACCGGTGCCGCCGCCCGTCAGCAGGATGCGCAGGCGCCCGCTCTTCATGCGGCGCCGCCGCCGCGCGTCCAGCGCCGCTTGTAGACCAGGTACGACTGGCTGCTGCGGTCGATGCTGAGCAGCAGGCCGATCGAGGCCAGCGAGGCCAGCATCGCCGTGCCGCCGAAACTGACGAACGGCAGCGGCACTCCGACCACCGGGAACAGGCCGGTGACCATCGCCAGGTTGGTGATGCCGTAGATCGCCAGGCCGCCCGTCAGGCCGGCGGCCAGCGCGCGGCCGAACGAATCAGGGGCGCGCTGCGCGATGACCAGGCCGCGCCAGACGAAGATCATCAAGAGCACGATGACACCCAGCGAGCCGACCAGGCCCATTTCCTCGCCGAGCACCGAGTAGATGAAATCGGTGTGCGCCTCGGGCAGGAACGCGAACTTGTTGTGGCTCTGCCCCACGCCCAGGCCGCGCGCGCCGCCGGCGCCGAGGCCGATGAGCGACTGGTCCACCTGGTGGCCGAACGAGCCGCCGTGGAAGCCGGCGAAGAGCTGGTTGATGCGGTTGTGGATCTTCGGGATGACCAGGTAGCCCAGGCCGACGGCCACGGGCGCGCCCATCATCAGCCACCGCAGCCACCGGTCCGCCGTGGCGGTGACGAAGAGCAGCAGGACGGTGACGCCGGCCACGACCATCACGTTGCCGTAGTTCGGCTGCAGGGCCAACAGGACCATCAGCAGCAACGGCCCCGCCGCCAGGGTGATCAGCAGCGGGCGCCCCACGTTGCGCGCCCCCGCGCGGCTCGAGGCCAGGCGGTCGGCCATGTACATCACGAGCGCCAGCTTCGCCATCTCGACCGGCTGCACGGAGAACCCGAAGATGCTCACCCAGCGGTTGATCTCGGCGTTGCCGTCGGCGTCGTGGCGACCGGTGACCAGCGTCATCGCCACCAGCATGTACGTCAGCCCGAGCGCCGAGCGGTTGATCCAGGGGTGGCGCCACAGGCGGTAATCGATGTGCGCGAGCACCAGCATCAGCGCACCGCCAAGGCCGATCATCATCAGGTGCTTGAAGACGATGAAATGCTCGCCCAGCGGCGAGTGCAACGCCTGCCGGTTGTAGCTGCCGGCGCCGTACACGACGAAGACGCCCAGGAAGAGCAGGAAACCGGTCGAGATGATGAGCCAGCGATCGGAGCCCTCGAACACGCCGATCACTTCACGGAACGTGCGGTACATGCGACCCTCCATGGTCGTGTTGATCCCGGACCAGCCGCGGCCCGGGCAGCGCCCCAACGTCGTTGACCTAGGGGCGCCGGCCTCCTGCCTTGAGCGCCGCGGCCGCGAAAGCCGCGCCGCGGGCCTTGTAGTTGGCGAACATGTCGAAGCTCGCGCACGCCGGGCTCAGCAGCACGGTCGCGTCGGGCTCGGCCAGCCGCGCAGCCAGCGCGACGGCCTGGTCCATGTCGGCGGCCTCGCTCAGCGGGACGGTCCCCGCCAGCGCGCGACCGATCGCGGGTCCTTCCGCGCCGATCAGCACGACGTGCCGCACCGAACCCATCACTTCGCGCAGCGGGGCGTAGTCCTCGCCCTTGCCGCTGCCGCCGGCGATCAGGACGACCTGCCCGTGGTGATCGGCCAGGCCGGCGCACACCGCGTGCACGTTGGTCGCCTTCGTGTCGTTGACGAACCGCACGCCGCCGCGCACGGCCACCAGTTCGTGGCGGTCGGCCAGGCCCGCGAAGGTGCGCAGGCCCTCGGCCATCGCCGCTGGCGGCAGGTCCAGGCCCAGGCCCATCGCGACGGCGGCCAGCGCGTTGAGCCGGTTGGTCGGCGACCGCTGCGCCAGTTCGCCCTCCGGCAGCACCGGCGCCGCCGACTTCACGTCGCGGCCGGCCCACAGCACCCCGTCGCGGAAGAAAACGCCCGCGCCGCCGGCTTCGTCACCATACCACAGGCGGCCCGCCGCCGTCGGCCACGCCATCGCCTCGGGGCAGCGCGTCCAGGTGACGAAGAGTCCCTCGGGCGGCAGCAGCCCGGCCAGGCGCTGCTTCGCGGCGTAGTACGAGGCCAGGTCCGGGTAGCGGTCCAGGTGGTCCGGCGCCAGGTTCAGCACCGCCCCCACGCGCGGCCGGAACGTCTCGACGCTCTCGAGCTGGAAGCTGCTGACCTCCAGCACGGCGACGTCGCCCGGCTCCAGTTCCTCGGCCACCAGGCACAGCGGGCGGCCGACGTTGCCGAGCGCCTCGCCGCGCCGGCCCGCCGCGCGCACCAGGTGCGCCAGCAGCTCGGTCGTCGTCGACTTGCCGTTCGTGCCGGTGATGGCCGCCGACGTGGCGCGGCAGAAGCGCGCGCCCAGTTCCAGCTCGCCGATGACCGGCACCCCGGCCGGCAGCGCGGCCAGGCGCGGGTGCGTGCCCGGCACGCCGGGGCTGATGATGACCAGGTCGGGCGTGGCCCAGGCGCCGGACGGGGCGCGACCCGAGTCGAGCACCTCGTCGAAGCATGCGCGCGCGGTCGCGGCCAGGCCCTCGCGCTCCCAGCGCGCGGCCAGCGCCGCCGGGTCGCTGTCGTCCAGGCCCAGCGCGGCGGCGCCGTGGCGGCGCAGCAGGGCGCCGGCGGCGCAACCGCTGCGCGCCAGACCGATCACCCAGCAACGCTTGCCTTCCAGCCGCATGCGCTCTCCCGGCCGCCCATCCACGGGCCGCCTACTGCAGCTTGATCGACGACATGCCCACCAGCAGCATCAGGATGCCCACGATCCAGAACCGCACGACGACCTGCGTCTCGGACCAGCCCGCCAGCTCGAAGTGGTGGTGCAGCGGCGCCATGCGGAACAGCCGCTTGCCGCCGGTGCGCTTGAAATACAGCACCTGCGCCATCACGGAGATGGCCTCGACCACGAACATGCCGCCGAGCACGACAAGCAGGAACTCGCGCTTGGTCAGGATGGCGACGGTGCCCAGGGCGCCGCCCAGCGCCAGGCTGCCCGTGTCGCCCATGAACACGCGGGCCGGGTGCGCGTTGAACCACAGGAACCCGAGCGAGGCGCCGACCACCGCGGCGCAGTACACCGTCAGCTCGCCGGCGTGCGGCAGGTACGGCGCGTTGAGGTACTGGGCGAAGGCGACGTGGCCGCTCAGGTACGACAGGATGGCGTAGGCGGCGAAGGCCAGCGCGCTCAGGCCGATCGCCAGGCCGTCCAGCCCGTCGGTCAGGTTGACCGCGTTGCTGGCTCCGGTCACCACGAGGATGACGAGCGGGATGTAGAACGGGCCCCAGTTGATGTAGAAGTTCTTGAGGAACGGCACCGCGGTCTGCGTCAGCAGCGGGTCGGCGCCGCCGGTCTTCAGCAGCACGATGCCCAACAGCAGGCCGTAGCTGATCTGCCCCACCAGCTTGAAGCGGCCGACCATCCCCTTGGGGTGCTTCTTGACGACCTTCAGGTAGTCGTCGATGAAACCGATGGTGCCCATCCACACCGTGCTCAACAGCGCCAGCAGCACGTACCGGTTGCTGAGGTCGGCCCACAGCAGCGTCGGGATGACGATCGCCGCCAGGACGAGCACGCCGCCCATCGTCGGCGTGCCCTTCTTCTTCTGGTGCGAGGCCGGGCCGTCCGAGCGGATCTCTTCGCCGAGTTGCAATGCGGTCAGGCGCCGGATGACCCAGTTGCCCAGCAGGAAGCAGATGAGGAGCGCCGTGACCGTGGCGTACGCCGAGCGGAAGGTGATGTACTTGAAGACGTTGAACGCCGACCAGTACTGGTGCAGCGGATACAGCAGATGATAGAACATGGCTTCCTTGCCCGAAAGTCCGGCCTCAGCCGCAGGACGCTTCCAGCAGTCCCAACAGCCGCTCCATGCCGGCGCTGCGCGAACCCTTCACCAGAAGGCGATCGCCCGGCGCCGTGATCTCCGCCAGCAGCACTGCGGCCTCTTCGACGGATGCGCAATAATGCCCGACTCCGCCCGCCGCGTCAAAGCCTTCACGGAGCCCGCGCGCATTTTCCCCGACGACGACCAGCATTTCGACGCCGGCCTCCCGGACGCGCATCCCGGTCTGGCGGTGGATATCCTCGGCGTCGGGTCCCAGCTCGGCCATCTTCCCGAGCACGGCCACTGTCCGGCCCCCGCCCGGCAGCGCCATCAGCGCGCGCGCGGCCGCGGCCATGCTCCCGGGGTTGGCGTTGTAGGCGTCGTCCAGCACGGTGCGGCCGCCGATGCGCAGCAACACGGCGCGGTGCGGCGAGCCCTGGAACCCGCTGAGCCCGCGGGCGATGGCTCCATCGGCGGCGCCGGCGGCGCGGGCCGCCAGGACGGCCGCCGCAAGGTTGGCGCCGTTGTGCTCGCCGGGCAGCGGCACCGGCCACGATTGCCCGTCCAGGACCAGTTCGCTGGGCTCGTCGGGCCCGCCCGACCGCCACGTCCAGCGGTGGTCGCCCGCGCCCTTGCCCACGCTCACGACGCGGCAGCGCGCCCGCGCCAGCCAGCGGTCGAAGCCCGGGCTGTCGGCGTTGAGCACGGCCGTGCCGTCCGGCGGCAGCGCGTCGAGCATCTCGCCCTTGCCCTGGATGATCCCGTCCAGCGAGCCGAACTCGGCCAGGTGCGCCGGCGAGGCGTTGGTGATGATGCCCACGTGCGGCCGCGCCAGCGCGGCCAGCCGCGCGATGTCGCCGACGGCCGAGGCCCCCATCTCGATCACCGCGTAGGCCAGGTCGCCGCCGAGGCCGAGCAGCGTCAGCGGCACGCCCAGGCGGTTGTTGAGGTTGCCCGTCGTCGCGTCCACGGGGCCTGCGCCCGACAGCGCCGCGCGCAGGAAGTCCTTCGTCGTGGTCTTGCCGTTGGTGCCGGTGACGCCGACCACGCGCACCTGCGTCAGGCGCGCGCGGTGCGCCGCCGCCAGCACGGCCAGCGCCGCGTCCGGGTCACGGGACAGGAGCACGCCGACCGTCGCGGGCGCGGGCGCTCCTGTTAAAGGATCCGGGCCATCGCCGTCCCAGGCCCGCGTGAGCACCCAGTGGCCGGCGGCCGCCGCGCCGGGCGCGTACTGCCGACCGTCGACGTTCTCGCCGCGCAGCGCGACGAACAACTGCCCCCGGCTCAGGCCGCGCGAATCGAGCGAGGCGCCGGCAAAGCAGGTTCCTGGAGCCGGCTGCGCCACCGGCGCCAGGCCGGCGGCCCCGCCCTGCAGAACGCCGTCGAGGAGCCCGGCGCCCGCGAGCGTCGTCGCCGCCTCGGTCAGGAGCATGCCCCGGCCCGTTTCCATCAGCGATTCGCCTCCACCCATTCGCGGACCACCTGGCGGTCGTCGAAGTCCAGGCGCTGCGCGCCGATCAGCTGGTAGTCCTCGTGACCCTTGCCCGCGATGACGACGATGTCGCCGGGGCGCGCGGCTGCGAGCGCCTCGCCGATGGCGCTGCGCCGGTCGACGACGATGCGGCTTTCGCGGGCACGCGGGTCGGGCTGGGCGGCGAAGCCCTCGGCGATCTGCGCGCAGATCGACGGCGGGTCCTCGCTGCGCGGGTTGTCCGAGGTGATCCAGGCCAGGTCCGCGTCGTGCGCCACGACCGCCCCCATCAGCGGCCGCTTGCCGCGATCTCGGTCGCCGCCGCAGCCGAACACGGCCAGCAGGCGGCCGTCGGTCAGTTCGCGGCAGGCGCCCAGCACGGCGGCCAGGGCGTCGTGCGTGTGCGCGTAGTCGACGACGGCGATCGCGCCGTTCGGCAGGGGCAGGCGTTCGAGCCGGCCGGGCACCTGCGGCACGCCGGCCAGCGCGGCGCAGCAGGCCTGCGGCTCGTGGCCCAGCGCCAGGCCCGCCGCGAGCGCGGCCGTCAGGTTCTCCACGTTGAAGCGGCCCACCAGCGGACTGTCCAGCGCCAGCGCGCGGCCCTCCCACTCCAGGTCCAGGTGCGTGCCGTCCATGCTCAGCGCCGCCGCCGTCACGCGCAGCTGCGCGTCGCAGGCGGGCAGGCGCGGGTCGGCGGCAAACCCCACGGTGCGGCGCCCCTTCACGTCGACCGTGCGCAGGAGCTCGTCCTGCCGGTTGATGACCACGGCGCCGCCGGGCCGGCCCGCGCCGGCCGGGCGCAGCAGGTCGACGATGCGCGCCTTGGCCTGCAGGTACTGCGCAAGGTCGTGGTGGTAGTCCAGGTGGTCGCGACCGAGGTTCGTCATCACCGCGACGTCCAGTTCCAGGCCCGCGGTGCGTTCCTGGTCCAGCGCGTGCGACGACAGCTCCATCGCCACGCCGCGGCAGCCGTTGGCCACCATGCGGCCGAGCAGGTCGAAGAATACCGGTCCACCCGGGGTGGTCAGCGGCGCGGGAACGCTCGCGCTCCCGTCGTCGTATTCGATCGTCCCCACCAGCCCGCAGCGACCGCGCAACGCGCCCAGCAGCGCGCGCAGCAGGAAGGCGGTGGTCGTCTTGCCGTTGGTGCCGGTGACGGCCGCCGTGCACAGGTGGCGGTCCGGTTCGCCGGCCAGACGCCGCGCCAGCAGGGCGGGCAGCGGGCGCGTGTCGGCGGCGACCAGGACGCGCGCGGGATCGCCGCCCGGAACGGCGGCTCGGTCCTCGACGACGACGGCCGGGCAACCGGCCGCCAGCGCCTTCGCTGCGAATGCGTGGCCGTCGCCGCTCGAGCCGCGCACGGCCACGAAGACGACGCCGGGGCCCGCCTCGCGCGAGTCGGCGGTCACCTTCGTGACCGGCGCCGGGCCTGCCGCTTGCGCGTCCAGGCCCGGCAGGTCGCGACACAGTGCGGCCAGGGTCAATTCCACGTCGACTCCATCGTGATCGTGACCGGCCCGGCGGGGCGGGGCCCTCCCGGGAGCACGTCCTGGGCGCTGGCGTAACCCACGCCGTTGATGATCACCGGCAGGTTCAGTCGCGCGGCCAGGCTGCGGATCTCGCGGTTGCTCTTGCCCGTGAAGTCCGGGCACTGCTCGCCCGCAGGCGCTGCGTCGGCTACGGCGTTGCGGTCGGCGATGGTCACCAGCACGGTCGAGCCGCCCTCGCAGCGGGTACCGGCGGCGGGCACCTGCCCGACAACGACGCCGGTGCGCCCGTCGACCTTGCAGCGCAGGCCCGCCGAGGCCAAGCGCTGGTCCGCGTGCGCGCCGCGCAGGTACAGGACATCGGGCACCTCGACCAGCTGCAGCGTGTCGCGGCACGTGACCACGCCGGTGCGGCCGCCGGGCACGTCGCTCAGCAGGTTGGTGCAGCGGCGGATCTCGCCGAGCACGTCGCGGTACAGGGGCACCGCGCTCTGCGAGGCGTAGTGGTGCGACCAGTCCGGCTCGTCGAGCACGACCAGGATCACCAGGCGCGGGTCGTTGATCGGCGCCATGCCGCCGAAGCTCGCCATGTAGGCGCCCGCGGTGTAGCCGTGGCCGTCGCGGCTCTTCTGCGCCGTGCCGGTCTTGCCGCCGCTGGCGATCCAATCGAGTTCGGTCAGCTT
Source organism: uncultured bacterium (assembly GCA_903859215.1). Lineage (GTDB taxonomy): Bacteria > Krumholzibacteriota > Krumholzibacteriia > LZORAL124-64-63 > LZORAL124-64-63 > CAINDZ01. The sequence goes on along the minus strand of CAIOLW010000328.1, from coordinate 5,781 downwards.
GCCCGTGCCCTCGTGGACCACGCGGGCCATCGCCGCGCGCAGCGTTTCAGCCAGGGGCGGGGCCATCACCCGGCGGACGGCCACCGGCTGGACCTCTTCGATGGCCCCGCCCTCCCGGCTGCTGATTTCCTTCACGCAACGCGGCGCGTACAGCGTGCCGCCGTTGGCCACCGCGCACAGCGCCATGCCCAGCTGGATTGCCGTCGCCGACACGCCCTGCCCGATCGCGATGCAGGGCTTGTCCGCGCCGTTCCACTGGTCGGCCTTGCGGAGGCTGCCGCGCGGCTGCGCCTTGTAGGGGAACGCCGTGCGCTCGCCGAAGCCGAGGGACGACAGTTCGCCGAAGAGCTTCTCGCCCGGCAGCTTCATGGCGGCCTTGGCGAAGTAGACGTTGCTCGAGACCGACAGCGCGCCCGCGAACCGCAGGCGGCCGTAGTTGTGGTTCTTGTCGTTCGAGATGCCGTACGGCGAGCCCGAGTTGTTGTCGCAATCGATGACGGTCATCGTGTCGATGGCGCCGCTGTGCAGCAGCGCGGCGCCGCTGAAGACCTTGAACAGCGAGCCGGGCTCGAACTGCGTCGTGAAGTTGCGGTTGTTCCAGACCGCCGCATCCTCGTGGTTGTCCGCGCGCGTGGCCATCAGCGGGTAGCTGGCCGCGCCCAGGACGTCGCCGGTGGCCGGGTCCAGCACGAGCACCGAGCCGCCCTTGGAGCCGGTCGCGGCCACGGCCTCGAGCAGGCGCTGCTCGCAGATCTGCTGCACGTCGGCGTCCAGCGTCAGCATCAGGTTGCGCCCGTGCACGGCCTGCTTGAGGATGACGCGCCCCAGCTTTTCGCCCGGCCGCGCCGTCTGGATCTCCTTCGCCAGGCCCGGCTTGCCGGCCAGGTACTTCTCCAGGCTCGCCTCGAGGCCCGTCGCGCGCGTGGCGTCGGGGTCCTGGCGGTAGAAGCCGACCAGGCTGGCGGCCATGCCGTCGGTCGGGTAGTAGCGCTTGCAGTAGTCGTCCATCGTGATGGCGGACCAGCGGCGCAGGCGCGCGCGCTGTTCGGCCTTCAGGACGACGTCGCGGGCCAGCACCACGTGCTTCGACGTGGAGGCGGCGATCGCCTGCCGAAGCTCGGCCTCGGGGCGTTCGAGCACGCGCGCCAGGTCGGCGATCAGCTGCGGGTCGTCGTCCATGAGCTTCTTCGCGACGCCGACGGCGGTCGTCGTGACCGACACGGCCAGCGGGCGCCCGTTGCGGTCGTAGATGTTGCCGCGCTCGGGGTCGATCGTGACTTCACGCGACCACTGGTTGTTCGCGCGCGTGAGCCACTCCTCGTGCTCGACGACCTGCACCTGCACGACGCGGGCGGCGAGCAGGATGCCGAAACCGAGCACGATGATGCGGACGATGCGCAGCCGGCGGTCGCCGACCTTGGCCGATTCCTGCTGCGTCACGGGCGCTCCTTCGACTCGTGGCGGACGGGCTCAAGCGAGATCATCGCGTTTTCGGTCGTCTCGCGCGACGGTTCGGCCGCCATGGCGCTGCCGGCGCCGAAGTTGCCGAGGATGCGGTGGACGCGGCTCTGCGGCCGGCCCGACTCCTGGCGGACCGCGATCAGCGTCAGCCCGGGATCGGTCGCGACCTCCAGGCCCAGTTCCTCCTGCGCGCGGTGCGTGATGACCGGCAGCGAGGTCTGGTTGTTCCAGTCGGCCAGCAGCATCGCGCCCTCGGCGTCGGCGCAGCGACGCAGCGCCTCGAGCGACGCGATGTGGCGGCGCAGCGTCGTCACCTCGTTGGAGACGTGGATCGCCGCCGCGAGCACGAATCCCAGCGAAAGAATACCCAGGGCGACCAGGCCCTTTCGCCCCCGCATGACGCGACGGCGACGGGCCATGGTCGCCCCCTGGCGGGCGGCCAGGGAACCGACGGGAGCCAGCGAGAATCCGGAACCTCTGCGCATGCTGTCTCCTTGCAGGGCCGCGGGCGCCCAGGCTGGTTGCGTTCTCTTCAGATGATCTCGGCGGCCCGCAGCTTCGCGCTGCGCGACCGCGCGTTGACGTTCTGTTCCGCCGCCGAGGCGACGACCGCGCCGCGGGTCAGCGGGCGCAGCCACGCGTGGTGGCCGCAGACGCAGATCGGCGTGTCCGGCTGGCACACGCAGTCGCGCCGTTCCCGGTCGATGAACCGCTTGACGAGCCGGTCCTCGAGCGAGTGGTACGAAATGACGACCAGCCGCCCGCCCGGGCGCAGCACGCGCTCGAGGGAGGCCAGCACGTCGGCCAGTGAGCCCAGTTCGTCGTTGACCGCGATGCGCAGCGCCTGGAACACGCGGCTGAGCACGGGCTCGGGCTTGACGCCGCGCGGCAGCGACGCCTGCACGGCCTCGCGCACCTGGGTCGTGGTCGCGATCGGCGCCTCGATGCGGCGACGAACGAGTTCGCGCGCGATCCGGCGGCTGCCGCGTTCCTCGCCCCACTTCCACACCAGGTCGGCGATGGCGGCCTCGTCCAGCGAGGCGAGCAGGTCGGCGGCGGTGTCCCCGCGCGTCTGGTCGAAGCGCAGGTCCAGCGGGCCGTCGGCGCGGTAGCTGAAGCCCTTGGCGGGATCGTCCAGCTGCCGCGAACTGACGCCCAGGTCCAGCAGCAGGCCGTCCGCGGCGTCCCAGCCCGCGCCCGCGAGCGCGGCAGGCAGGTCGCGGAACGAGCCGTGGTGGCAGCGCAGGCACGGCTGGCGGCCGGCCAGCTCGCGGCAGGCAGCCTGCGCGACGGCGTCCAGGTCGACCCCCAGAACGTCGGCGCCGGCCTCGAGGAGGCCGGACGCGTGCCCGCCGAATCCGAAGGTGCCGTCGATGATGCGACGGCCCGGGCCCGCCGCGAGGAGACCCAGGGTCTCCTCGCGCAGCACCGGGACGTGCGGGGCGGCGATCATGGCATGAAGTCGGAGCGCGCTCCGGCCGGCTGTCGCCAGGCGGTCATCGCCGCCGGCGTGGCGCCCAACTCGCGATCCCAGTCTTCCATGACCACGATCGCCTTCAGGTATTCGCTCCAGCCGTGCAGGTACAGCGTGTGGCGGAACGCGCCGAGCCGGCGGTTCCAGGCGATGAGCGCACCGGTGGCGCGGTAGTCGAGGTGGGTCAGCCGCGTGCCGTCCAGGATGATGCGGAAGCCGCGGCGGTCCAGGCGCGGCGTCACGCGGCTGATCAGCCGTTCGACGCCGTCGCGGTCGAGGATACCCGAGAGAGAGACCCGGACAGTCCGGTCAAGCTGTCTGATCTCGATCTCCGTATGGGTGCCGGCGGCCTCCTGCCAGGGGGACGTCCGGGCCAGCTCTCTCGGTGTCACGGGATCCTTCCCTCTTCGTGGCCCGTCCGTGGGCCTTCCAGCGCGTGTCGTGTGCCCTGCTCCGCTCGATCTTCCGTGTGCCCTGGCCCGCTGTTGGATCTGGTCGCCGGGCGGGCGCCGATCCTTCGGCGCCCCCTTCGCCCGGCTGTGCCCGGCCGGCCTCCCTGCCGCCGGTTTTCGTCCGCTGACCCCGGGTCAGCGGAAGAACTCGTCGTCGAACGCCGCATCGCCGTCCTGCTGCTCGTCGCGCGCGGCCAGCGCCTCGGGCGACCACAGCTCCATGTACGACCCGACGCCCAGCACCGTGATCTTCTTGTCGATGCCGAACTCGGCCAGCCGCTCCGGGGCGATCGCGACGCGTCCCTGCGCATCGACCGCGACCTGGGAACTGTTGGCCGACATCCGCCGCAGGTAGTCACGCAGCTTCTGGCTGGGCGGCTGCTTCCGCAGGCGGTTGAAGTTCGCGACCCAGATGTCGTACGGCTGCAGGCTCAGCGTCCCGTCCGCGCCGCGCGACACCATGTACTTCTCTTCGGACTGGTCGGCGCCGGCCTGCCGCAGGCGGAACGGCAGCGCGAACCGGCCCTTGCCGTCCACCGCACGGGTGTACGACCCGTGGAAGGTGAAGGCGAAGGCCTCGTCGGCAGCTGTCGTCGGCGTGAAGTCCACCGTGCGCATCCCCTGGTTCGGCCTCCGGCGGCCGTCAGTCCCCGGTTCGATCATGAGAGGTGGGTTGATGGCGGGTTGTGGGACCTCCTGTCCCTCTGTCGCCGATCCGTCGGCCCCCGCCATCAACCTCCGAAATCACCGCGAGTCACCTTTTTTCCCCACAGGTCACCGCGGCACAATAATCCGCCCCCACCAGCCCTGTCAATCGGGTATTTTTTGGTGCTCCGGAGATACTTGTGGATAACTCCACAACCCCCTGATTTGCGGCAGGATGCGCACATGAAGAAGGGCCCCGAAGGGCCCGTGGCGGTCAGGAAAGGCGGGAAACGGCGTCGCGTCGGGTCAGGAGGGCAATTGCCGGCGATGGCGGCCCAGGACCAGGCCGCGCAGGGACATCCCGGTGGCCCGCCGGAACCGCCACAGCATCACGACAGAACCGCAGGCGTAGGCCAGCGAACTGGCCCAGGCGGCGCCGACGGCGCCGTGCGCGGGGATCAGGAGCAGGGCGGCCACGACGTTGATGATCACCGTCAGCACGCTGGCCTGCGTGTTCCAGTGCGGACGGCCGCGGCCGATGAAGTCGCCCGCGAGCACGACGCCCGGCGCGAACGCGATGATGCCGGGCAGCAGCGCGCGCAGCGAGTCGCCCGACGCTGCGTACTGGCCGCCGCCGGCGAGCGCCAGCAGCGGCTTGGCCAGCAGGTACAGCGGCAGGCCCGCGATCACCGTCAGCCCCACGCCCAGGCGCACGGCGCGCGCGGCGGTGCGGTCGCGGTGCATATCCGATGACGAAGCTGCCGACGTGTGCACGAGCACCGGCGTGAGCGCCCCAGGCAGCAGCCACAGCATCTCGCCCACGTAGACCGCCAGCGAGTAGATGCCCACCTCGGCGGCGCCGCGGAAGTGCTCAAGCAATCCCTGGTCCAGGCGCAGCAGCAGGAAGTAGGCGACGGCCGACAACTGGCCGAGCGCGCCGTGCCGCAGGTTGAACGCCATCAGGCGCCACAGGGAGCGACGGTCGAGATCGTCGGGCACGACGCTGTCAGGCACCGCCACCGGCAACGTTGCCGCGGACGCGTCGGCCGCCGGAGCCGGCGCTGCGCGGCGCAGGTCACGCAGCGCGACGACGGAGATCGCCACGAGGCCGCCCAGCTGCGCGATCGCGAACGCCGCCACGGCGGTGCCCAGCGTCAACCGGCCCGTGAAGGCCAGCGCCGCCGCCAGCACCAGGTGCGCCATCGCGCGCGCGCCGTTGACCGTCGAACCGACGACCAGTCGCCCGCGCGCCAACAGGTTGTAGCTGAAGATCTCGAAGCCGAGCATGCCGAACGCGCCGAGCGCCGCCAGGCGCGCCATGCCGGGCGTCCAGCCCAGGTGCAACCCGAGCCACGCCTGGGCGGCCCCGGCCATCGCGGCGAGCGAAGCGACCGCCGCCAGCACCACCAGCATCAGCCCCATCCAGACCGCCTGCGCGCGCATGAGGCGCTGCGGCCGCAGCCGCCCCTGGCGCAAGGCCGGCACCGCGGCCAGCCCCATGCCGCCGCCGAGCAGCGATGCGGCCAGCAGCGTGACGGCCAACGTCAGGCTGTAGTGTCCCTGCCCGGTCGGGCCCAGTCGCTGCGCGACGAGCACGACGACCGCGGCGTTCGCGGCGACCTGGCCGACGCGGCTGATCAGGATGCGGCTGCCGACGACCGCGAGCCTCATGCGCCGCCGCCTTCGCGCGGCTCGCCCGTGCGGCCGTCGTGCCAGCGCACCTGCGGCGCGCCGTCGCGGCGCCCGAGC